>VSNR01000024.1 GCA_009774345.1 Lachnospiraceae bacterium | reverse complement strand
GAACTGAAAAATTTATATCATAATTTATTAGATAGTAAAATGCCGTTTTATGACTGAGGTTAGTGCGTTAACACCACAGTATTGTATAAAGGCACATGTAAAAGGATTTACAAGAATCAACAAGGAGGTTGGAAATATGCAGATGCAAATCAATCAGGTTCATCAATTCAATCGTTTTAACAATCGTTTTGTGACAAATGCATACAAGACAGACACAACTGTGTCAGTGTATTCGCGCCGTCGTATGATCGAATCGCAGGAAAAGGCGCAGAAGATCGAGGCAGCGACCATGACGCTGTCGGCTGAGGCGATGGCGCTCATAAGACAGGAAAAGGCGATGTCGCGCCTCGAGTTTGCACGCTCAAAATCACCTGAAACGGAGGCGGTCGGCACATCTAAACAGAACGCGGAGGAACAAGAAAACGTTTCGCTCACAGACGAGGAATTATATGACGAACTGTTAAATCAGGTCAAAATATGGGGAGATAAGTCTAATGACCTGCTTCATGACTATAACCATAAAGAAAACGCAGAAATGGTTGAGAAAAGGATGGCAGCATTAAACGAAATGCGGCAGCTTGCTGAAATGCAGAAATCAGAGATGAGTAAAATGCAACGGGAGGCACAAAAGGCAGCAGAGACAGCATCCATGCAGCAGGAGGAAATCAGCCAGAAAAATTCAGAACTGCTGATGATGATTGAAAGCTTTGAAGAACAAGATGAGGAGAATATCGACGTAGCAGATCAAAAGGAGAGCGACGACAAGGAACATGCTGAGTCCACAGACAATATGATGGAGGGCAGGTTTGGCGCGGTGGCAGTGAAGGGCGAGCTTGGAATCCTCGATACAATAAACGCTATGGAACAGTCAAGTACTGACCGGATTGAAGCGAGTGATCATTCTATCAAAGGGGTTGAGCTGGAACGAAAAAATATAATTAGAGCAAACGCAGCAGAGAACTTTACTGTAAAGGAAAAAATAGCGGCGATGGAGGATTTTGTTTGTTCGCTTGCGAATAATGAAGAGGTGAAAGAATCTTTTAAACAGCGTATCCGTGTCGAAGAAGACCCGGAGGTTCGAGAAAAGCTTGAAGCGAAGATGAAGTACTTTAATTCGCTGCCAATGAAAGGTGGACTGTATGCCCTCAAGGAAGACAGAGAGTATGCATTGCAGGAGCGCATCACTGCAAGGGATTTGAGAATCGCACACCTTGGAGACAATCATTTCTCGATGGCAGAACGCCAAAAGAGTGAGCTGCAATCCATTTTTGAAGAGAATATCTTGAAGTCACAGGGACAAAACAGCGTCTTAAACCGCATGGAGGATATCACAGAACGTTTGCAGGAGAAGCTCGACGAGCGCGACCAGATTGAAGAGGATACCGCACCGGATGAGGAAATCCATGACAAAGAAGATCAGGAGAAGGATAAAGTACACAATCAAGAAGCTCAGGAGGAGATGCTTGAAAAAAATTCTAGTGAGGATTGAATATTAATATACACAAACGATTCAAAAGCAATGGAACAGCATAAAGTACCAGAGAATCTAAATGGCAAAATGCTGAGTGCGGCTGATATATTCAAACAAAATTATGCTGCATTCAACCCAGATACAGACAATTTATCACAGGTTTTAAGCCGAGTTAAGATTTCATAATCAAATAAAGAGGCTGTCTATCGGCAGCTTCTTTATTTTTGGCAAACAAACATTCGAATGAGAAGTGTCAGTAAATACTAACGGAGAAAATCGCTCTCATGCCCGGTTGGAAACACATAGATTATAAACAAATAATATTATAACAAACCCGATTTTGTCCGATATAATATTAGAATACAGAAAGATAAAGACACATGTAAAAGGATTTACATTCATTACAACAAGGAGGTTGAAAGATGAGGCTACAACTCAATCAAGCAAATCAATGTCATCAATTAAACAGACGTTTTGCTGGCAAAATGGGCAAATCAGACAAAGACACATCTTTGCATGCGCGCCGCCGTATGATCGAATCGCAGGAAAAGGCGCGGGCGTCCGAGTCCGTGAGAGTTACGCTCTCCGGTGAGGCGATGTCGCTCGCCAGACAGGTGAAGGCGATGGAGCGGCTCGACCAGTATATGAATACCCAAAAGGAGAAAACCGAGGAAGGTAAGGAGTCCGTGGAACTGACGGACGAAGAATTATATGAGGAGCTCTGGGCGCAGGTCAAAATGTGGGGAGACAAAACCGCGGATATTCTGCATGACTATAACCATAGAGAGACAAAGGAGATGGCTGGCGAACGGGCGGCAGCGCTGACACAGATGATGAAACTCGAAGAGCTGCAAAAGTCTGAGATCAGCAAAATGCAGAGAGATGCGCAGAAAGACATGGTGACGGCTTCCATGCAGCAGGAGGAGATCAGCCGGAAAAATTCGGAGCTGATTATGATGATCGAAAGCTTTGAGGAGCAGGACAAAGATGACGAGCAAATGTCAGAGGACGAGGAGCAGTCGGAGGAGAAGGAAAACAGCAGTGAGCAGCCAGAAGGCAGTCTGATGGAAGGGCAGCTTTGCGCAGGTGCGGTAAAGAGAGAGATGGGAATGCTGTACACGATGAATATGATGGACGCGTCAAGTACATACCGGATTGCTGCCAATGACCACTCTGTCAAGGGAATTGAAACAGAGCGGAAAAATATCCATCGCGCGGATAAGGCGGAAAATTTTAATATCAAAGAAAAAATTGCGGCGATGTCGGACTTTGTCGCAAACCTTGTAAACGATAAAATAATGAAAGACCTGTTTGAAAAAAGGATAGAGGTCGCAAAGGATGCAGGCGACGAAATCAAGCAGAAGAAACTCGAGGCGATGAAAGATTACTTCTTAGGATTAAAAAACAAGAACCAGCTTCATGATTTGACAGAGGAGCGGGAGTTTGCGATGCAGGAGCGGATTACAGCGCGGGATTTGCGCATAGCGCACCTTGGCGATAATCATTTTTCCATGGCAGCGCATCAGAAGAAAGAATTACAATCTCTCTTTGACGAGGATGATATCATGAGACTGCGTGGGCAGAGCAGTGTCTTAAACCGCATGGAGGACACCACAGAACGTTTGCAGGAGAAGCTTGACGAGCGTGACCATATCGATGAGGATACCGAGACAGATGAGGAAATCCGCGACAACGAGGATAAGAATGATGTACTTAATCAAGAGGAGAAGGATGAAAAGGATGGAGTACTTAATCAAAAAGAGAAGGAGGAGATGTTTGAAAAAAATATTGATGAGAAAGAATTAGAAGGAATAGTGTAAGGTTTAAAGGCTGACGGAAAAGACTTATTCACATTCCGTCAGCCTAGTTCCGTAAAAAATTGGTGCCACTGTAGTATTCAACAGAGCAGATTGTTGAACTTATACGTGAAAGTATGAACAGAATATTATAAGAAGGTGGATTTAGTCCGATATAATATTAGGATACATAAAGATAAAGGCACATGTAAAAGGATTTACAAGAATCAACAAGGAGGTTGGAAACATGCAGATGCAAATCAATCAGGTTCATTCAGTCAATCATTTTAACAATCATTTTGCGACAAAGGCATACAAGACAGACACATCTGTGACAGTGCTTTCGCGCCGTCGAATGATAGAATCCCGTGAAGCGGCACAGAAGATGGAGGCAGCGACCATGACGCTGTCGGCTGAGGCGATGGCGCTCATGAGACAGGATGCTGCGAAGGTGCCGCTCAAGTTTGCACGCTCCTCAAAAGCACCCGAAACGGAGGAGACCGACACCTCTGAGCAGAAGGCGAAGGAAGAAGAAACCGTTTCACTCACCGATGAAGAATTATATGACGAACTGCTAAATCAGGTCAAAATATGGGGAGATAAGTCCAATGATCTGCTTCATGATTACAACCATAAAGAGAACGCGGAAATGGTTGAGAAAAAGCTGGCAGCATTAAACGAGATGCGGCAGCTTGCAGAAGCGCAGAAGTCTGAGATGAGAAAAAAGCAGCAGGAGGCACAAAAGGCAGCAGAGACAGCATCCATGCAGCAGGAGGAAATCAGCCGGAAAAACTCGGAACTGCTGATGATGCTTGAAAGCTTTGAAGAACAGGATGAGGAGGATAACAAAGCGGCAGATCAAAAGGAGAATGGCGAAAAGGAGCAGGCTGAGTCCACGGATAATATGATGGAGGGCAGGTTTGGTGCCGTGGCGGTGAGGGGAGAGCTTGGAATCCTCGATACGATAAACGCCATGGACCAGTCAAGTACAGAGAGGATTGAAGCGAGCGATCATTCCATCAAAGGGGTTGAGCTGGAACGAAAAAATATAGTTAGAGCAAACGCAGCAGAGAACTTTACCATAAAGGAAAAAATAGCGGCGATGGAGGATTTTGTCTGTTCACTTGCGAATAATGAGGAGGTGAAAGAATCTTTTCAACAGCGTATCCGTATCGAAGAGGACCCGGAGGTTCAAGAAAAACTTAAAGCGAAGATGAAGTATTTTAATTCGCTGTCAATGAAAGGTGGACTGTATGCCCTCAAGGAAGACAGAGAGTATGCTTTGCAGGAGCGTATCACTGCAAGGGATTTGCGCATAGCGCACCTTGGCGATAATCATTTTTCCATGGCAGCGCATCAGAAGAAAGAACTACAGTCCCTCTTTGACGAAGATGATATCATGAGACTGCGTGGGCAGAGCAGCATTCTAAACCGCATGGAGGAGATCTCAGAACGTTTGCAGGAGAAACTCGACGAGCGCGGCCAGATTGATGAGGATACCGAGACAGACGAGGAAATCCGCGACAACGAGGAGCAGGAAGCTTTGGAACAGGAAGAAATAAAAAAAGAAGAATCAGAAACAGCGTAAAAACACAAAATCCTCTGACTTGTTGGGGGATTTTTTAATAAGCATGTAATAAGAACGCATTGATTTTATGCGCATAATATGATAACCTGAAAATGCAAGGAGGAAATCAGTATGCCAATAAAACCAAAAGAAAGGATCTTCCAAAAGGTACAGAAAACAGTATCAGGAGACAGGCGGGGCTAAAATGATTTGCATTTTCAGAGAGGAGGGCTAAAATGTTATCAATGTATCCAGCATGTTTTTTTAAGGAGGAGAATGGCTATTCTGTTATTTTCCCGGATTTAGATTTGGCAACCTGCGGTGATACGCTGGATGAAGCAATGGCTATGGCTGTTGATTGTCTGGCGGGGCGTATTCGCTGGCTTGAGCGGGATGGAGATCCGATTCCGGCGGCATCACCAATGAATGAAATTGATTTGGATGCAGTTGCAGGAGAATTGGAGATTCAGTCGGAGGAAGCCTTTGTCAATATGGTTTCTGTTGATGTGGAGGCTTACGCCAAAGAACATTTTGACAAATCTGTCAGAAAAACACTGACAATTCCTGCATGGCTCAATGCAGCAGCGCTTGAAATGAATCTGAATTTTTCGCAGGTATTGCAGGAGGCGCTGCTTGCAAAAGTGCAGGCGCGCTAAGCAGATTGAAATGACTCTTCGATCGTTTGACTTTTCATCATTGTAAGGTAACTGTAAGGATTTTTCCACCAAAGTGCGCTACAATACAAGATATAAAGCAGACAAATACAAGGAGGTCAGACGATCATATGAATGATGAAAAAGTAGTAGAAATCAAGAATTTAATCAAGAGCTACGGCGCAAAAGATTTTCAAACGACCGTGCTAAAGGGCATTGACCTGACAATTTACAAGGAGGATTTTATCGCCATTATGGGGCCGTCGGGTTCTGGAAAGACGACACTGTTAAATATCCTTTCGACCATTGACAAACCCACACAGGGTACCGTTTTGCTTGATGGAAAAAATGTGACACGCATGTCAAATAAAGAGCTTGCAAAACTCAGAAAAGATAAAATTGGCTTTGTCTTTCAGGATTATAACCTGTTGGATACCATGACGCTACAGGACAATATCGCGCTGCCGCTCGCGCTCGGCGGCGTGCCGTCAGGACAGATTGCAGAGCGCATTCAGGCGCTGTCGGCGGCATTTGGCATAGAGGAGCAGCTTCGCAAATATCCCTATCAGCTCTCAGGCGGGCAGAAACAGAGAGGTGCGGTGTGCAGAGCGCTGATTACCAATCCAGAGATTATCTTTGCCGATGAGCCGACCGGGGCGCTCGATTCCAAGGCAGGAAAGGACTTGCTGCACTGCCTGCGCAGGGTCAACGACAGCGGTCAGGCGACAATCCTCATGGTGACGCATGACCCGCACTGCGCTTCCTATGCGAAGGATGTGTATTTACTGAGTGACGGTATGATGAAATGCCGTATTGGCAGGGGAAGTGACAGGAAGGAATTTTACAACCGCATCGTAGATCTGCAAACCTCCATAGGAGGTGACTTCTCATGAGCATGCTTCGCCTTTCGTTTATCAATTTCCGCAATGGTTTTAAGAGTTACCTGTCGCTGGTGCTCTCGCTTTCTTTTTCCATTCTGATTTTGTTCAATTTTCAGAATATGATCTATTCGGAGACATTTGCAGTATTGGGACAGCGCAATAAGCAGTATATTGATATGCTGATTCAGACAGTGAGTATTGTGCTGCTGTGCTTTTTGTTCTTTTTTGTGTGGTACGCGACAAATGTTTTTCTGACAAGGCGCAAGCGGGAGATTGGCATTTATATTTTTATGGGCATGTCGAACAGGAAAATCGGCAGTCTCTACATGATTGAGATCAGCTTTGTCGGCATCACGGCTTTGGCGGCAGGGATTGGCTTTGGTGCGCTGTTTGCAGGGCTGTTCCAGATGGTGATGGGGGCTGTTGCCGACACCGAGATTGAGGTGCGGTTTGGCATTTCGATCAAGCCAGTGGTGTTGACCGTGGTATTCTTTCTGGCGGTGTATGTGATTTTTGTGCTCAAGGGATATTGGAATATTGTCCGCAGCAGTGTGCTATCTATGATTTCAGCGGCGCGGCAGAACGAGTATGTGCAGACGAAAAGCGCTGTTTTGTTCATCAAGGCGGCGGCTGGCATCCTTGTGCTTGCAGTAGGATATTTTCTTGCGAACAAGGGCAGCAGGAGCGATTTATTAGGAAATGCCCTGCTTGCAGTGGTGCTTGTCATGATCGGCGTTTACTTGCTGTTTGGCGGTCTGATTCCCTTATTTTTTCAGATGCTTGCAGGACAGAAATCGTTTTTGTACCGCAGGCAGCGCTGTCTGTGGGTGAACCAGACGATTTTCCGCATGCGGAAAAATTACCGCACCTATGCGATGGTCTGCATTATAGGCATCTGCTCGGCAACAGCGCTTGCGACAGGCTTTGCGATGCGGGAGCGCTATCACAACATGATGGTGTTTGACAACCAGTACACGTTTCAGTTCCTCACCAACCAGCAGGGACTCGGCGCACAGGCGGCGGCGCTGATTCAGGGGGAGACAGAGATTGCCTGCCAGACTTCGCTTACTGCGCTGAGTGTGGATGCGGAGCATCTGGTGCTGTCTTACTCGGAAGTGAAGCGCGCGGCGCAGGAGAGCGGCGGCGTGGCTGGACTGCGGGCGCCTGCGGATGATGAGACTTATTATCTGTCACATCAGATTCTGATGTCTTTGATTGCTGGGAGCGAACGTATTCCAGTGAGGCTCGGGGATATGGTTTTTCAGGAGACAGAGGTCATCCGGGAACCTTATATTGGCTACATGCAGGAGGCGATGGGATGTTTTTATGTGGTGTCAGACACTGCCTATGAAGAGTTGCGGCAGGGCAGTGAGATGCTGTATATTTATAATTATAAGATTGCGGACAACACGGCTTTTGAGCGGGCGCGCGCTGCGGCAGATGTGCTCATCAGCAACACGGATGAAAATTTTACTGCGCGCGTGGCAGTGAATCCATTTGACAAGGAACTGGAGTGGGTCAAAGTGCTCTGCGCGCTCTGTATCTTTATGTTTCTGGTATTTATCGTCGCGGGCGGCTGCATCATGTTTATGAAACTTTACAATGATTCTTATGAGGAGAAAGAGCGGTATCTTGTCCTGAAAAAAATCGGGCTTTCGCCGCAGACACTCTCGCGCTCCATCGCGCATGAGCTGTCTGGCGCATACATGCTGCCCTTTGCCGTGCTGGCGGTATCGGCGTATTTCTCGGTGAATGCGCTTGGCAAAATGATGCAGACAGATTTGTTTTCTGTGTATCTCGTCAGCATGCTGGTGGTTCTTTTGGTGTTTGTGCTGTGTTATGGATGCTCGGTTGTGATGTACCGTAAGAATGTCGGCGTGTAAAAGGAAAAAACAGGGCTGTCTTTATCACTTATATCCACCTCCTTTCGTAGCGAGGTATCTATATAAACTGAATATCACTATTCAGATGTGGCTCGAAAACCGCTTTTTACCATCCCATCTTAGCCAGAAATGAAATGTTTGAAAACTGCTTGTCTTCTATAATTATACGGAATATGTCAAATATTGTCAAAGAAAAGTGTAATTTACGGAACAAAAGTTTGAATATTGACAAGATTTAAGAAAAGTGCATATAATAAATTATGGGAGGTGAGAAGATATGGGATTTAATATTGAGACTATTTTAAATTTGAGGAAAATAGATGTAGAAAATAATGATGAGCAAGTGGAGGAATAAATAACGTTGAGGTAAAGAGCTGTCGGCAAAAGGACAGTTAAATATATAGGCTTTAAATCTCTGGATACACTACCAGAGATTTTGTTTTATGACAGTTGAATACAAGAAAAAAATAAAGAATTCAAACATAAATTTAGAGAAAGGCTCATGTTATGAGTAAAATAAAAATACAACCATTGAATAAGCTGTACACCGTCCTCTGCCTTGCAGCACTGTTCGCTCTATGTTTGCCAGTTCACGCAGCAGAAGCACCTCCAGACAACGTCCGCGTCCTGTACGAGACCTATCAGGCGCGATTAGACGCTATCAAAACAAAAAGCGGTATCTCCGAGAGCGGTTTTGACATCGTAGAGAGCCAGATCTTCCCATTTGAACCAGAGATCAAGCCAGAACCTGCCACAGAACCCGGCACAGATTCCGATGCGGACGCTGGTGGCGCGCCGCAGGAGGAGACCGCCTCAGGGCTGTCTGTCATTCCGGCATTTGACAGGACCTATCACCGTCTCGCACTGTTTCTTGCTGACGCGGACGGCACCATTTTATATCGGATAGACCAGCTTGAGATGAACAGCCGCATCCGCGGGCAGATGGAGCAGCCTAAGCAGGAGATTGCTTCTGTGGCGTTTCAGGATCTCAACGGCGATGCGCGCACAGACATTATCCTCATTACAGTCTGCGAGGATACAGACGGCAGGAAGTACAAAGTGGGGGATGTGCTTTTTCAGAGCGCGGACCAGCTTGGCTTTTACAGGGATTACAGGATCTCAGACAAGCTCAACCGCTTTGGCATGAACAAAAACGCCAAGTCGATCACTGCGTTTGTCCGTGACGGGGACTCAACGGAGTTTCTGTATACGGCACTGACGCTGACGGAGCTGCGCAAGCATGGGTTTCAGGTCATTGCCGAGCAGTCCTACACCAGAACATTTGGCAAGCTGGGCAAACTCCAAGTAGTGCCCGGAACCTACCGCATCGCGGATTATGAGGTGTTTCTAATCTATCTTGTCAATGAGCAGGATTATATTGTGTCAGTACTGATGCCGATGGGAGAGTATGATAACCTGTACGCACTCAAGGGGATTAACTGCCGCGATATTGACGGGGACGGGCTCAAGGATATCATCGTGCTGGCAAAGTACAGCTACGAAGATGAAGAACACAAACTTGCTGTTGCGAGCGATTACAGCATCTATTATCAGCGGACTGGCGGTTTTTCGCCAGATACGGAGATTAAGAGCCAGTATCCTTGCAGCGATGAGGATACAATGCAGACACTTGTGGAGAAAGCCAGAGCTTACTGGGGGTGGAAAACAGACAATGATTAAAATATTGATTGTAGATGATGAGAAACCAATCTGTGACCTGATCGACCTGAATCTGTCCTCGGCAGGATATCACTGCACAGCAGTTCAGGACGGGTTAAGGGCGATTGATTTGATAGAGAAGGACTCGTTTGATTTGGTGCTGCTGGACATTATGCTTCCCGGCGCCGACGGCTATGACGTCATGGAATACATACGCCCGCTGGGGATTCCGGTCATATTCATCACCGCGAAATACGAAGTCAAAAACAGGGTCAAGGGCTTGAAGCTCGGCGCCGATGACTATATCGTGAAACCGTTTGACGTGGTGGAGCTGGTCGCGCGCGTCGAGGCAGTCCTTCGGCGGTACAATAAGACAGAACAGCGGCTCACAGCAGGGGATGTCACCGTGGATGTGGAGGCGCACCGCGTGATGAAGGGAGCACGCCCCATCGAGCTTACCAATAAGGAGTTTGGGCTGCTGGTGCTCTTTATGCGCAATAAAAACGTGGCGTTATTTCGAGAAACCTTGTATGAAAAAGTCTGGGAGGGTGAGTACTTTGCAGACAGCCGCACACTGGATTTGCATGTTCAGCGGCTTCGGAAAAAACTGGGCTGGGAACATAGTCTGGTGGCAGTGTACAAGGTTGGATACCGTCTGGAAATATCGGATTAAGAGGTATTATCATGAAGATTTCACTAAAAATGCTGTTGTCCACCATCGTCGTCATGGCGCTGGCGCTGGGGTTGAGCGGATATTTTTTTGTCAATTATGTGTTTGAGACCTCCCTTGCGCGGGAGGTGGGACAGGCGTCCGACGAGAACAGCATCCTGAGCTTTGCCTTTGAGACAGCAGTGCTCAATGTGCCGGCAAGATACAGTGTGCTGCCCGACAGTACCGTGGAGGAGATCGCGACGAAGCTCGAGCGGGGCGGGCGCGGCGCCAGCCGACTGATTCGGATAGCAGACGAACAGCGGGAAGTGATGCATACCAGCGACGGCTTTGATGCAGATGAGCAGCTCTTGCAGCAGATTCAGCCCGACACGAAAACCTACCGTGTCATTGAGACGGAAAACGGTTATTATGTACATACCTGCGCGGCAGTCAATTCGCTTGGCAGAATCCTTTATCTGGAAACCATGAAGGATGTTTCTGACGTGTTTACAGAGCGCGCGATGGGCTTCTCCCTGTACCGCAGGGTGACGCTGGTGATGCTTTTGAGCGGGACCGTCATTATGCATTTTATCTCCGCGCATCTGACCAAGCCAATCCGCCTGCTCACCAGAGCGACGAGACGCATGTCGGATGGAGAGTACACATACCGGGCGAAGCAGGTGAGCCGTGATGAGCTGGGACAACTGACCTGTGATTTTAATGAGATGGCAAACGCACTCGAGGAAACGATCGGGAAACTGGAAGAAGAAAATGAGGTGAAGGAAGAGTTTATGGGCGCTTTTGCCCATGAACTCAAGACACCGCTCACTGCAATTATCGGCTATGCGGATATGCTGCGCTCTCATAAACTTGACGAGGAGAAGAGCATCCTGTCTGCAAATTATATCTACACAGAGGGCAAGCGTCTGGAAGCCATGTCCTTTCGGCTGCTGGACATCATCGTGGCAAAGAAAGCAGAAGTGGTGCGAAGCGGTGTATCGGCAGCAACGTTTTTTTCGTATCTTCAGGAGATGTTCACAGAGGAGAACCGCGGCATGAAGTTTGAATTTATATGGGAGGAGGGTACTGTCTGGGCGGAAGTCAATCTGATCAAGACCGTGCTCGTCAATCTCATTGACAATGCGTGCAAGGCGTCAGAGCCGGGCAGCCGTGTCCGTGTGCGCGGGAAAAAAATTGAGAGCGGCTACCGGTTCGAGGTCGAGGATGAAGGCATCGGCATTCCGGTGGAGGAGCAGCGCAAGATTACCAAGGCTTTTTATATGGTGGACAAATCCCGTGCTCGGAGCAAGAACGGTGCTGGACTGGGACTTGCGCTCTGTGAGGAAATCTTAAAGATTCATCACAGCGAACTGACGATACAGAGTGAACAGGGCAAAGGCTCCTGTATTGGATTTGTGCTGGGGGATAGTCTATGAATGATACATTGCGGTGTCTGGCCGTTTTCTCAACAGTGGCATGTGTGATCGCAGTCTCCATATGGGGACCGGAAACGCTTGCAAAATACAAGGACAGGGGGATCCTGAACCAGCCGCATATTGAGGCGGTGGAGCAGGCAGGAGAAGGGTACCGCTATCAAATGAATGCCAATGAAAAATTATATATTTTGTCGCGGTGTCTTGGCACGCAGATGGTTTCAGAGAACGATCCGGCAAATACAGACCTTGCGTATGAAGATTTGGAAGGCTCGTATGCCTTTGTGCGAAAATATAACGGCCCGTCAGGAAAGGAAATCACGGATGAGCAGATTTATACAACCTGCAATGAAGGACTTGAGATGCTCAAGGCGCTGGGGATTTTGCCGGATGAAGTGCGGGAGGTGAATGTAGCCTCCTATGATGCGACACTCTACTCTGCCATTGACGTGCTTGAGCCGCGCAACAATGTGGCAGTCTGGAAGATGGAGCTCTCAAACAGCCAGCGAAACGCCGACAAGGCGAACCGGCTGATTGATGCCTGCATTGATGCGGACGACGGCAAGATTTATGAGTTCTATGCGCGGACATCCCTTGTGTGGGGCGAGATTGATACCGATGCAGTCGTGGAGACATGGCGGACTTACATGGGGCTGAGTGCGCCGACCGCATACGAGTCCGATAATCCGCTGTTAGAAGCAACCCCCTATTTCAAAAAATATGTATTTTCAGGCATGGGAGAGGGCAGAACGATTGTCACAGTGGGGTACTATGAGGGGATTAATGAACTGTTTTTAAAAATTTCTTAATAAAATGATGCAACTTTGATGCAAAAATGATGATATTTTGATGCACCCTTTTCTTAAAATGGTATTTGTAAATCATACTGTTTTCAAAAGAGGAAGGAGCATCTTGGGATGTACGAGGGGCAGTCATTCAGCAGAAGGTATACAGACTATTGCGAGCAGAACAAACGGCGCAGACGCAGAATGCGCAGGCTGGTGCTTGCCGCATTCTTGGTGGTGTGCGTGGCAGCGCTGGCGCTGGTGTTGTCAGACAGGATTCTGCCGATAGAGGTGTGGGCGACACCGGAGAAAGACATTAAGGAGATACAGGAAATTGATTTTGGCGCAATACAGATAGAAGAACCGGAACCGGAGGAAGAAGAACCCATAGAAGAACAGAAGAGCACACCGGTTATTTTTATTGATGCGGGACATGGCGGGAACGACGGCGGCTGCGTGGAGGATGGCGTGATTGAGAAGGATATCAATCTGACGATCGCAAGACTTGTGCGGGACAAACTCAAAGAACTGGGCTATCAGGTGGTGATGTCGCGCAGTGTGGACCGTTATGTCGCAAAGGAGGACCGGGTCAGGAAAGCCAATGAAATACAGGCGGATATCTATGTCAGCATCCACCAAAATTCGTCAGACCAGCGGAGTGTCAACGGCATGGAGGTATGGTATGACGGCACAGACGCACAGCGCGACAGCAGGCGGCTGGCGCTCTTGGTCTCACAGCAGACCGCAAGGAGCACCAAGGCAGTCGAGCGCATGGTGCGCGGGGACGCTGATTTTCATGTGACAGGCAGTACACAGATGCCGGCATGTCTGATAGAGACCGGCTTCCTGTCAAACCGGGAAGAGCGTACCAAGCTCGCATCAGCGGACTATCAGGAGCAGATTGCGTCAGGGATTGTACAGGGAATCGAGTACTATTTTCATCCCAAAACGATGTATCTGACCTTTGATGACGGACCGTCTGAGGAAAATACTGAGAGAGTGCTTGATATCCTAAAAAAACGAAATATTAAGGCGACCTTTTTCCTCGTTGGGGAGAATGTGGAGAGACACCCGGAGATTGTGCGCAGAATCGTGCGGGAAGGACATACCATCGGGATTCACTGTTACAATCATGACTACAAGGCATTGTACCAGAGCGCAGAGACGTATGTGGAGGATTTTGAACATGCGCGCCGGGTGGTCTATGAGACATGCGGCGTGGAGGCGCAGATGTTCCGCTTTCCCGGCGGCAGCATCAACAACTACAACCAGCAGGTTTATGCGGAGATTATCAAGGAAATGACAGCGAGGGGATATATTTATTATGACTGGAATGCGAGCCTTGAGGACGCCGCGGTGAGTGTAGACCCGCAAGCGCTGTTAGAAAATGGTGTGCAGACGACAAAGGGACGCAAAAAAGTGATCTTGCTCGCACATGATGTCGTGTATGACACCGGAACGATTCTCGAAGATTTGCTCGACCGCTTTCCAGAGTACGAGATGCATCCACTCAGCGAGGAGGTTGAGCCAATACAATTTTAGCGGAACGGTTACAATCAATACTTGCAAATTCGATCAAAAACTGTTATACCTTTCAGTAGGGGCTTGAAAATAAGCCGGAATCAGGGAGGAAAGTAAAAGAATGTACAGAGCAGGTATTGATTTGGGCGGAACAGCGATTAAAGCTGGGATTATTGACGCAAAACAGCAGATTTTAGCGCAGGCATCTGTGCCGACGAGGGCTGAGCGGCCAGCGGAGGAAGTCATTGCGGATATGGCAGGAATCGTCAGGCAGCTGCTTGAGAGACTGCAAATTGATGAGAGCGGGCTTACGGGGATCGGTGTCGGCAGTCCGGGACTTGTGGATGCGGATGCGGGTATCGTGCGGTATTCCAACAATATTAGCTGGGAGAATGTAGCGCTCGTGCAGGAGTTAAAGAAGTACTTTTCATGTGAGATCCGCATCTCTAACGATGCGAATTGTGCCGCGCTCGGAGAAGTGAAGGCAGGGGCGGCAAAAGACATTGCAAACGCAGTTCTGCTCACGCTCGGGACCGGGGTTGGCGGCGGCATTATCCTCAATGGCAAAGTTTTTGAGGGCAGCAACGCAGGCGGCGCAGAACTGGGACATATCAGTATGGTGGTGGGCGGAGAGCCCTGTACATGCGGCAGGCGCGGATGCGTGGAAGCGTATGTGTCTGCCACTGCGCTGATTCGGGATGCGAAGCGGGCGGCGGCCGCAGACAAGAAGTCGCTGCTCAACGAATTGTGCGGCCAGCGGCTTGAAAATATGAACGGCAGGATTCCATTTGATGCGGCACTGCAAGGAGATAAGACTGCGAAGGAGGTCGTGGAAAACTACTGCACCTATCTGGCGGAAGCGATTGCAAATTATGTCAATATCTTCCGCCCGGATGTCGTGCTGCTCTCAGGCGGCATCTGCAATCAGGGAACCTATTTGACCAAGGCAGTCGAAGAACATCTGAGTTTTCTGTGCTTTGGCGGGGACAGGGCGTTTGTGCCGCCGGTGCGGTGCGCAGTGCTTGGCAGCGACGCCGGAATGATCGGCGCTGCCAACTTAATATAGATCAAAGGCAGGTTTTGCGAGGAAGAAGCCTTGCACAAAATCCACGCCAAGGTCTTTGACGGTATCGTACTCTGACTGGGTTTCAATGCCCTCAGCGATGACCCTGAGCTGGTTTTGATGACAGTAGTCAATCGTGCTGCGGACCAATGCCTGCGTGGAGGGGGTCTGGTCGATATTTTTGATCAGACCCATATCAAGCTTCACATAGTGGAACAGCCGTGTGACCAGCATGTCACTGTTGCTGTAGCCAGAACCAAAGTCGTCAAGGGCAATCGGAATATTCCATTTCCGGCAGAATGCCCTTTTTTTGGCGTCGATCTCAATCTCACTTCTGGCATTTTCTGTAATTTCCATCACAATACGGCTGAGTCTGTCGCCGTACAGATCCTCAAGCATCTGCCAGTTCTCCTCGGAGAGCAGCTGGTTTGGAATAGAATTGATGAAAATATGCGCGTTGTCATCATCGCGGATCTGGTCAAAAAAGCCCTTCAGCGCATGGAACCATGTAAGCCGCTCAATCTTGTCCAATTTAAACTGGGCTTCGGCAACTCTCAACAGGTTGTCAGGATTCCCAAGCAGGTCTGATACAGGGCGGATCAGCGCTTCGTATGCAAAAATTTCTCCCGTTTGGACCGAGATGATCGGCTGGTAAGCATAGCGGACCGCCTCGTCGATAATAATGCGGTCGAGCTCGCCCACACCTTGCACCAAGATGTAATCCCGCACATAAGAATCCTTGTTGTAGGCCTTAATGCTTCCCTTGGAGGATTTCTTGATCTGATACATGGCAAAATCAGCGTATTTTAGAAGCTCAGCATAATTGGAAGCATCTTCATTGTAGAAAGCCATCCCCGCAGAGGCGCTCATATTCAGCTCGTGGCCGTCAGGCAGGCTCAATCGTTCCTTCATGAGCATTCGATGGATGCTTTTTAAGATGCCCACCAGATTTTGTCTGGGTTCATCATACAGAAATACGGTGAACTCATCGCCGGCGAGACGGGCGCTGACACTGTTTTGAGGCAGTTCTTTTTTCAGGAGATCAGACAGTGTACAGATATATTTGTCCCCGATTTCGTGGCCATAGGTATCGTTTGTGTACTTGAGGTTATCAAGGTCCCATATGGACAAAACGCCGTTGCTGCAATGCCCCTCGTCAATCAGATATTTCATCTCCCGCGAGAAGGCACGCCGGTTGTACAGCCCCGTCAGGATATCATAGTCGCGGTCGTGGATGATTTTCTCCTGTTCCGCTCTGCGCTCAGTGATGTCAGAAATGGTGATCAGGATGTTGTCCTCTTTGCGGTTTTGCTTGATATCAAGCCATTTATCCGCGCAGCCCGGGCGCTGGTAACGGTATTCTTCAGGATTTTCATGACTCTGGACAAAGCAGTCATTGTACTGTGTGATACGGCTGGTAAACAACGTTTTGGAAATATGGTTGTGATCCCAGCCATCGTCTGGCAAATCCAGGATTTCAAAAAATTTGTGTGTGCAGTACACCATGTCATTCTTGGGATCAAATTCGCACACGCCCAGAGAAACGCCAGTGAGTTCGATGATCTCCGCCATCTTGTTTCCAAGGCTGTAGATCGAGATATTCTGTTCCTCGATCGCGGCAGACAGATTGTCAAATTCCGCAATGCGCGTTCTGGGCAGCGTGCTATACCCTGGCAGCAGCTTACGGATTCCATCATTGAGCGTGTTGATGGGCTTCATAAAAATATGTGTGATCAACAACGTTCCAGTGATGGAGAGCAGCAGGGACAGACCGATTGCACCCACGACAGTCACATTCAGCTGGCGGGAGGAGGCAAATAAAACGTTAGTTTGTATCAACCCGCAGAGAATCCACTGCTGTGTGCGGTAGGGAGACTTGGCAGAGTAGAAGCGCAGCGGATGGATGCAGGCATTGATGGCGGAGTCCAGCCCGCTGATGCCAAGATCATAGATATTGTACTCCCGGCTGCGGGGATTCATCGTGATGTCTGTGCCGTGTTCCAGCATGGAGTAATAAGTATCGTTTACCACCAAAACACTCTGTGCAGTCTCAAAATCTTCCGTCGTAGCCAGAAAATAGCTTCCGTATTCATCCAGCGTGATATCATGGCTTGGGAGAAGCTTTTTGAGGTAATCCAGCGTCATGTCGAAGCCGATCACGCCATAGGAGTGATGGTCGCCGTCTAAGAGCGGGATGCTGTAAGTGATGCACAGCATATCATTGGGATGGATTCGGACGGGCATGCTGAAATATCCAAGGTCAAGCGCGGAGAGTTCAGTGTATGTATTGCCCCCGTCAAAAGCAGTCTGATAAAAGCTGCAATCCTTGTCCACGTCGAGCGTGGAAGTCCACTGGGCGCTGGTGGTCAGGGCATAGTCATACAAGATCTGGGAAGGTCCCGCTTCGATTAGAACGTCCGAGTTGTTCTCCGGGGAGTCTGAGGGATTGAAGTCCCGCAGATACAGGGCATCCTTCTGGGTGCTGCCCTCCTCTCCATCTAGGATGACAAAACAGGAAGTGGCGCCGCCAAGGCGCAGCGCGCGGAGCACCGCCGGCGTCAAATTGCCAAGAAGCGTCTGGCGGTTGCCGGCATCCGCAGTGTAGTCCCTGATGCTGAGTCCAAGCGCGCCCGATTTCTCGATGGTGAGCATTGTCACAGCCTGATAAAAGGTGTCCATATTGACAAAGGATGAGAACTGCTGTTCAAGGGAAGCTTCTCTAGCTGCCACCGTGTTGTCCAGCACGCGGAAAAGTTTCTGGTCTAAATTCCCGGAGGTGTTGCTAAATACAATAATACTGGCAAAGACTGACGCCTGAAACAAAATAATCAGGATGAGCGGCAGCAAAATATAGTATTTTAAACTTTTTGGGCGGGATATTTTTTTCATGACAAAGAATCTCCTTATTTACAACACGCCTCAAGCTGTTTCAGTGTGCTGTTATACCATTCCTCGAAATGTTCGTCCGTCAGAAATTTATCAATCGCAGTGCCACCGTCCACTGCTGCGCGGTCCTTGAGGGCGAGCGCCGGCATTGTGGTATCGAGCACGCTTCTTGCCTGCGTACCGCCTGTAAATGCCGGGGGAGTATACATGACATACTCGCTGTTTTCTTCGATTGAGATGCGAAGAGTGTCGCTGACAATTGCGTTTGTAGGATTCTCGGCGAGGTACTGCTCTACGTTCTCAGGAGTGACAGCCTCCACGCTGACAGGCATATAGCCGCTGTTAACAGAGAATTTCAAATTCTGTTCACACTGCGTAAACCATTTGAGGAATGTGACGCTGGCGTATTCTTCCGCTTCAGTCGATTTTGTGACAGCCATGCCTGCACCCTGCTGAACGGCATAGGAGGGGGTCTGGTCAAAATTAGGAAGTGGCAGCACAAGGTGCTCAATCGGATAGGATGTACTGTTTGCTGGCGTGACTTCCGCAGGGAAATAAACTGCGCTCGATGAGGAGCACACCAGTGCGATGATCTCTCCCAACTTCACATCGTCGCTGCGATACTGCCCTACATGACGGAAATACCCTTTGACGTAGGGGACATAAAAATGATCCCATATTTTACGCATCGAATCATGGTCAAAGTCCATGACTGTCTCGCCGTTTGTCACCTGGAAAATATCATGTCCTAATTGAGAGCTTGCGATGATCGGATAGTTTGCAAAGGCATCTCTGCCGAAAAATGCCTTTCCGCCAGACCACTCATAATAGTTTTCGGCAGTGTTCACAAGACCTTCCCAGGTGGATAGATCCTTTGTGTCTGCGCCGGTATCCGCTGCGAATTTGTCCCAATCCGTCTTGTTGAGGATGAGCACCTCCGTTGATTTTGCAGTCGGAAAGAGTTTCCATTCGCGGTTTTCCCCGATACAGCCTGCATCTATAAAGCGTTTTACATATGAATTTTTCTCATCTTCGGTGACATAATCGTCAAAGCTGACCAGAGAAATCTCCTTGTCCAGTGCATACGCAGTGTCCTGATAGCACTGAAAAATATTGGGCATGTCAGGTGCGCCAACCTTTTCATTGGCAGAGTCCCAAAGGGCATTTTCCAGATCTGTGACGGTACTCATACTCTCTGCGTTGACGACAATGCCTTGCTCCCTCCCGACAGTGTTGTTGAACTCAGAGACCAGCCCGTCAAATGCGGTAGCAAGAGCACCGTTATAATAATGCCAGATTTTGATGCTTGTCGGATTTTTTGCAGACAGACCGTGCGTGTCTGATTTGCCGCATCCTGTAAACAGCAGTGTCGAGGCGGCACAAATCATATATAATATAGAAGTAATACGTTTTTTCATGGTATAACCACATCCTTTGTAGTAAATTTTGTCAATATATAATATTGTACCACAGAATCACCTGCCAGAGAAATAGAAAAATAAAAAATATTGTAAATGTAAACGAATTATGTAAAACCCGTTGCAGTTGATTCTGAAAGCTGATATACTAAAGGATATCTAAAAATCAAATTATGGAGGGAAAAGATGAAAAAGGTAAAACCAAACAAACGTGTTTACGGTGTCCTGTTTGTCTTGCTTGTCTTGATGGCAGGTATTCAGACAAATGCCGCAAAAGCGTTGAATCAGGCATTTGCTGTAGCGGCACAAAGTATCCTTTTAGATAAGAAGACGATATCCTACACCGCTACACTTCCTGAGATTCCCGTGAGTGACGACGGCATCGTCTATCTGTATGAGATGCAGCCATTTGAGTATGCGGTTGCACCCACAGCAGTGCCAGCGGCATCAGCTCCGGCGTCGCTGACCCCTGCATTTACAGTGCCCTACACAGAGACACGGCTTTATACAAAGCTGGGATTAGCAGTCAAGTCCGGCGGACAGAATGTTCTGATTGCCAATCCACAGTACATTGCCAATCCAGAGCTTCTTGCCGCACATACAAAGGCAAGACAGGTGAGGGCTCTAAAGTCGGAGCAGGGAAAAGAATTTTGCAATCTATATCTGACAGAAAATACCGCTGGTGTGATGGCAGGCAGATATACCACAGCGCAGGTGATGAATACTGGCAGCAATCAGGCGATTACCAACCCGTATTCCCGCGCAGCGCTCATGCCGACAGACCCGCGCCCGGTAACACCGCGCCACTATATGCTCAATGCATCAGAGCCGGCTGGCATCAATGCGATTGCGTCTGAGTTGTCAAAGGTTGCTGCAAACTCGACCATTGAGAACTTTATCATCGGGAATGAGGTCAATGTCCGCACATGGAACTATATGATCTGGACAGACTGGGACAGCTATATCAGAGAGTATGCACAGGCTTTCCGCGTAGCCTACAACGCAGTGAAAAGTCAAAATGCAAACGCGCACGTATTCATCTGCATTGATCAGAACTGGGATCGAAATCGTCCGGTGGGACATGCTGAGTATTATGAGTTTACTGATGGGAAAGACTTCCTTGCGAAGTTCAATGCGCTGATTGCCAGCGAGGGAAATATCGACTGGGGTGTGTCGCAGCATCCTTATCCTGTACCGCTGACTTATGCGAAGTTCTGGGATATGTCAGGATGTCCAAGCGGCAGTTACATGGCAGCTCAGGTATCATCTGGTAAGATGATGACATTCCAGAATCTTACACTGCTCACGAATGCTCTGCAAAGCCCGGAAATGCTCAGTCCGTCAGGGGCAGTGCGGCATGTGATTCTGAGTGAGATTGGATTGACCAATGCGCAAGGAACAGAGGTACAGGCAGCAGCACTCTATGCATCCTATGTGGCGGCGAAATCCAATCCGTTCGTGGAGGAGATTATCTATCTGCTAAGCTTTAGCGAGCCGCAGGTGGACACGCGCCTGTCAGGACAGTCACAGCTTGTATATGACAGCCTTGGCACAGCGAATGAGGCAGTCTATGATGCATGGGCAAAAGCCTATATCGGCATCAGTGACTGGTCGCAGGTTATCAGGTGATAATGCACAATGGGCAAAATAGACAAAAATAAGCAGATCAAAAGAGAGTCCCTTCTGGAGACGGCATTTAATCTGTTCACAAGCAAAGGCATTCATAAGACTTCTATCTCAGATATTGTGGACAATGCTGGCGTTGCGAAGGGAACCTTTTATCTGTATTTTCAAGATAAATATGATATCAGAAACAAGCTGATCGCTCACAAGTCAGGGGAGGTTTTCCGCCGGGCAGATCTCGCCCTCAAGGAGACGGACATCACAGATTTAGAGGAGCGCGTCATCTTTCTGATTGACAATATTATCAACCAGCTTGTCGAGGATAAGACCCTTCTGAGCTTTATTTCTAAGAATCTTAGCTGGGGGGTATTCAAGAATGTGCTCATCGGGGCGGGTGAGTACAGTGAGGTAAATTTTTATGATGTCTACCACAGCATGTTTCAGGATGAGGGGAAATTCAAAGATCCCGAGGTGATGGTCTTTATGATGATCGAGCTTGTGGGAGCGACATGCTACAGTGCGATACTGTACAGTGAGCCAGTCAGTATCGAAGAGTTAAAACCGTATGTTTTCCGTGCGATCAGGGGCATTATGGCGGCGCACCGCATCGCTGAGTAACAGGATATCAAACGGTTTACAGAATTAAATTTCAAATAAGTATAAAGTAAATCAAAAATAATCCGATAAATTATGTATAAAAGAACCAACAACATAATTTTTTCGACTAGATTAGGAAGGAGGAGTCCGGTATGCGTATAGATGCTTATAATCAGATCCAACAGATCTACGGAACAAAAAAGTTATCAAAGGTTGAGGAAAAGAATAAAACAGGAGCAAGCTTCAAAGATCAGCTTCTGCTCTCAACAACAGCTCAGGATGCTTCCGCAGCAAAAAAGGCACTCTCAGCAACGCCTGATGTGCGCCAGAATCTTGTGAACTCCATCAAGGAGCGCATAGACAATGACACTTATGAGGTAGACATGGAGGATTTTGCAGGAAAGCTTTTAGAGAAGTACAATGGCCTATTTTAGAAAATGCCATGATATGACAGTGAGGTGAATAGGTGGCAAGCTTATTGGAAAACTTGATCGACGTGCTCGACAGTGAGAATGCAGCGTATGAGAAAGTCGCGGCGCTCTCTGAGAGCAAGACTTCCGCAATTGTGGCGGGAGACATCGAAAACCTGGGAAAAATCATGGAGGAAGAACAGGAGATCGTAGGCAAAATCCAGGGAATGGAGAAGCAAAGAGATAAATTTCTGGCTGATATTGCCAACGTAGTTAACAGGGATGTTGAAACATTGAAACTCATAGACCTGATTCAAATGCTCGAATCAATGCCCGACCAGCAGCAGAAGCTAAAGGACGTGCAGAAACGCTTGAGAGCGACTATAGACAAGCTGAGGGAGTCAAATGGTAAAAACCAGCTGCTTCTTGCAGAACGGCTTGATATGGTGGATTTTAATCTCAACATGATACGAGCAATGAAGTCTGCGCCGCAAACAGCCAATTATTCTAAGAATGCATATACAAACGGACAATCGCTTGGTATCTTTCATGGTGGTTTCGACGCGAAACAATAACGACGAAACACGAGGTGAGATACCATGTCTTTGTTTGGATCATTATATTTAGGCGATAGCGGAATCCGTACATCGCAGAACGCGCTGCATACAGTAGCACACAATTTATCAAATCTGAATACACCCGGATATGTCCGCCAGCAGGTGGCAAATTCCGATACGATATACACATATGGGGGAAGCTCGGTCAGGGGCGACCGGTTCCAGTTGGGAACTGGTGCAAAATACTCTGAGTGCAGACATGTCAGAGATTTGTTTCTGGACCAGGCTTACCGTCTGGAAAACGGCAGGATGTCTTATTATGAGGTTTCATACTCAGGCATCCTGGAAGTTGAAGATATTCTGGGAGAGCTTGACGGCGCTGCCTTCAAGAACTCTGTCTCAGGATTGTGGACTTCGATGCAGGAATTGTCAAAGGACCCAAGTGATACCGTCAATATGTCGATGTTTGTGTCAAAGGCGGCAAGCTTCATGGAGAATGCAGCGGCTGTCTACAAATCCTTTCAGGAATATCAGAACAATCTTAACAGGCAGGTAAAGGATGCTGTCGAAGATATTAATTCCATTGGAAATAGAATTTATGAATTGAATAAAGCAATCATGAAAATCGAGAGCGGTGGTCTGGAAAATGCAAATGATTTGCGCGATGAGCGTGATCAGCTGCTCGATATGCTCTCAGGTTATGGCAATATCGATTACACAGAGGAGAAAAATCATGCCGTGACAATCCGCTTTAATGGCGCGGATTTTGTCACGGAAGGTCATGTGTATGAGATGCAGCTTCACACCGACAAGGATACCGGTTTTGTGACACCGTACTGGAATCAGCTGCTTCGGTTTAAGACAGATGCGAATGGAAACCGAGTACCGGATTATGAGAATGCAGCAGTCTTTAACCTCAAAGATGATATTTCTACCGCTGCGAATACAGATGTCGGCTCGCTTCGGGCACTTCTTCTCGCAAGAGGAGATCATGTGGCGAATTACACGGATCTCGATGTGAAGCTGGGCACAGATATCAAGTTAGATAAGCTTGGTATTAAGGCGGGAGATTATGATGAAAAGGCAGGCTTGAAGTATTACGAGGACAATATCTCAAAGTCTATTATCATGAATGTTCAAGCGGAGTTTGACAATATCGTTCATGCAATCGTCACGAAAGTCAATGAAGTGCTCGCAGAGAACTGTGATCCCAGAACGAAATATCTGTGCAACGAGGACGGATCACCGCTGCAGATGTTCCAGAAGACCAATTCATCCTCTTATGAAAAAGTTGTTCTGAGCAGTGATGAGGTGACGAAGCTCAAGGCGCAGGGTGTCAAGCTCTACGAGATCTACAATGATGATGAGGAGAGAATCCCTAACGTATACTGGAGATACATTGAGGAGGATGCAAACGCACCATACTCACTCTATAATGCAGAGAATGCTAAGATCAACCAGAAGCTTGTGCAGACGCCCGCTATGCTTGGGTTTACCAAGGAGGAGAGCTCTGTAGACTTTAATATTGGCGAGAAGCTTGTGAAAGCATTCCAGGAGGAAGGCATTTATCTGAATCCAAAGGCAACAGATATCAGCAGCTTTGAGAACTGCTATATTGACCTGATCAGACAGGCGTCTACATCGGGCTATGTGTTCCAAGGGTTGTATGAGTTTGAACAGCTAGCCATCGAACAGGCGGATAATGAGCGCCAGACAGTGATCGGTGTATCCTCAGATGAGGAGCTTGAGCATATGATCATGTATCAGAATGCATACAACGCAGCCAGCCGATATATTAATGTAATTAGTTCTATGCTTGATACGCTGTTGGGCATGGGCGCATAATACATAGAAATAGATGGAGGAAATATAAATGGCATCAACATTTATGGGGTTAAATATATCGTATTCAGGTCTGGTTGCTTCGAATGCCGCCCTGAACACGACGGCAAATAATATCGCAAACGTTGAGACAGTAGGTTATTCCAGACAGATCATCAATCAGACAGCATCCGATGCGATGCGTGCCTTCGCAAGCTACGGCTGTATCGGAGCCGGTGTAGATACACTCGGCGCAGAGCGGGTCAGAGATATCTATTATGATGAAAAATACTGGAACAATAATTCCAAGCTCGGCGAGTATGACAAAAAGTCCTATTACTGTGCAATTATAGAGAATTATCTGAGGGACGAAAGAGGGACAAATGAGGTAAAAGGATTCAGTACAATCTTTAGCGAGTACCACACGGCGCTCGACTCTCTTTCGAATCATGCAGACGAAGCAGACTATGCATTACAGTTTATCGGGAAAGCAGGAAACCTCTGCGAGTACTTCAATATATTATATAATAATTTTCAGAAGATGCAGAAGGATGTCAATGACGAGATCAATATCAAAGTCGATGAGGTCAACGGGATTGCGCAGCAGATCGCACTCTTAAATAAGCAGATTAACATGGTGGAAGCCAATGGAAACACCGTGGCAAATGATCTGCGTGATAAGCGGGACCTGCTGGTTGACGAACTCTCAGCGGTCGTGGATGTCACCTGTGAGGAGCGCCCGATCAAAGCGGAGGATGGCAGCGATGCAAATATCAATGAATATACCGTGATGATTGCCGGCGGGCAGACGCTTGTGAGCGGCTATGAGTACAGACAGCTTGATTGTGTGCCGAGAAAAGAATGGCAGAAGGCAAATCAAAACGATGTCGATGGACTGTATGATGTGTGTTGGAAAGATACAGGAATGGACCTTGGTCTCAGCGCCAAGAATGTGCGGGGAGAGCTCAAAGGTTTGTATGAAATGCGTGACGGCAATAATGCCGAAGCATTTCACGGCAAGATTGATTCTGTAGATGGTCTGAACAAGACCGTTACCATTAAGACGACAGCAGATTATCTGACAGAGATTTCAAAGAGCACCCTGCCATTGACAAACGGTCAGATCACGCTGAGCGGCAAACAGTATTATTATGACAGCTTCACTATGGAAGTGAACGAGTTGACGGGCGAGGCGTATTATACGTTCAAGATGTCTGAGGATAAATCCAAGAATCCCACGATGGTGCCGGCATCCTATGAGGGAAAAAGCGCAAAAATTGGCGAGCAGGTTGACTATCAAGGCATTCCGTACTATCTCGAACAGATGAATGAGTGGGTGCGCGATTATGCATATCATTTCAATGAGATCTATGGTGTGGAAAATGCTACAGATCTGAATGGGAACACCCATGAGGGCGATATTTTCTTCACTGGTGACGATAGAGTGACGAGCGGACAGTTCTCACTCAAGGGTGCTTCTGTCAATGATAAGCGCTTTGACAGCTCCCAAAATACAGGCTACTATATGCTGACAGCAGGTAATTTTAATGTAGAAAAGTCGATTCAGAACGATGCGACTACGATGGCAACACACACAATTGTGGAGGATGGCGTAGCAAAATATGATATCCTGGACAATCTCAAAGACTTGTCAACCAATAAGGATCGTATGGTGTTTAGAGGATGCAGCGCTCAGAGCTTTCTGATCTGTCTGATGGGTGACTCTGGTCTGAATGCCAACAGTGCCAACAGCTTCCAGGAGATTTACGCAGACATCGAGGAGTCAATCGCAAACAGCCGCTTTTCAGTCAGCGGTGTGGACTCCGACGAGGAGGCAGCGAACATGATTAAGTTCCAGAATGCCTACAATCTGGCGAGCAAGATGATTTCTGTATTAAATTCCTGCTACGACAGACTGATCACACAGACCGGAGTATAGGAGGTTTAAACTATGGCAATGAGAATTACGACAAAGATGATGCAGAGCACATCTCTTAGGAATCTGAATACAAACAAATACCGGCAGGAAAATCTGGTCAATCAGATGTCAACAGGCAAGAAAATCACAAGACCCTCGGATGACCCGGTTATTGCGATCCGCTCCTTGAAGCTTAATTCTACGGTGGATAAGATTGATCAGTTTTATGAAAAAAATGCGTCAGATGCAGACAGCTGGCTGGATCTGACCCGCTCAGCCCTCGCGACAGTGATGGAGGTATTGGGGGATGTCAAGAAAGATGCTGTCAACATGAAGAGTACTTACAAAGAGGTGAAGGACAGAGACGCGATTATCAAAAATCTGAAAATGGCAATTGAGGAGATCTATTCCACAGGTAATGCAGACAGCGCCGGCAGAAGCGTCTTTACAGGATATCGTACAGATATGCCTTTGAGTCTGAAGACAGACAAGACAGAACTGAACAAAATCACAGAGCAGTTTTTTAATAGCAGCATTGACAAGATTAATTTTGTCTACGCAGGAGCGCTCAATACAATCAATGAGGGAAATTTCAAGCAAGTAGCGGACAGCGTCACCAAGAATGATATTTATGATGCTGACATTTACAGAAAGCGGCTTGCCTATGATGACATCGACATCAAAGAGAAGCTGGGCGCCGATGGCAAACCTTTAAATCCGCCGCAGTATGAGTCCAATATAGATATCGGCTATATGTCTGAATCGTGGGCAAATGGCAATGCTGCCAGCATTTCAACAGGTTCTGTATCGGCATATGTATCCATCGATACGAAGGCCATACCGAGTGAGGCGGTGCTCAAGCTGACAGACGTATCGACAGTACCGAGTACAGAAGTGGAGGTCCGGGTTCCGCAGGGAAAAACGTCAGGTCCGATTGCGGGACTGCCAGGGATTGAAGTGTCGTATGGCGAGGACGGCACGATCAAAGTTGTCAATCAGAATACCGTGCCGACAGAGACGGCAAGTATTGGCAGCAATGTCAAAAGAGAGGCAGATGGGACATATTCCGTTTCTTTTGATGAGAAATTCAAGACATCTCTGATGATCGATCCGAAGAATTTCTATCCGACAGGATCGACAGGGTCCTATGGTGCATATACAACTGTCGTCAAGGATCCGAACGCAATAACCTATATCGCCGAGACGGGAGAAGTACTGTTTGGTGATGCGATCGCAAAGCGTCTGATGGAGCTTCCGGCAGACAAAGAGCTGCGCGTGACATATGACAAGACAAACTGGAAGAAGAATGACTTGGACCCAGTGCATTATTTTTATACAGAGCGTGCAGGGAAGACAGCGTCAGGAAAGGATAAGACGCTTGTATACAATGAGAGCTTTCTGACGGACCCGTCAAAAGATGGCAAACAGATTATAGAATATGATGTTGGAAACAACCAGACACTCCGTGTCAATACGACTGCTGACGAGGCATTTACGCATGACATGGGCAGAGATATGAAGGAAATGATCTCCATGCTGGAGGAGTATGCTAGTTATGAGACCAGTCTGAATGAGATCGAGAGCATGATCAAATCAGGAAAGTACAAAGATACAGAGGATGAGCTGTTACTTCAGAGACAGAAGGAAGCGCTCGAGGAAGCCATGACGCGCGTGGGCGACAAGATCAGCAACCGCAGTGATACATTGATAACCAACTGTGATGAGTATGCCCGTCGGGCACAGCTTGCAGAGACTGACTGCGGGGCAAGGATGTCAAGGCTTGCTATGGTTCAGAACCGTCTCAGCATGGAGCAGACCAATTATGAGGAGCTTGTCAGCATCAATGAGGATGCGGACTACACAGATCTTGTCATTCAGCTAAAGAGTATCGAGATGACCTACAATGCAGCACTGTCCTCTATCAGTTATGTAATGCAGACTTCGCTGCTAGACTTTATCAGATAGTTATAAATGGCAAATTAATAGATTGGAACGGAGTGAGTACAATGGTAGAAGTAGATACTAGAATATTTGGCAGGATTGCAATTGAGGATGATAAGATTATCCGTTTTGACCATGGCATTTTGGGATTTCCCGATCTGAAGGATTTTACCCTGATTTTTAATGAAGATAAGGGTGTGGAGTCCAGCATCAAGTGGTTGCAGTCTCTTCAGGAGTCGGCATTTGCGATGCCGGTCATGAATCCTGCGCTTGTCGTGGCGGAGTACAGCCCCAATTTTGCAGCCGACCTTTTAAAGCCGTTGGGTGACAATCTGGACAGTGAGAACATCTTAATGTTTGTCACAGTGACAGTGCCCAAGGATATCACCAAGACCACCGTAAATCTCAAAGCGCCGATTATTGTCAGCGTGGAGAACCGCAAGGCAGTACAGCTGATCAGCGATGATGATGCCTATAGTGTGAAGCACGCGATCTATGATCAATTGATGGCACAAAAAGCAGTACAGGCATAATCAAACGGCATAAGGCTACAGAAGGAGGCAGGGGAAAGATATGCTGGCACTATCAAGGAAAAAGGGCGAAGCCCTGATGATCAATAATGATATCGAGATCACGGTGCTCGACATCAAAGGAGAGCAGGTTAAAATAGGTATCAGCGCACCGAAGGAGGTGCCGGTATACCGCAAAGAAGTGTATATCCAGATACAGGAAGCAAACAAGGAGGCATCTGCAAACCTGGAAGGCATGGAGCAGCTTGCAAGCTTGTTTGGAAAATAATATGTGAAATGGTAAAACCGTAGCGGAGAAAAGAGTAATCGAAAGATTACTCTTTTGCTTTACACCTTTTACATAATCTGTTATGATGAAGATGTAACAATCAGTACAGATTGAAAGAAAGCAAGGTGATTGTATGACAGGTAAAGAGATCGTCAATCTCATTCGTAAGTTGCGTGAAAAGGGCATAGACAGCGATGAGATACTAAAAATTATTGAATATGTTGAAACACATGAACCGCGTGAAGATAGTGAAATATAGAAACAAACGGAAGGTGTAAGGTCTTATGAAAGGAGTAAGACCTTACACCTTTTTTATGCACACGGATACGAGAAAGCGATCTAAAAAAGTTTACATAAAAAGTTTAAAAAAGCACTTGCATTTTAAAATGTTTTGGTGTATGATAATTACAGATGAAAGATATTACGTAAACCAAAACAATTCAAATCTTTTGTCGAAGCTAATAACCAGAGATGTTCAAGGGTTATATAGGAAGGCGCGCCGACCAGTGACGGACTTTGGATTATTATATAAGATTACAACTTAATATTCAAAATCAATATTAAGTGTGATAGATCGCAGCATATCAAACCGCTGCAAATACAACTGAATAAAAATATGAAAAAACAGGTGCCACAAAAACAGGTAAAAAGGATTTGCCTGCGGCACACCTCAGATAAGGATATCTGGGGCTGTAAAACAAGGAGGTATATTTTATGGTAGTTCAGCACAATCTTAGAGCAATGAATTCTAACAGAATGTTAAGCATCACACAGGGATCTCTGAATAAATCTACAGAGAAGTTATCATCAGGCTACAAGGTAAACAGAGCAGCAGATGATGCAGCAGGTCTTTCAATTTCCGAGAAAATGAGAAAACAGATCAGAGGACTTACACAGGCTTCTCTGAACGCAGAAGATGGTATCAGCGCAGTACAGACAGCAGAAGGCGCATTGACAGAAGTTCATGATATGTTACAGAGAATGAACGAGCTGGCAGTAAAGGCTGCAAACGGCACAAACTCAAACTCTGACCGTCAGACAATTCAGGATGAGGTAGACCAGCTTCTCACAGAAATTGACCGTGTAGCAGAGACAACAAAGTTTAACGAGACGTATCTGTTAAAGGGTGACTCTGGAAAGTCTAAAAAATATCTTGCAGCTCATGATGCAGGTCTTGAGGGAACACTGACACAGGGCGCTACAAACGCTACATTTACAATGAAGCAGTTAGAGTTCGGCGATACAATCAAGATTGGCGGCAGCGAGTATCATATCAGCGGTACAGCAGCACAGCAGCAGAAGGTAGTTGGCTCTATGCAGTCTGGCCAGCAGGTTACAATTGATGGCATTACATACACCGCAGCATCTGTATCCAATGCAGATAAATTTGAACTGACAGTTGCAGACTTGAAGAAGAAGGTTGATGACAGTGGAAAGAGCACTGTAAACATCAATGGCAAGACCTATTATGGCGATAAGGTGACTGGCACAAAATCAGCGATTACATCGACGGTTGCTTACAATATGGTGAAGAAAGAAATTGGTCTGGCAAGCAGCATCGGTGCAGACGCATCGACACAGGCATCTGTTAAATCATATTCAAAGGTTACAGAAAATGGCGTGAAAAAGATAGAATTTGCTATTGATAAAGGGCAGGTAGAGTCCCGCAACGACCTTGATTTCAGTCTCCATGTAGGTGCAGACGCAGACATGACCAACAAGATTAGCGTGAAGATCAGCTCGCTTGACACCAAGGGACTTGGCATTCAGGGCTTAAATGTAAAAGACGCGACAGGTGCAGCAGCAACTTATGCAATTGACTCAATCGCTGACGCAGTATCCAAGGTTTCCGCACAGCGCTCATTACTTGGTGCAGTACAGAACAGATTAGACCACACGATCAACAACTTGGATAACGTTGTAGAGAATACAACAGCAGCAGAGAGCCAGATTCGTGATACAGATATGGCGACAGAGATGGTGAAATACTCTAACGCAAACATTCTTTCACAGGCAGGTCAGTCAATGCTTTCACAGGCAAATCAGGGGAATCAGGGAGTTCTCGCTTTACTTGGCTAATCAGCATGATGCAGATGACACATTCAAGGATTATTATATACTCATACTTCGCATACTAAAAACAGGCATATCATTGGAAGCTATGCCACCTTGGGTATCTGAAAACGGTTT
>VSNR01000239.1 GCA_009774345.1 Lachnospiraceae bacterium | reverse complement strand
TTATTTTATGGAGGTGTAAGGTTATTAGCGATTTAATGATTAACGAACAAATTAGAGACAGAGAGGTGCGCGTGATCGGGGAGGATGGAGAGCAGCTTGGCATCATGTCCTCTAGGGAAGCGATGAGATTGGCGGAGGAGGCAGGCGTCGATCTGGTAAAGATAGCACCCACGGCAAAGCCGCCTGTGTGTAAGATTGTTGATTATGGAAAGTTCAAGTATGAACAGACAAGAAAAGAGAAGGAAGCAAAGAAAAAGCAAAAAGTAATTGACGTGAAAGAGATTCGTTTATCTCCAAATATCGACACTAATGACTTGAACACAAAGGTAAATGCTGCCCGTAAATTCCTCTCCAAGGGAGATAAGGTAAAGGTGACGCTGCGGTTTCGGGGGCGCGAGATGGCGCACATGCAGAACAGCAAACATATTCTCGTTGATTTCGGCGAGAGTCTGAGTGACATCGCAGTGGTGGAGAAAGAACCAAAGGTGGAAGGCAGAAGTATGACAATGTTTTTAGCTGAAAAACGATAAGCAGTTATCAGGGATAGCAGGCTTTGGTCAGTTAAAAGATAGAAAGAATATTGAAGTATAGGAGGAAACAGATATGCCAAAAATGAAAACTAGCAGATCGGCTGCAAAGCGCTTTAAAGTAACAGGAACGGGTAAGTTAAAGAGAGCGAAAGCTTATAAGAGCCATATCTTGACAAAGAAGACCGCAAAGAGAAAGAGAAATCTTAGAAAGGCTGCGATCACAGATGCAACCAATGTTAAGAACATGAAGAAGATCTTACCGTATCTGTAGGAAACGGCACAGTGATTGAATATTTGTTAGGAGGATATAGAAAATGGCAAGAATTAAAGGCGGTTTAAACGCAAAGAAGAAACATAACAGAGTATTGAAGCTCGCAAAAGGATACAGAGGAGCAAGATCAAAACAGTACAGAGTTGCAAAACAGTCTGTTATGAGAGCACTGGCTTCATCTTATGCTGGCAGAAAAGAGAGAAAGCGCCAGTTCAGAAGACTCTGGATTGCACGTATCAACGCAGCAGCGAGAATGAATGGTTTATCTTACAGCAAAATGATGCATGGATTAAAGGTTGCAGGCATTGAGATCAACAGAAAGATGCTCGCAGAGATGGCTGTCAATGATGCAGAGGGCTTTAAGACACTTGCAGAGCTTGCAAAGAAGAGTGCATAAGAACACGGAATAGTGTATGATTACAAAGGGGTTATCATCATGAAGATTTCATGAGATAGCTCTTTTTTGTAAAGATGGTATTAAAACTTTGTTAAGAAAACGCGAAACAAGTTTACCATATGAAAATTGTCTGGTATAGTAAATTGAAATCAAAAAGCTATAGCAAAAATAACGATTATAAAACGAGGTAACAGGTATGAGTGTATTGGAAAATTTAGAACCTAAGAAGGTATTTTACTATTTTGAGAGACTTTGTAATATTCCACATGGTTCAGGAAACCTTGATGGAATCAGCAGTTATCTTGCCGGATTTGCACAGGAGAGGGGCTTGTTTCATATCAGAGATGCTCACAACAATATCATTATTGTAAAAGAGGCATCTGCGGGATATGAAAAGACAGCCCCCATTATTTTACAGGGACATATGGATATGGTCGCAGTCAAAAAAAGTGACTGTGATATTGATCTGGCAAAAGACCCGCTGCGCCTGAAGGTGGAGGGAGACTTCGTGTATGCGGAGGGAACAAGTCTCGGCGGCGATGACGGCATTGCTGTGGCGTATATGCTCGCGCTGCTTGATTCAGATGATATAGATCATCCCCGCATTGAGGCAGTCATCACGACAGATGAGGAGACGGGTATGGAGGGCGCTACAGCCATCGACCTATCTATGCTCCGCGCTAAAAGAATGCTGAATATAGATTCTGAGGAGGAGGGAATCCTGCTGACGAGCTGTGCCGGCGGTATGCGGACAGACTGTCATATTCCTGTGCAGTTTGTACAGCCTGTACAAATAGAAGCAATTCAGAATGGCAGCTATTTGGAGGTGACAGCAGGCGGTCTCTTGGGCGGACATTCCGGCACAGAGATCAATAAAGAGCGCGCCAATGCGATCAAGCTGTTAGGGCTGACCTTACAGCAGGCAAAAAACAGCGTTTCATTTCATCTGGTGCAGATTGGCGGCGGGGAGAAGGACAATGCCATTCCGCGGCAGGCAGGCGCCGTCGTGTATATTGAGGACGGAAAAAAAGATGCATTTATCGAGAAAATAAAAGAAATTGAACGCGCAGAACAAAAAGAGAACCAGTCGAAAGAACAGGGATTGTTTATCCGTGCTGAAGAAATTGCGGACTCAGGGCAGTGTGTGTTTGATTCGGACAGCACAGAGCGCATCCTGTCCTTCCTGACACTCTTTCCAAATGGCGTGATGGCGATGAGCGCTGATCTTGACGGACTTGTCGAAACCTCGTTGAATCTGGGGATTCTAAAGACATGCGGACAGGAGGTGACTGCAAGCACCGCGATACGAAGCGCGGTTGAGTCGGCAAAGCATAAAGTGAACCTTCAGGTGCAGACGCTGACAAAGCTGTTTGGAGGCTCGGCAGAGACACATGGAGAATATCCGGGCTGGCAGTATGATCCAGACTCCAGATTAAGGGCAGAAATGGTTCGAATCTATAAGGAAATGTTTGGAAAGGATGCGCAGGTGGAGGCACTCCACGCAGGACTTGAGTGCGGCATTATGACCGCGAAGATTCCCGGTCTGGACTGTGTGTCGTTTGGTCCTAATATCTATGATATCCACACGACAGAAGAGCGGCTGAGTATTTCCTCGGCAGCGAGAATGTGGAAATATCTGCTCGAGATACTAAAACAGCAATAAAAAGACAAGCAAAACAGTGGAAAACAAAACAGGAGAAAAAAATATGGCAGAAAACTTTAGGGAATTTCAACCCGGGAACAACGCTGGAAACGAGCGGGGAACACAGAATAAAAATACTTCATTTGGCAGACTGGCAGCTGGCATTGTAATTTTGATCATACTTGCAGTGCTCGCGCTAGAGTCTGTCTACTCGATTGGAGAACAGGAGCAGGGGGTTGTCACCACCTTTGGTAACGCGGGCAGTGTGGTGACTTCGGGACTGCATTTTAAGATTCCTTTTGTACAGCGGGTGACCAAGGTCAACACGACGATTCTGGGCTTTCCAATCGGGTACCGTTCGGGCAGCGATGAAAATGCCAGTCAGGAACAGATTGATGATGAATCGCTGATGATCACGTCCGATTTTAATTTCGTCAATGTGGACTTTTATGTGGAGTACAAGGTATCCGATCCGGTAAAGTACCTGTACAACTCACAGCAGCCCAAGGAGATTCTCAAGAATATCGCACAGTCCTGTATCAGAAATATCATCAGCAACTATATGGTGGATGATGTGATCACAACGGGCAAGAGCAAGATACAGGCTGAAATCAAAGAGATGATTATCGAGAAGCTAGAGGAGCAGGATATCGGCTTGATGCTGGTCAATATCTCTATGCAGGATGCAGAGCCGCCCACAGAGGATGTCATAGAGGCTTTTAAGGCAGTAGAGACGGCAAAGCAGGGCAAAGAGACGGCAATCAACAACGCGAACAAATACAGGAATGAGAAGATTCCAGAGGCGAGCGCGAAGGCAGACCAGATCACGCAGGACGCAGAGGCGGCAAGACAGGAGCGGGTGAATGAAGGAATCGCGCAGGCAGCGAGATTTAATGAGATGTATGCGGAGTATCAGAAAAATCCGGTTCTCACCAGACAGCGGATGTTCTATGAGGCGATGGAGGAGGTACTGCCGGGCGTTAAATTGATTATTGATGACGGCAGCGGGGATTTGAACAAGACACTCTATCTTGATGAATTGCAGCTAGAGGACATCACAGGTGACAGACAGGCGCAGGATACGCAGGAGACACCGTAATACACAGATCAACATGGAGGAAGAACATGAAGAAAAATTTTAGCAGGGTACTAGGGGCGGTGCTGTTTGTGGCGGCGCTTGTGGTGCTGTTTAACTCGGCATTTATCATCAGGGAGAACCAGTATGGACTGGTGCGGGAATTTGGCAGAATCGAGCGTGTCATCTCGGACTCAGGACTGTATTTTAAGATTCCGTTTATACAGGAGAAAGATACCGTCACAAAAGAACTCCTGCTCTATGACATTGCGAAGTCAGACGTGATCACGCAGGATAAGAAGTCGATGATCGTCGATAGTTTTGTCCTGTGGCGCGTCACAGACCCCAAGGTGTTTGCACAGACACTCAATACCTCTGGGCAGAATGCGGAGGGAAGAATCAATGTGGCAGTGTACAACTCGATCAAAAATGTGATCAGCAGCATGACGCAGTCGGATATTATCGCAGCCAGAGGACAGAAGCTGACAAATCTGATCAAGGAGAATGTCACAGGAATCAACCAGTATGGCATCGAGATTACCACTGTCGAGATCAAGCTCCTTGATCTGCCGGAGGACAATAAGAATGCGGTGTTTGAGCGAATGATCTCAGAGCGTGAAAATATCGCGGCGACGTATACCGCAGAAGGAAATTCGGATGCGCAGAAAATCCGAAATACAACGGACAAAGAGACTGCCGTGATGCTCTCAGAGGCAAATAAAAATGCGGAGATTTTAAAAGCAGAAGGCGAAGCAGAATACATGAGAGAGATTGCTGCTGCATATGATGGAGATATGAAGGCAGAATTTTACAGCTTTACCAGAAGCTTAGACGCGCTGAAGAATGCAGTCAAGGGCGGTGATAAGACGGTGATACTCGACAAGGATTCGCCGATTACACAAATATTTTACAACCGGTAAAAATGATACCATATAAAGGACTGCCTGCGATAAACGAAATTTACCGCAGGCATGATGTCTGTGTGTGTTATGCCTCCGATGTGGCATTACCAAGCCGCATGTAGAAACATACCAGATAAAGACCACATACACCTACAAGCGCATAGATGATTCTGGAGAGCCATGTCATGCTGCCGAAAATTGCAGCGACCAGATTAAAGTCGAAGAAGCCGATGAGTCCCCAGTTTACAGCGCCGATGATTGCGATGGTCAATGCGATGCCATCAATTAATTTATTACCCATAATTTCGCCTCCTCGTGAATAGAATTACCATATATTCTGGAAATTATACAATATAAATGCTTTGTTGATTGTGACATTTTATTAATGCCAGCAGACGAAAAATGTAGAATACTATAATTTAATCATAAAATTTCTTTATTTAAATTGAAATATGCAGAGGATTGTG
>VSNR01000238.1 GCA_009774345.1 Lachnospiraceae bacterium | reverse complement strand
AAGTATGAGTTACTTATTTTTGTTTTATAATAATCAATATCAAAGCAACAAGCAGATATCCGTTAGACGGTTTTGAGCCATATTGGGTATTAATGGCTAATAAATTGAATTATTAACACAAAAATAGCTGCCTATCACTCTGGGCGGTTATTTTTGTGTGTAAATTTATTTACTTGGCGCTTCACGCCCATTTCCCCTTGCAAATTCACCGATATACCCAAACCATATCACCGTATTTGCAATCCCCATATATACATTGACACCATATGACAGCCCAAATAAATAATGCCCATATGTGATTAGCGTTATCATATATAATGGTATCATTAATTTTATCGTCTTTTTATTCACGAGCGCAAGGAGGATCGCAAGAATCTCATATAAGTATCCATACCGCTCATGCATCTGCGGCAAAAACAGCACACACGCATACGCGCAAAGAAACGCCATATACACCAAATTCTGCCGTTTTAATGCGATCTTCCTTTCAATCCACCAGAGCATCAAAGCTGCCAGTATCACCACTGTCAATAACATCGCAGCCGGTTTGTGTGCTTCATAAAATGCACTGTTGCCCGCATCTAAAAATATTGTCCAAAAGGAAGGATAATTCATCGAAACACTTGTATACGTATTTGTCTGCCCCAAATAAACTTCAATGATTTCAAAAATACTTCTGTCATAACACAAAATCGGCAGTTCGGTTGCCAGCATCGCTCCCGGAACCAGGAGAAACTGAATGATTGAAAACTTTTTTCCAGCAAAATACACAAACAGAAAAAATGGCAGAATGAATACTGCCTGTAATTTAAACGCAAACGACATTCCCAAGCACAGGAGCGCGATAGCATATCTTTCTTTGAGCAATCCATAGAGTGCTGCCACTGCCCAAAATACATAAATCGAATCACACTGTGCCCACGCTGATGAATTTAATATAGTGATCGGAGAAAATAAAACCATAAAATAAGCCGTCATCATACTGCTTTCCCTGTGCTCCTCGCAGAGCAATCCTGCCATGCGTGCAGTCGTCACCGCCAAAAACAAATCAAATATAGCAGATAAAATCTTGTATGCATACAACGACTTGATCGGAATATAGGTCATCACTGCAATACAGAACTGATAGAGGAAATTGTAATTTCCCACCTGCGTGTCCAGCGACTTTATACCCCCCCCCGCGTATATTTCGTCATACCAGCCTTCAAGAAACGCTCGATAGTCCCCACTGATGATATCTCTAAACATATATCGAATCCATATACTAAAAATTGTACCGACCACTGCGGTGATCCCCATTAGATTCCGTTCGATCCAATCCAGTATGTTCTTTTCTATCTTAAACATCCTTAAACATCCCTCTTCTCCCTCTAAAAAGCTGGGCGATAATGCTTTTTGTTTCTCTTTGCATCAAACATTGCATTATATTGTACCATTTTATAATTCTCAACCCATTCTGTCACCTGTGTCTCCTCCTCAAAAGAATGCCATACCGCATCCGCTGTCTGATATCCATACGCGTTGATTATCGGAACCTGTTCCCGCATCTGGAGAAGGTACGCTGTATAATCTGTCTGAACAATTCCCGCCTGCTCCAGCAGCAGCGCGCCCAGATAGTTACTGCTGGTATCCAAAATCTCTGAGGGCGCTGCACACTCAAAATTTGCCCAGATCATATAGGGAACACAGTACTTGCTCTGCTGTTCCTCAAATGAAATCTGGCTGGTTTCCTTCCCCATCACCTCTTCAATCCACAAACCATTTACGCCCGGCTGATGATCGCCAAAAATACAGAGAATGACAGGTCTGTCCACATTGCTAAAATATTCAATTAAATTGCAGATCGCCTGATCACTTTCCCGGATCAGTGTAAGATACGTCTCTACATCCGTATACCCTCTCCACTCCTCCTTTAACACAATCCGATTCAATTTCGCCATCTCATTCACATCATATCCGCCATGATTCTGCATTGTGACATTAAAAATAAACTGCGGCCCATCATCACGCTCATACACCTCGATCACCTTCTCAAAGGATGCCTGATCGCTGACACTGCTGCGAATGCGCTCAGGGTTCTCAAAATCGTCAATGCTCAAAAAAGTATCAAATCCAAAACTTTCATAGACGCGCGTCCTTGTCCAGTTTCCTTTGTATTCAGGATGAATCGCAGTCGTCTTATAGCCATTTGCATGTAAAATATCCGCCATATTTCCAATATTTTTCAGGTTATAAATCTGGTATGGAACGATTCCTGCCGGCAGATTTCCCATGCTGTTCCCTGTCAGAAATTCAAATTCTGTGTTGGCAGTGCCTCCTGCGTAAGTAGATACATAGAGATTTCCACGCAGCCTATAATCCTCCACAGCATACCAATGATCCAGATATTCCTCCGAGGTCTCAAAATCTCCTAATACACGCAGATCACTAAAGCTCTCATCCATAATCGCAATGATTGTCGGCTGAAGATCCGTTTCATCACGCTCCTGTTTTTGTGCCTGGCTTAAAATCTGCTCTGCACGACGTCCAGAATAGCCTGCTGGCTTTTGTACCTCGAAATTTTGCAGCATCGTGGCAAAGCTTAAAACACTTCCCTTCTCCTGATATACACCGCCAATATCCCACTGCATCTCCGCCAAATGAAACCCGTATATCGCTTCGATCTCATGCGTTCTAAAATACCAAACCACCCCGACAAACGCCAAAATGCAGACCGCCTGCTGCCTCCGGCTGCGCTTTTTCTTTCGATACGACACGATACCTGCGATGGCAATCCCCCAGACGTAACATAAAATACCGATCACAAGACGTTCTGATATGGTAAAAGTGTATTTTCCGGCAACTCTGGCTGCGGTTGCCACAGAAAACAAATCACTTGGCATAAACGGATTTCCCCGAAACTGCGTCACATAATAATTCGCCAACGCAAAGATCAACAGCACCGACCAATATAGAACGATCGCCGCTTTCATACTTGGGCATATCATATAGATGCAGAGCAATACGCCTGTCAGACAAACGATATTTCCCAGCGCATACAGCCATGTCAACTGCTCTATTTTCGGATTATAAATGATTTCTACCAGATAAAATCCCGCCAATGGAGCAATCCAAAAGACGATTGCACTGCATTGGTATAATTCCTTTTGTGCCAGCCATTTCCTGATTCGATCTGAAAAAATCCAGAGTATCGCCAAAACGATAGAACTAAATCTCACATGAGAAAAAATTTGATCTGAAATCAACTCTGAGAACATCTTATGAAGATGCTCGATCAAAACAGTATAAATCCAAATGGCAGCAATCACCTTTGAGACGCCCCAGACAAAATGCAAATACCGACTACGATACATCATGTTCGCTCCTGCTCATCCTTATAATCTGCTGTTCTATCACTGATAATATATCTTGGACGCGCCTTTACTTCCAGATAAATCTTGCCAATATACTCTCCCAGCACGCCAAGACACACTAACTGAACGCCGCCGATAAAACAGATAATGCTCGTCATGCTTGCCCAGCCTGCAACACTCTTTCCCATCATCTGCACAACAACGGACCAGATCACACCCATAAAGCTGCTAAAAGAAATCAACAAGCCCGAGACCGTAATAATGTGGATGGGCTTGATGCTCAGGCTCGTGATGCCATCAAAAGCAAGCGCCAACATTTTTCTTAGCGGATAATGACTTTTCCCCGCAATCCGCTCATTCCGGTCATAATATACCCCTGTACTTCGAAATCCGATCAAAGGGATCATTCCTCGCAAGAAAATATTGACTTCTTTATACTTTGCCAGCTCCGCCAAAACCCTGCTGGAAATTAAGCGATAGTCTGCATGATTAAATACGACTTCCGCGCCCATCCAGTTCAATACCTTATAAAATCCCTCCGCCGTAAACCGTTTAAAAAAAGTATCTGTATCCCGTCTCTGGCGAATCCCATACACGATTTCAGCGCCCTTTTGATATTCCTCGACCATCTGATTCATCGCATTCAAGTCATCCTGACCGTCGCAGTCAATAGAGATCGTGATATCACAGCACTCCTTGGCTTCCATCAATCCGGCAAGTACAGCGTTTTGATGTCCCCTGTTCCGGCTTTGGCTGATTCCTGTAAACTTTGCATTCTGCTTCGATAAATCACAGATGATTTCCCAGGTGCGGTCTTTGCTCCCATCATTGACAAACAAAATACGGCTCTTCTCATCTATCATCTGGCTGGCAATCAGCTCTTCTAATTTATTTAAAAATAATTTGCTTGTGATTGGCAAAACTGCCTCCTCATTATAGCAGGGTATGATTATGTACAATATTGGCAACATGACTTTCCTCCACAGATCAAAATCTACTGATGAACAGTTTTATCCTGTTGAAATAACCATAATTGATTATCCTTCCCAGTCTTCAATTTCAGCTTTAATGAATTATCCTTTAAATCATACGTCAGTGCATACTCCTGATAACAAATCATAAAATATCCATCCTGTTCTTCCAATCTCCATTTCTGCACATGTGTATTGTTTACTTCCCACACTCCTATATTTCCATCCTCATCAACAATACCAGACGGAACATCTAATGCTGTATTATTCATTTTAAAAACAATTTGATATTCTCCCTTCATGGCAGACAACATCACTGTATTGGAAACGTCATTCAAAATAATCTTTTCTCCATCTGTACTAAGACATTCTCGTTGTTCATTTTTGGGAGAAACCACATAATAGCCACCACTCAATGGCATATTCCACTTTTTTCGAAAAGAGGTGGACACGAATAAATCCTTAGCCACTGCATTTTCTTTTTTCTTTCTTGCCATATAACGATAAAAAAAGGTATCTTCCGGCAATTCTGAAACAAAATTAACCAACGTCGTATCTTCACTTCGATCATTAGGATTTTTATCACAAAATGTAACTAAATTATCCGCAGTAATAGGAAATGTTTTGGTGACAGCAAACTGTCTGAGTGCTTCCCCCCAATCAGAAAATACACTCAGCGAAGATATCGTTATCGCCGCAATCAATACAGTAGTGAGAACGGATAAACGCTCCTCCCATTCTTTACATAATTTTTTTATCACGAAGACCATGATAACAAAAAGTGATGGTATTGATGCCCTCATACAAAAATCACGCCCTGTTCCAATTCTTATAAATGGAAAGAGAAACAACGACACTACCGCTGTATAATATAACAGATTATTTTTGTTCTCATGGTATAAAAGGACAGCATATATTAGAAACTCTAAAAGAAAAAAAAGGTTTAATATTTGTAATGTTTTTCAATTAA
>VSNR01000237.1 GCA_009774345.1 Lachnospiraceae bacterium | reverse complement strand
TATATCAGGGAGATAACAGGCTATAAACGGGAAGTGGATGCGCTTTTGCCAGAGGAGGAGCTGTCGCAGGTCATGCACGAGGAGAACGGCTGGAAGAAATATCGTATGCCGATCATTCCGTTCTGCGACCAAGAGAATGATTACAATGTGAGCGATGAGAGAAAAGCGGAGTTGTTCGCTCATATGGATCAGGACAGCGATCATGGATTTGCCTATATGGCGGGATGCTCCATCATAGAAATGATGACCATGATGCAGGAGGCGGCAGTGCGTTTTGACGCTGCCAGAAAAGCGTCAGAGCAGGAGGCAGTAGAAACCTATACGATGCTGATGAACCGCATCACGCTGTATCTCACAGAAGCCTTGTGTGAGAAGCCGTATATTTATACATTAAAAGAAGAGAACGGGGACTTTACACTCAGAAATAGCATTGCCTATCTGATCATTACAAACCGCTATGAGGCGGGCAGAAAAGGCGATGGGAAGCTGATGCCTGCCGGGATAGACAATCCGCAGTTTATGGAGAAGCTCTGCGAGGCCAGCCGTGTAGCAGCGCTCACGGATGGTCCAAGTACGCTGTGCATGATGGATACGAAGCTGATGAGCGAGGTGGCAAAACAGTGGAAGAAGGCAGAACCTGTGCGCGAGGAGTTTATGATCTATCTGACGCAGGGATGCGGTCTTTCCTATCCAGAGGCAGGATACTATTATCGAAGGCTGCGGTCGGATACAAACATCTTTTTGGAGTTTGCCTCCGCTGTCAGGGATGGCGCGTATCCGTCGGTCGGTATGCTTACGATAGAAGGAGTTACGGCGCAGGAACTGGCTCAGCAGAAAAATTGCATGATGCCGCAGGCATATGATGCACTGCTGACGCTTAGGCTGAATCCAGAGCGTGAGAAGCAGTTCGAAAAAATGCAGCAGGAAGAAGAGGACAAGAAAGGGTTTTTCGGAAAGCTGTTTAAAAAGTGAGGAATAGAGAATGATAAGTGCAAACAATGTAACCTATAGAGTAGGAAAAAAGGCGTTATTTGAGGATGTAAACATCAAGTTTACAGAGGGAAACTGCTATGGACTGATCGGTGCCAACGGCGCAGGGAAATCAACCTTTTTAAAGATTTTGTCAGGAAAACTTGAGACGACAAAGGGAGATATCGCCATCACGCCGGGACAGCGGCTTTCTGTGCTGGAGCAGGATCATTTCAAGTATGACGAGTATCCGGTGATGGATGTTGTCATTATGGGAAATGCCCGTCTTTATGAGATTATGAAGGAGAAGGACGCCATCTATGCCAAGGAGGATTTCACGGATGAGGATGGTATCCGCGCCAGTGAGCTTGAGGGCGAGTTTGCAGAGATGGACGGCTGGGAGGCAGAATCCAATGCGGCGCAGCTGCTAAACGGTCTTGGTATTGACACAGAGATACACAATTCACTGATGAAAGATTTGAACGGAAGCGAGAAAGTAAAAGTTTTGCTGGCAAAGGCACTTTTTGGCAATCCAGACATTTTGCTGCTCGACGAGCCGACAAACCATTTGGATTTGGATGCGATCGCTTGGCTCGAGGAGTTTTTGATTAATTTTGACAACACGGTCATCGTCGTGTCCCATGACCGGTACTTCCTGAATAAAGTCTGTACGCAGATTGCAGACATTGACTATGGCAAGATACAGCTCTATGCGGGCAACTATGATTTCTGGTATGAGTCCAGCCAGCTTCTTGTCAAGCAGATGAAGGAAGCAAACAAGAAGAAAGAGGAGAAAATCAAAGAGCTGCAAGAGTTCATCTCACGGTTCTCTGCCAATGCATCCAAGTCAAAGCAGGCTACATCGAGAAAGCGTGCACTGGAAAAGATTGAGCTGGATGATATTAAGCCCTCTAGCCGCAAGTATCCTTATATTGATTTCCGCCCGGACCGCGAGATTGGAAATGAAGTGCTCACTGTGGAGAATCTCTCCAAAACAATCAACGGTGAGAAGGTGCTCGACAATATTTCGTTTATATTAGGGCGTGAGGACAAGGTTGCATTTGTGGGCGGAAATGAGCTTGCAAAGACCACACTCTTTCAGATTCTCATGGGAGAGTTGGAACCGGACGAAGGGACATACAAGTGGGGTGTCACCACATCGCAGGCGTATTTTCCTAAGGACCCCACTAACGAATTTAACAATGACTACACGATCGCAGACTGGCTGATGAGCTATTCGCCAGTGGATGATATCACCTATGTGCGCGGCTTCCTTGGGCGCATGCTCTTTGCAGGCGAAGACGGCGTGAAAAAGGTAAAGGTGCTCTCCGGCGGCGAGAAAGTGCGCTGTCTGCTTTCCAAAATGATGATCAGCGGTGCAAACTGCCTGATTCTCGATGAGCCGACGAACCATCTTGACATGGAGTCGATCACAGCGCTGAATAACGGGCTGATCAAGTTCCCCGGCATGGCAATATTTGCCTGCCATGACCACCAGTTTGTGGAGACAACGGCAAACCGCATCATGGAAATTCTGCCAAACGGCACATTAATTGACAAGATTACGACGTATGATGAATATCTTGCCAGCGATGAGATGGCGAGAAAGAGAACGTCAGTGTATACTGCGGAGGCAGAGGACGAGACTGGCGGGGACGAGTAAACTTCGTAAGATTTGAGCAGGAGAAGTCTTTTCCCCTGCTCGATTTTCATTACAAGGGGGAATAAAAATGGGATTTGTTGACCTGCATGTCCATTCCTGTCGTTCGGACGGAACCATGACACCGTGTGAGCTGGTGGACTATGCCATAAAGAAGGGGCTAGAGGCGGTTGCGCTCACAGACCATGACACGGTTGACGGGCTGGATGAGATGATTGCGTATGCAAAAGAGAAACCGATTGAGATTATTCCCGGAATCGAGTACTCGACCGAGTACAATCACCGTGATGTGCATATTGTGGGGCTATTTATAGATTACAAGGCGCCTGTCTTTTTGGAATACTTAGCGCGTTTCAAACAGTCCAGAATAGACAGAAATCATAAACTCTGTGCGAACCTGCAAGGCGCTGGGATAGACATCACATATGAGGCACTCTTGGATGCTTACCCGGACGCAGTGATCACAAGGGCACACTATGCTGGATATCTGTTGGATAAAGGGTATGTAAAAAGCAGAAATGAGGCGTTTGACCGGTATCTGGGCGACCACACGCCGTATTTTGTGCACCGGGAGAAAATCACCCCGGAAGAAGTGATCGACGTGACACTCAGAGCAGGGGGCATTCCTGTTCTTGCCCATCCTACTTTGTACAAGCTGGGACGCGGGCAGCTTGAGCAGCTGGTGCGCAGGCTGAAGGACGCGGGGCTTATGGGGATGGAGTGCTATTACAGCACCTACACGCCGTCGGAGACAAGGCAGATGAAGGAGTTGGCACAGCAGTACTGCCTGCTGCCAAGCGGTGGTTCTGATTTTCACGGAGAGGCCAAGCCGGGGCTTGATCTGGGCACAGGCTATGGCAGGTTTGGCGTGCCCTGTGAAGTTCTGACAGCGCTGAAAAAAACACTGCATACAAAGATGCTGTTTACGGATTTGGATGGAACGCTTCTGGATTCTGAGAAGGCGGTTTCAACGAGCAGCAGAAATGCTATTATTCAGATGCTGTCAGAGGGAGACCATCTGGTGCTTGCAAGCGGCAGAACTTACAACAGCATTCTGGATGTGCTGGCAAAGCTTGATCTGCCCCAAAAAAATCTGTCTGGCAGAGTCTGTCTGGCGGCATATAACGGCGCATTGCTTTATGACTACGACAATCAGGCTGTCATAGAGCAGTACACTGTCCCGATTCCGGCGGCACAGGTGATTTTTGATATGGCGCTGCAAATGGGAATCCATATACAGACCTATACGGACAACTGTATTATAAGCAGTGCGGAGGATGAGGAGATACGTTATTATACGCAGATCATCAAATCGCCGTACAGAGTCGGCACCGTGCTGGAAGAAGAGCTTGTGCACGCGCCGTATAAGCTGCTTGCGATCGCGCTTGATGACAGATCAAAGCTCGAGGCACTGCGCAGTGCGTTCGAGGCATCTGCATATGCTGCGGAGATCACCTGTGAATTTTCGTGTGCGCGGTATCTTGAATTTTATAACAGACAGGCAGGAAAGGGAAATGCGCTGCGGAATCTGTGCAGTGCACTTCATGTGCACATCAAAAACACGGTTGCGGCAGGCGATGAGGAGAATGATATTTCCATGCTGAGGACAGCGGCTGTCGGCGTCTGTATGGCAAACGGCACGCCGGCGGTGAAAGCTGCTGCTGATTATGTCACAGCGCGGGACAACGACCATGATGGAATCGCGGAAGTGATCGAAAGGTTTGTTTTAAAAGGATAGACAGCGAATGAATTAAACGGTATACTTAAAGTACGAGAGCTTTTTTAATGTGAAAAACGGAAGGGAAAGGAATAGCGATGAACGAAAAAAAGATAGCATTTGCAGAGAGAATCGAACAAAACAGCAAGAATTATTCACCCAAGGATTTAATTAACTTGGAGGCGGCAGAGATGATGTTGAACCTGCTGCATCAAAGCTTTGGGCTGGACACACTGATGACAGACAGGCATGGCAGCATTCTGATGACAATTGGCGATTTTGGCGGTTTTAAGCCGGATGTAGTCAACCGCCCCGGCAATAAAATCCGCGTGAAAGGAAGGACAGTCTGCCATATTTATGCCAAGTATGACCACGTGGCGGAAGAAAAATTTGACGTGGTAAACAAGATTCTGGGCGCTTATATAGAGACGCTGGAAGAGTACAGCAGGAAATCTTATCTGGCAAGCGAACAGGCGCTCTATATTGAGGAGCTGGAACGCCAGCTCAAGACAGATGCCTCTCAGACGCAGTATGCGGTACAGAATGACCCGCTCACAGGTGTGCTCAACAGGAATCATTTTATCAGTCATATGAAAGAGCTGACAGAGCGTGAGGTGGTTCCCACAGCGGCAATCTGTGTCAATATCAATGACTGGCGCTTTGTTGACAATCATTACGGTGAGGAGGAGAGCGACCGCCTGATCGTGATCGTGGCGGATATTCTGAAATCGCAGGCGGAGGAAGCCGGACTGCAATACGCTGTGATCGGGAGAGTGGAGGGCGATGTGTTCAATGTCCTTCTGCCGCTTGCAGAGGAGGAGGAAGCAAGAGCATACTGTGACAGGATACAGGAGGCATGCCTGAACTTTGAGGATGAGAAGCTCGCGCCAAGCATTGCTGTGGGCTGTGTGATGCGGACAAATGTCGAGGAAAATTTTAAGAATATTCTTTCGGATGCTGAATATGCTATGTTGGAGAATAAATTTGCGATCAAAAACGCACCGGGATATAAAGAACGGCTTGAAAAAGGACTTGGAAAGGCGTAAATCTAAAATAATTATTAAGTGCAATAAGTTTTGAAAACGAGAGATATAACGAGATAAAGGGAGTATTTG
>VSNR01000236.1 GCA_009774345.1 Lachnospiraceae bacterium | reverse complement strand
ATGTGCGGCATGCAAAGTCTAAATCAGGCGCATTTAATCTGCATGGAGCTGGTGCATCTAATTCGCTGGACAACAATATGTCACTCTTGCATGTCTTGCGTTTACCGTTTCATAGACAGGCTTCTTGTTTTTCTCATTGATTACCTTTACCACAATTAAACTGATATTGATATCATTGTTCTCACTCTCTTTTAACCATGTAAGGGTATTTACACCACTCTTCACTTGCAGGTTCTTCATGCTGAATCCTTCCTCATCCAGTTCAAGAACTTCTTTTGCTGCTTCCACATCATTTTTCAGCCAGAACCCATAAACCTTTTCATCCCTGCTCAGCTTGTCAATAATCTGCTTCTCGGTCATGCCGATAAATCCCATGCTTTTTGATTCGTATACCTCATATCCAATCAGACGGTTTCCAAGATACATAGCATCAACTAAAAACAAACACATAATATTTTACCTCTTTCTTTCCACGCTGTTCCCAGCATTTTTTATTTGTTTCTCAAAATGCCTTATCTTTTATTTGTCTGGTTTATCCTTATTCACTTTCCTCGTCTGGGCATAGTTTTTCCTCATCTCCATCTCCCCTATTGGGGGTGGTATAATATATAAGCCTTTTTTGGGGTATCACCTCTGTTTTGTGGGTGCACTTCCAAATATTCCTATGCTCGAATTTTTGTTCATGCTGTTTCTGGATTTTTTCATTGTCTGGGATAATCACATCTATGTTTATGAAGAATATCCACCGTTGATTTCTTGATTTTTATTATGCTGTCCTGTCTAAACATAGATGCCTGTTTGACTTGTCATTTTGTCACCATTCTCTACAAGCCTTGATTTTCCTGCGTTTCTGTTCATTCTGCTTTGTCACCTCCCTGTCATTCCTTGTCACTCTTACGAAATCGGGGTTTTATCCCATATGGAATAAAACCCCTAAACATTCATACTCTATTCTTTTTTAAAGTTCTGTCATCTTGTCATCATGTTCTGCAAGCCTTGATTTTCCAGTACTCTTTTGCGTTTTGCCTTGTCATCTCTATGTCACTGGCTGTCACCATTGAAAAAATGTTCCCAAATCTCCCAAATTTCCTTTTGGTAGTTTTTTCTCAAATCTGGTAGTTTTTCCCAGAAATCCCTGTTTTTCAAGCTTTCCAGCCACTCCATATAGGGCTTTCTTTTCCATTAAATACCATATTTTCCATAGAATCTTATCTATTCGGTAGATTTTGGTAGTTTTTCCCTTTTTCCATGTCTGCCGGAATGCCCTCAAACCCTTGTAAATGCTACATTCTTTTTCTACAATGTACCCTTTTACACTTCGAGCTTGTAGCCCATTCCCCAGACTGTTTTAATTAAGTCACCCTTGTTTCCCATTTTGCTTCTGAGTTTCTTTACATGGGTGTCGATTGTGCGGGCATCACCGAAATAGTCATAATTCCATACGCTGTTGAGGATTTTTTCCCTAGACAGGGCAATTCCCTTATTTTCCATAAAATACGTCAGCAGTTCAAACTCTTTAAAGCTCAGATCAATGCTTGCACCGTCGATTGTGACGACATGCGCTGCCTTGTCGATGGATATTCCGCCATATTCGAGGACTTCGCTCTCTGTGAGCTGATTGGTTCTGCGCAGTATGGCTTCCACTCTCGCCACCAAGATTTTTGGACTGAAAGGCTTCGCGATATACTCATCTACTCCCAGTTGAAAACCCTGAAGCTCGTCTCGTTCATCTGTTCGAGCTGTCAACATGATGATGGGAACTTTTGAATAATTTCTGATTTCCCTGCACACCTGCCAGCCGTCCATTTTGGGCATCATGACATCAAGTATGATCAGGGCGATATCCTGCTGTTCAAAGAATAAATCCACTGCCTGACTGCCGTCTTCTGCTTCCAGCACTTCATAATTCTGTTTTACAAGAAAGTCCTTGACAAGCTTCCGCATTCTGCTCTCGTCGTCCACCACGAGTATTTTAAGTTTATTCATACAAGATCTTATCCTTACCTTTTACTCGGAAATCAATAGCTCTTTTTCTTTCTCTCTGATTACCTGCTCTCTGTCGGATAGCTGCTGTTCCCATTCGGCGTAACGATTTTGAAGCGTCCTTTCGTAATTTATGATAGTCGGATTCGAACCTGTAGTCGCTATCACAAACATGACAATCACCAAAACCAGCATCCCGATATTCACTATTATTGATGTTTTCCTGCTGAAAAATTCCTGTTTTGGTTTTTCCTTTACAGGTTTACGGCTTGCCTGTATCCGCTCGATCGCTGGGTTTGCACTCTCACGCATACTGTATACCCCATATACGGGGATATTGGCAATGTCTTCCTGCGCATTTTCATGTAATATCCGTTGCAGCCTTTTGAGAAAATCATACCCCACAGGCGTTCTAAATACGCGGTTGTTGACTGCCTTTTTATATACTGCATAGACCATCTCCTGATTCTGGTAATCCAGTTTCTCCTCCAGACGCTCTATGCGGACTTTCTCATTTTGAGCAAGCTCTGCATCCTGCTGGGTTCCAAACTGGAACCCATTCACAACCCACTCTGTCTTATCTGCCATCGGTACACCCTGCCTTTCGCCGAGCTCTAATTCTAAAGCTCTTCTATGACTTTATAAGTCTCCTGATACAGTGCTTCCAACTGCTGCATCTCCGCATCGAGATTCATATCCTGCACCCGGAGCTTCTCTACCATCGGAATCAGCAAATGGTATAATTCATTGATGCCAAGATTTGACACAAATCCTTTCATCGTATGTGCTCCCTCAAAAGCCTCCTTGCAGTTTCCGCTCATGTAGGCTGCTTTGATTTTGTCAAAACTAGAATCATCAAGAAATTTCCTGAGACATTTCAGATATAAAGTCTCATTATTTAAAAAGCGTTTCATCGTGCCGTCTACGTCAAATCCTTTTTCCTCCAACATCTTCTTCTGATCTGCATCCATGTAGTCATCCTCCATTAATCCTGCATCAGCCCGCTCACATCAAGTATCAGTGCAATACTGCCGTCGCCAAGCTGTGTACATCCAGAAATGCCATGCACTTTCTTGACATAGGGCGGTATTGGTTTTACAACGATCTCCTGTGTTCCAATCAATTCATCAATCAGCACGCAGAGTGTATTTCCTTCATATTCAAGCAGAAGCATCACGCCATCTTCCACATCTGTAACGGCATCTTCCAGATTATATTTCTGGCTGAGACGAAGAATCGGATAACATTCACCGCGTATCATGACATACTCCTCACCGTTTGGCTCATGAATGAGCTGGTTGTCTGTCACACGGATAAACTGCTTGATCGCACCCGTTTCCATGACAAACTTCGTATTGCCATTTCTCATGACGATACCATCTATGATTGCCATCGTCAGCGGAATCTTCATGGTCATTGTAGTACCTTCACCCTCGACAGACTCAATGTCCAGCACACCGCCAATCTTCTGAATGTTCTTTACCACCACGTCCATTCCTACACCGCGCCCCGAAAACTCTGTGACCTTTTCCTTTGTTGAAAATCCAGGATATGTGATAAATTGAAAAATTTCCTTATCTGTGTAATCACTCTCAACACGGTTGTCTGGAAGAATGCCATTCTCCCACGCTTTCTTGTACAGTTTGCTTCTGTTGAGCCCCTTGCCGTTATCACGAACAGAAATCCATACTTTTCCGCCTTCATTCTTTGCTTCGAGTGTCACTTTTGCCGGTTCTGTCTTTCCGGCGGCAGCCCGTTCCTCTGGCATCTCCACACCGTGATCAACGGAATTTCGAACCAGATGCATCAATGGGTCTGATATATTTTCGATAATGTTTTTATCTACTTCTGTGTTGTCGCCAATCATCTCGAACTCAATATTTTTCCCGAGCTTTCTCGACATGTCAAACACAGTTCTGTTCATCTTCTGGAACGTGTTTGTAAGCGGCATCATTCGCATCGACATGATGAGCTCCTGCATCTCTGTCGTGATCTTTGACAACTGTGACGCAGCTTTCTGGAAATTGGACAAGTCAAGATTGGGCACCTGTAAATCAGGATTTTGAAGAACTACCGACTCTGCAATAACCATCTCGCCCATCAAGTCCATCAGCATGTTCATCTTGTCAATGCTGACGCTCATAAACGCCTGTTTGGTTTCTTTTTTCTTTTTCTTTGTAATCTGCTTTGCCTTACCGGCTTCCTTCTGAATGACATAATCACCCGGCTGGGGTTCAGCTTCCTTCTTCTGCGCTTCTGGGCTCTCCTCCGGCGCGGCGCTGCTCTCCTCCTGTACCGGCTCTCCTGAGAAGCCTCTTTCAAACTCGGCATTCGTGCACTCTGAAATCAGCAAATCCCGGATCTCTGAGGTCGTGTCAAGCAGTTCATGGAGCTTCTCCTCCGTGAAATCACCACGGACAAGCATCTGAAATCCATCTGCCAGTATTGTTTCCGACGAGGTTTCATCTGTGAGAATATCCTCCGGCGTATAATGAACATCCTCTGTGTACTCCTTCAAGGCATATGTAGCAGAATATGCGCGCAGGTTGCTCATCTGGGTATCTTCATGATATGTGATCTTGATGCGGAAACATTTCGCCGTACCTGATGCCTGCGGTGCGATATAGAACTGATTCGGTCCCAGATCCATTCCTGCCGAGGAGGATGTCTCCGCTTTGGGCTTGGGCTGTTCTGGCGCAGTACTGCCCGCTTCGTCAATGGCACCTTTTAACTTTACAAGGAACTTCTCCATCATCTCAATCAATTGGGAGTTGTCCCCGTCTGGATCATTTCCCTCTTTGATTTTCTCCATCTCTCCATTGATAAAGTCCATAACCTGAAAAACAATGTCAGTGAGTTCCATATGTGGTTCTTTAATACCAACATTTTCCCGCAAATAGTAAAATATGTCCTCTAGCTTGTGGGACACCTTCATAATGTTATCATACATCATGACTCCCGAAGAGCCTTTGATCGTGTGCATGATTCGAAAGATCTCATTGATACTGTTCTCGTCAAACGCATCATCATCTTTCGTCTCAAGTACAATCTCCTCTAGATTTTCCAAAAGCTGGCCATTCTCATAAATATATATGTCCACCATTCCGTCTAAATTGAATTCCTCAGCCATGTAGGCACCCCTTCCATATAAAACATTAATCTTACGTCTGTTCATATTGTGCTGCCTTTTGCACAATACATCTATCTACAATTCTATATCCATTTTGCGCAATAGTCAATGTTTTCTGATATTTTTGTCGTATCTCTTTTTATCTTACCAAATAATAGAAAATCCAGACTTGCCTCATTGGTTTCGAAGCTGCCGCATTTGGGGCACTTTCCGTCTGAATAATCAATCACTCTGCACTTTTTGCAAAAAAATATTTTCAACCAGTCTTCTCCTTTCTTTGGATTCCTACAGCCTGTCTTTTAACAATTTATTTACATATTTACCTTTCTTGAAAAATAAAATGAAATAAAGTTAATAATCT
>VSNR01000235.1 GCA_009774345.1 Lachnospiraceae bacterium | reverse complement strand
TTTAGATGTTATTGCAGTTTCGCTTTGACTGCTGCTGTTCCGTTTTGTGGCAGAAATTTTGATACGGTTTACTGTTTCATGTATGGCTGTTTTGAGAGCATGGCTTTTTGTGTATCCCACACTTTTTTCATCAGTTCCTTTACCTCTTTTACATCAGCGGCATAGACGTTTCCTGTGGCGTTCATGCGCTTTGCTATCTGGTTCAGATTGCCGCCGATTTTTCCGAGTGCGGCATTGTATTTCCGAAGTTCGGAATAGTCAATGTCATAAACAAAACCATACAAAATCTGGCGGCGCAGGAAAGCGGATTTGCTTTTCATGCCGGAGGCTTTTACCTTCTGCTCAAGGATATACTGCTCATCGTCACTCAGATAGATTTTTAACTCGTTTTTGCGTTCTCTGTTTGCCATTTTTAGTGTCCTTTCTGTAATGGATTGATGAAAGTATTTTACACAATCTTCTATCCCGTTATGGGGGATATTTGTGCAGAAAAATGAGTGAAAAAATGAGAAATTCCAGCAGGGCATTTCATGGATTTTTGAGCGCAGAGGGGGCTAGGGGGAAACTTCCCCCTACAAGCATTTTTTCCAAGTTTCCGTCATTTGGAAAATTGGAAAAAATCAGTCTGTGAGGGAACACAGGCAGTGCTTGCTATGACGTTATACCGACTTTTTCGGCAACGCTGATAAATACGGGATTTGTTCAAAAAAAGTCGGTATAACTTTTACCATTTTTGAAAAAATAACCAAACTTTTTTGAAGAATGTAGCCATAGAGGGAATATTACTTTTTTTATAATAACCACAGGGAATTAAACAGAGGGAGGAGGTGAAACATGAAGGACAATACATTCCAGCGGCGGCGTGAGATTGAGTATATGCTGCTGTCGGGGAAAAAGCTGACTACAACGGAATTAATGAAGATATACCATGTCGGCAGGAAAGCAATCCGCAGGGATTTTGACATCATCGGCGAAGAACTGCCCGTGGTTACACGGCAGGGATATGACGGCGGTTATTACCTTGCGGGCGGTGTGTCGCAGCACCAGAACTCGCTCACGCAGGAACAGTTGGAATGTTTGGAAAAAGTTGCTGTGACCTGTGGTTCAGATGACAGGAAGATTGTCCTGTCAATCATACATGAATTTGGACCGTACTGCGGAAGTTTTACATAGAAAATGACGGGAGGTGCGGCATGGACACTGCACACCGGAGAATGGAAATCATCAGCATTTTATCCGCCAGGGGGCATACGACAATGAGGGAGCTTGCATGGGAATTGGATGTTTCAAGGCGCACGATAATGAATGACGTTATCGCACTGTCTTTTGATTACCCTGTCTACACAAAGCCGGGCGAGGGCGGCGGGGTTTTCATCACGGAAAATTACAAGCCTTATACCAATACCCTCACGCTGACGGAACAGAAAACCTTATGCAGCTTATATGATAAAGCAGAGGGGAAAGAGAAAGAAATTCTTTTCCGTATCATTCGCAAATATGGTGCGGACAAGCTGAAAATTTAAGGCGGCATTTGAACGCTGACACTAAAAACTGAATACATAATCCAATATATATTTCTGCAATCTTTCCCGATTGTTTGCAGAAAGTTTTCAAGGGATTTTGAATTATTTTTCATTAACACAGCGCAAGGGCAGTCACAGACTTATGGAAAAAGTCTGGGCTGTCCTTTTTGTGCGTTTGAGGAGGTATTTATGGCAAAGAGATATTACTGGCTGAAACTGAAAGCGGACTGGTTTTCAGACAAGCGCATCAAGAAGCTGCGCTCCATAGCGGGCGGTGATACGCACACAATTATCTATCTGAAAATGATGCTGCTGTCGTTAAAGGACGAGGGGAAACTTTACTTTGAGGGTGTGGAGGACAACTTCGCTTCAGAGATTGCCCTTGCGCTTGACGAGGACGCAGAAAACGTGAAGCTGACGCTTGCATTTTTACAGCGGCACGGGCTGATAGAGATTGGTGATGATGACGAGTACCAGCTCACAGAAGTGCCGACAATCATCGGCTCGGAAACAGCGTCAACCATACGTTCAAGGGAGTGCAGGGAACGGAAAAAACAGCTTGCGCTTGGACAGAAAGTGTTGCAATGCAACACAAATGAAACAGGCTGCAACAACCTGAAACAGATTTGCCGCGTAGAGAGAGAGTTAGAGATAGAGAGAGATAAAGAGATAGAGAAAGAGGGAGAGGGAGAGAAAGACACGCCCGCCCCCGCCGCTTATGGGAGATTCCATAATATTTTCCTCTCTGATGCGGAACTTGATGCTTTGAAAACAGAACTGCCCGGCAAATGGGAATATTACATTGACCGCTTATCCGTACATATTGCTTCAAGCGGGAAACAGTACCATAACCATGTCGCCACGATTTATAAATGGGCGCAGGAGGACGCTGAAAAGGCAGCAACCACAGGAAATGCACTGAAAAAGGGAATGCCCGATTATTCATACAGTGAGGAGGACAGCTTATGAACGGTTTGACCGACACAATTTTACAGATGATGGACACCACGCCGGAGCCAGAGGATTACATGGGGGAGGACGGGCTGCTGCACTGTGGGAAATGCCACAAGCCTAAAGAAGCATATTTTCCTAAAGGCAAGGCTCTGTTTGGTCGTGACCGGCACCCGTCTGAATGCGACTGCCGCAGGGCAGAGCGTGAAAAGCTGGAAAAGAGGGATGCGGACGAAAAGCACAATGCCGAAGTGGAGCGTCTGAAACGGGAAGGTTTTTCCAATCCGGCGATGCGGAACTGGACTTTTCAAAACGACAACGGGAAGTGCCCGCAGATGGAAAAAGCACACTCTTATGTGGAGCTGTGGGAGCAGATGAAAGCGGAGAACCACGGGCTGGTCTTGTGGGGGAATGTCGGATCGGGGAAAAGTTATTTTGCAGGCTGTATCGCAAATGCCCTTATGGAGAGGGAAATACCTGTCTGTATGACGAACTTTGCAACGATACTCAACAACCTTTTTTATGGCTCGGAAAACAGAAATGAGTACATTGTAAGGCTCTGCTCCTATCCCCTGCTTATCCTTGATGATTTCGGCATGGAGAGGGGTACGGAATACGGGCTGGAACAGGTATACAACGTGATTGACAGCAGGTATATCAGCAAAAAACCGTTAATTGCAACGACGAACCTCACGCCGGAGCAGCTAAAAAACTCGGAGGACGTTCCCCACGCACGCATTTATGGCAGGCTGCTTGAGATGTGTACGCCTGTCCGCTTTATGGGAGATGATTTCCGCAGGGTAGCGGCACAGCAGAAAAAGGAACGCCTTAAAGAACTGATGATGGAGAATAAGACGGTGCAGGCTGAGGGGGCAGATTTATGATTATGGACAGGGAAATGAAAACGGACAAAAAAGGGAAAAAGGCGCAGACAAGGTTTGTTGTGACGAGGGAGTTTGGCGGCACGCAGACCATGCAGGAAGCCTTTGAACATCTTATAGAGAAAAAGACGGAGGAACACATTTCAAGGAATGCGGCGCATTTTTTGAATAAGGGGCAGGCAAGTCCTGGAAAAATATGTTGAAATTAAAACGGGGGCATGGTAATATAATGGTATCGTGTCCCTGTTCATAAAGGAGAGAACCTATGAACAGGAAAAACAATTCTAAGATTACCGGTCCATTACTTACTGCCCTCTACTGCCGCTTATCCCTTGAAGACGGCAAAGACAACGAGAGCATGAGTATCAGCAATCAAAAATTACTGCTGAAAGATTATGCAGAAAAGAACGGCATGTTCAACTGCGAGTATTATGTGGACGATGGTTTCACAGGGCGGAACTTCAACCGTCCAGCATTTCGGCGTATGATAAGTGATATTGAAGCAGGAAAGATAAGCTGCGTGATTACCAAAGACCTTTCAAGGCTTGGGCGCAACTATATTGAGTCCGGCAGCTACATGGAAGTGTTCTTTCCAAAACACAATGTACGTTACATAGCCATTACGGACAATTATGACAGCGTGAACAAGCAGGAAATGGATATTGCGCCGTTTAAGAATATCCTGAACGATATGTACAGCCGGGATATTTCAAAAAAGGTGCTTGCGGGGCGCATGACACGCTCAAGGCAGGGGAAATTCTGCGGAGGGCAGCCGCCGCTTGGTCTGATGCGTGATCCGGACGATAACGGACACCTTATCATTGATCCGGAAACTGCGTCGATTATCAGGCGGATATATGACCTTGCGCTTGACGGGTTTGGGAACATGAAAATATGCAAGGTTTTGATGGAGGAACGAATACCGATTACAAGAATGCAGACGGGAACGGACTGTGATGTGAATTATTACGCTTGGAGTGGCTCACGCATATCAACCATTTTGAGAAATCCATTTTACAAGGGCGCACATGTTGTCTGCAAGACGCACCAGAAGGGCATACGCTCCAATACCTACAATATCATTCCGAGGGAGCAGAGGGAAGTCATAGAGGACTGCCACGAAGCCATTATCCCCAAAGCGGAGTGGGAAAAGGTACAGCAGCTCATAGACCGCAGACCGCCGATTATGAAGGGTAATAACTGCCCATATTATAATATTTTTCATGGCATTGTCTACTGTGCTACCTGTGGGAAGTCCATGCAGGTACGTTATGAAAAAATCGGGAGGACGGACAAAGACCGCAGGACGGGGAAAGAACGTGAGCCGATAGACAAGGCATACTATATCTGCCAGACATATAACCGTTTGGGTAAAAATGCCTGCACAAGCCATAAAATCGAAGCGAGGGATTTATGCAATCTTGTGCTTGCCGACATACAGGAAGTTGCGGCAATGGCGTTAAAGGACAGGGAAGCGTTTTACGGGCGTTTAAGCCGAAGGATGGAAAAACAGTACCTTGCCGACACTGACAGCCTTAAAAGGGAATATGAGAGCCTTGCAGGGCGCAATCAGGAGATAGATGATACTTTTATCAGCCTTTATGCGGACAAGGCAAAGGGGATACTTACGGAAAAGCGTTTCCTGAAGCTGACGGACGCAATGGAGAGGGAGCAGGAAAGCAACCAGAACCGTATGCAGGAGATAGCGGCGCTTATCAGTGAGGAGGAACATTCAGAGGGCGATGTGCGGACGTTCATGGAGGAAATAAAGAGGTATGCCGCCATTACGGAACTTGACGAAACGGTGTTAAACAGGCTGATTAACCGCATACTGATAGGCAAGCCGGAGAAGATTGACGGGGTAAGGACACAGGAAGTGCGGATTGCATATAACTTTATCGGGGAACTGTAAATAATAGGATATTTACTATATAACTAAAAAACAATTTGGAAAGCGGAGGTTCGAGAGAATCTCTGTTTTTTCATTTTTGTAGACTTATTATTGGTAATCGTATGAAAAAGGTGCGACAAAGGAGGATAGAATTATCCTACTGTTTTGAATCTGGTCTGCAAAAATGATGTTATGCTGGCATATAAGTTGGTTCAAAAATATACAGAAATGAGGAAATTTACATAGATTTAACA
>VSNR01000234.1 GCA_009774345.1 Lachnospiraceae bacterium | reverse complement strand
GTATATACTAATTAAAGTAAGCATAGCAAATAAAAAGTTAGTCAAGGAGGGGATAAGGATGACGCTTAGCATGGCAAATACCGGTGAAGCATTTCAGATCAAAAAAATCGGTGGAAAAGAGGAGACGCGGCAGTTTCTTGCAAAGCTTGGTTTTGTGGCAGGTGGAAATGTTACGGTAGTATCAGACAGTAATGGCAGCATGGTTGTCAGCGTGAAGGATTCCAGAGTCGCCATCGGCAGGGATTTGGCGAACAAGATTATGGTGTAATTTTTTAAAAGAGGAGGACGAACATGAAAACACTTAGGGAAGTACCGTGCGGACAGACAGTGACCGTCTCAAAACTAAACGGTGAAGGACCTGTCAGAAGGAGAATTATGGATATGGGCATCACAAAGGGCACAGAAGTCTTTGTGCGCAAAGTGGCTCCTCTGGGCGATCCGGTGGAGGTGACAGTCAGAGGTTATGAGCTGTCGCTTAGGAAAGCTGACACAGAGAGGATTGTAGTGGAATAAGGCAAAAGGAGGAAAGATATGGCAGTTAAAATTGCACTTGCGGGAAATCCAAACAGTGGTAAGACGACACTGTTTAACGCGCTGACGGGGGCGAATCAGTTTGTTGGAAACTGGCCCGGCGTGACTGTTGAGAAAAAAGAGGGAAAATGGAAGGGTGACAAGAATGTGGTTCTCATAGATCTGCCCGGCATTTATTCCCTGTCACCCTATACGCTAGAGGAGGTGGTAGCCAGAAACTATCTGATTGGCGAGAGACCCGATGTGATCTTAAACATCGTGGATGGGACCAATCTCGAGCGAAACCTGTATCTGTCCACACAGCTGATGGAGCTTGGCATCCCTGTCGTGATGGCTGTCAACATGGCAGATCTGTTGGAAAAAAAGGGCGATCAGATACACCGGGAACAACTGGCTGAAAAGCTTGGCTGCGAGGTGGTGGAAATCTCGGCATTAAAGACAACGGGTGTAAATGAGGCAGTAAAAAAGGCTGTCGCAGCGGCAGAACAAAAAACAGTACAGCCTGTACACACTTTTGACAAGGGTGTGGAACAGATGATTTGTTCCGTTGAGGCAAAGCTCGGCGCGGCAGTTTTGCAGAGCCAAAAACGGTTTTTTGCGGTGAAACTGCTGGAAAAGGACAACAAAATTGCAGAATTATTGCAGGATATTCCAGATGTGTCTGAGGAGATTCGCGAGATGGAGGAGGCGTTTGACGATGACACAGAGAGTATTATCACGAATGCGCGGTATGTGTATATTTCGAGCATAATCAAGGACTGTATCACGAAAAACATCCGTAAGGATGACCTGAAATTGACAGCTTCCGATAAAATTGATAAGATTGTCACGAACAGATGGCTCGCATTTCCGATCTTTGCGGCGGTGATGTTTCTGGTATACTACATATCCGTGACAACAGTGGGAACATGGGTGACAGACTGGACGAACGATGTTTTGTTTGGGGAACTGATTCCTCCTGCCATAGAGCAGGGACTTTTGAGCATCGGCTGTGCGGACTGGCTGACAGGGCTGGTGCTTGACGGAATCGTTGCAGGTGTCGGGGCGGTGCTTGGCTTTGTGCCGCAGATGTTCGTGCTGTTTTTGTTTCTTGCATTTTTGGAGGCCTGCGGCTATATGGCGCGCGTGGCGTTTATTATGGACAGAATATTTCGAAGGTTTGGTCTTTCTGGAAAGTCGTTTATCCCGATGCTGATCAGTTCTGGCTGTGGTGTTCCGGGGATTATGGCATCAAGAACGATTGAGAATGACCGCGACCGGAAGATGACGATCATGACGACGACCTTTGTCCCATGCGGGGCGAAGCTTCCGATCATCGCTTTGATTGCCGGCGCGTTTTTTGACAATGCGGGATGGGTTTCGTGGAGCGCCTATTTTGTGGGGATTGCAGCTATCGTCTGTTCTGGTATTCTGCTCAAAAAGACAAGGCTGTTTGCGGGAGAACCAGCGCCGTTTGTCATGGAACTTCCAGCGTATCATATGCCGGCTGCGGGCAATGTGCTGCGGGCAATGTGGGAGCGGGGCTGGTCTTTTATCAAGAAAGCGGGAACGATCATTTTACTATCGACGATTGTCCTGTGGTTTCTGATGCGCTTTGGCTGGTCTGGGGAAGGCTTTGGCATGGTGGAGGAATTGGAGAAAAGCATTCTTGCAAGGTTTGGGGGATGTATTGCATGGGTGTTTGCACCGCTTGGATGGACGCAGGGCGGTGAGGGCTGGAAGATGGCAGTCGCCACCGTTACAGGGCTGATTGCGAAGGAAAATGTAGTGGCAACATTTGGGATGCTGTTTGATTTTGCCGAGGTCTCAGAAGATGGCGCTGAAATCTGGGGAAATCTCGCGGCAGTGATGACACCCGCCGCGGCGTATGGATTTCTGGTGTTTAATCTATTGTGTGCGCCTTGTTTTGCAGCAATGGGCGCGATCAGGAGAGAGATGAACAATGTGAAGTGGTTTTGGTTTGCCGTCTGTTATCAGTGTGGTTTTGCCTATATCGCAGCGATGTGCATTTACCAGTTTGGCACATTTGGTATAGAAGGGAGTGGTGTTATGGGAACTTTTATCACGGCAGCCGTTTTGATTGCGGCAGTGGGGCTCGCAGTGCGCAGCATGGTCCGCGATAAGAAAAAAGGAAAATCGCTACAGTGCGGCGGCGACTGTGGCAGCTGTAAAGGGTGTCATTGAGTCAGCCGTGCATATGCCTGTAAAAATAGACAGACATGGCGGTCGCAATCATCCAGCCGATCGGCCACGCACACCAGATGCCAATAACGCCAAACATAGCAGAGAAGATATAGGCAAGCACAACGCGCAGAATCAAATCGGTAAACGTGGCAGCCATAAAGGGCTTCATGGCGCCTGCGCCGCGCAGGACACCGTCTGTCACAAGCTTTGCGGACACGACAAAGTAAAAGGGAGACAGAATCCACAGGAACTGTCTGCCTGTCAGCAGGGCTTCGGTGGAGGTTGAATCCATAAACAGCAGGAGCAGTTCTTTTCCAAAGACAACATAGCACAGTACAATCGGAACGCACAGGCACCATACCAGTTTTAAGCCGGCGCGCCGTCCGCTCTTGACGCGTTCAGGAATACCGGCGCCGATATTTTGGGCGGTAAAGTTTGACACCCCGTTTCCAAGGGTAGTAAAGGAGGTAATCACAAGGTTGTTGAGCTTTACAGCGGCAGAGAAGCCGGCGGTGACACTGATGCCAAAGCTGTTGATGACGCTCTGGATAAAAATGTTTCCGACGGAGATAAAGGACTGCTGCAAGATACTTGGGACCGCGATCACTGCAAGTTTTTTGAGCAGGGCAAACGAAAAAAGCCCTGCTTTTTTGTCTGTCTTAATATGATAAAGCCTTTTTAATATCAGCAGAATGGACAATACACAGCTGATTCCTTGGCATAGAAAGGTCGCCCACGCGACACCGGCAATGCCCAGATGAAAACTTTTTACAAACAAAATGTCAACTGCGATGTTGGATGTGGACGAAAATGCGAGAAAATAAAAAGGGGTCTTAGAATCTCCCAGCGCGGAAAAGATTCCTGTGGCGATGTTATAAAAAAACAGGAAGGGAAGCCCCAGTATGTAAATGTCCATGTAGAGCGCAGAGTCCGCCATGATTTCTGGCTGGGTTTTCATCTGGACAAGCAGCAGATCACAGCATAAAAAACCGGTAAGCATCAAAACTGCACAGATTACAGCGCTTGCAATCAGAGCAGTGTAGACCGCAGTTTTCATTTTCGCGTACTCTTTTGCGCCAAATAGCTGCGACACGATCACCGAACAGCCGATATTGCAGCCAAAGGCAAAAGCGATAAAGACAAGGGTGACATTGTAGCTGTTGCCGACAGCAGCCAGTGCATTCTCCCCGATAAATTTACCGGCGACAAGGCTGTCTGCGATATTGTAGAGCTGCTGAAAGAGGATGCTCCCAAACATCGGCAGACAGAATTTCCATAATACAGTTTGCGGATTTCCTACAGTGAGATCTTTGTTCATGGCAGAAATCTATCCTTTCTTATTAAAATGAATATAATAATTGTTTACAACAGGGTTCATACACATTATAATGGACAGGAAGCGATATGAAAAATATATATTTTATATATTAACTATATAATATTTATATGATATTTGTTTGATATGTGGAGCTGAACGATATGGATATTAACTATGAGTACTATAAAGTCTTTTATTATGTGGGAAAATACAGAAATATCACCAAGGCGGCGCAGGCGCTTGGCGGGAGCCAGCCGAATGTGACGCGGGTGATCAAGCTTTTGGAGGGGGCACTGGGATGCCAGCTATTGCTGCGCAGCAATAAGGGGATTACGTTTACAGAAAAAGGAGAACTCCTGTATGAGCGTGTCTCGGCGGCATTTTTACAGATACAGACAGCGGAGGAGGAGCTTGGCAGCAGCAGCGGGCAGACAGAGGGAACGATTGTGCTAGGAACGACGGAGACGGCGCTGCATTTGCTCCTTTTCCAGAAGCTCAAGGAATTTAAAGAAAAAAATCCCAAGGTGCGGTTTAAGATCTATAATTACAGCACAAAAGATGCAGTGCAGGAATTGACAAAAGGCGCTGTGGAGATCAGCGTCGTCACCAGCCCTGTAAGCGTCGGCAGGAATTTTGCCTGCAAAAAGCTGCTCTCATTTCGTGAAAGTTTGGTCTGCGGCAGCAATTACCGCGGGCTGGCGCTGGAGAGACGGCATTTAAAAGAATTGTCGGGCTGCCCGTGGGTGTGTCTTGGCAAAAATACGGTAACTTATGACATGATTAGTGATTTCTTTCTCAAGCATGGTATTATGCTTAAGTCAGACATTGAGGTTGCGACCTCGGATTTAATGATACCGATGATCAAGAACAATCTGGGTATCGGGTATGTGCCAGAGCCTTTGGCGCAGCCAGAACTGGAAGCGGGAACAATCTTTGAGATTCCTGTGTATGAGAAGATGGCGCCGCGTTTGGTCTGTGCAGTGTATGAACTAAAAAGAGGACAAAGCAGATGCGAGAAAGAATTTTTAGAATTTTTGGATTCGAAAAATTAATCAAAAATTTACATTTTGTTTATTTTATGTTCGTTGAAAGTTCTCGCTATATTCAGTAGATTAGTAAGTGAGAATGTGGTGAAAGGAAGAAGAACGATATGAACATAAGACGCGCGCAGGAGAAGGATATGGATGGAATCAACCGTCTGCTTTGTCAGGTGCTGGCGGTGCACCATGCGGGCAGGCCGGATTTGTTTAAAAAAGACACAAAGAAATATACAGATGCACAGCTCAGGGCACTGATCGGGGAGGATGACAGACCTGTATTTGTGGCTGTCGATGAAAACGGACAGGTGCTGGGATATGCTTTTTGTATCTTTCAGCAGCATATCGGAGATAACATCCTGACAGATATCCGTACCTTATATATAGATGATCTGTGTGTTGATGAGAGGAGCCGCGGACAGCACATTGGCACGAGCCTGTATCATTTTGTGCTTGATTTTGCAAGAAAGCAGCATTGTTATAATGTCACATTCTCATACTTCGCATACTGAAATATGATAAAAAAATAA
>VSNR01000233.1 GCA_009774345.1 Lachnospiraceae bacterium | reverse complement strand
TCTAACATACATCAAAAAGAGGTAAGATAACACCCTCTGCAAAAAAGGTATCGTTATCTTACCTCAACAAAATTCGTGCCACTCCATCCGTCATCAACGTAGGTTTCGACAATCTCTATGCCGTGGTATCCCGCAAACTGTGTCAGCATCTGCTTCTGGCTTGTTATGGAATTGCTCTCACGGTCAACGTAGCCATCGTCAACCGATAACCGGGTATAAAGCCCCGCCTTTGGTGTTCCTCTGTATGTTGTCCTGCTCATCCTGTTCTCCCTTCTTCGTCCGAATCCGGTTGAATGCAGATAAGCCCTCTGTCCTCTATTATACTTTCACTGCCCGGAACCTGCAAGGTTTTTTCGTATTTATCTGAATTTAATATCGCCCTCACAAACGCATCCTGTGGTGTGCGCTCGCTGTCAAATACCCTCGTCACTATCAGTTTCGCTTTATTCAAATATATTCCCTCCAATCAATCCAGTATCACACGCTCTCTGCGTCCTGCCCTGCGAAATAAAAGCCCGGCAAGGTGTTAATTTCCCTCTGCCGGGTATCAGACGCTTTAAAAGGACGCAATAAAGACACTTCTAAAACGCCTACAAAGCCTTGTATTTCCTATCTTTAGACGCTAAGACACTTATTTTCCAAGTTTAAACTTAAAAAATATTTATACAGATAAAATAGGGCTGGCACAGGCGTATGTATATATAAAAAAGGATTTCGGATTTTGCCCGTCTTTGCGTCTTTTGCGTCTTAATGCCCGTTCTCCCCTGTCCTCACCTTTACATGGATACCTTTAAATCCCCTTGCGGTCTTGCCGGAGCCGAGTGCAATATTATGGGTATAGTCCAGCCCATACTGCTTCTCGTTCTGCTGCAGGTAATTGGAAAAACTGCGCTCCCCCAACGGCTTTTCGAGGTTGTCCTCGCACCACTGGCTGTATGCACCGTAAAGCTGCTTTGACGTGGCATGTGTGCCTTTCTCAAGCCTGATATAGCCCTCCGACTGCATGAACACGATGATGTTGTTCCCGTCCTGCATGGCTTTTGTCAGGTTGTCCTCCGCCCGTTTGCTTATGGTGAAGCTGTACCCGTTGTCAATCAGGCGGTGCAGCCCCTCAAGACACCATAAAAATATGCCCTCCGCTTCAGCAATCAGCTTCTCGCCGAGGAACGGATCGTCTTTCCTGTCCGGCTCACGCTCTTTGACGGTGAGGACAATCTGCCGCCGGAAAAAGCCGTAGGAACGGTCATACAGCGAACCGAGGTTGCCATTGCCGAAACAGATAAATCTCACGCATAAATACCCCTGTTCGCTCTGTTTCCCCTTGCGCTCCAAGTCCGTTTTATCCTCCAGCGTCACTATGGACTTGATATTGTTCGTCTGCGGCAGTGCCTCCAGCTTCATGTCATCGTCAAGCATCAACAGTTTCCATTCAAGGTCTGCCCTTGCGAAGCGGTCAACCTCCACCTTCTGTATGCTGCCCGTGTTCATGCTGTCGCCAAGCAATGCCCTCAGCACCCTGCCGATACGTGACTTTCCCTCCCCGCCTTTGCCTATGACAATCATCATTTTCTGCCCTTTCGTTGTCGGTAACAGCACATATCCCATGAACTCCTGCAACGTGATAATGTCCTCCGGCTCCAACAACTGCCCTATAAAGGAAAGCCACTGTTCTGGTTTCGGCGCATCCGGCATATACCTCACCGGGAGCCTGTTCATGCAGAAATTTTTCTGTGCGGAGAAGCCCTTTGATAAAAAGTATGTGCCGTTTGCCACATGGATACGGTCTGTCTGGAACGGCAGCGGCGGCGAGTAGCTTCTGATCCGCAGCGCATCAAGGAGTGATGTAGCCTTTTTTGCGATGCCTGATGTGACATAAGGCGCAATCTTGTAATATATCTCCGCCTTAATCTGCTCCGCATCCCCGACTGCCCCGTTTACGTCAAAAAAAGTGCCGTGTATGCATTTCATAGGGTGCCCTGCGAGGAAATCCTCACAGAAAAGCACGTCATTGACCTTGCTCCCGTCAAACCATGTTTCCGGCTGTGATGCCTGTTCCATTTTCTCCATTGTCTTTTCCAGCGCCGCCCTCTGCTCCGGCGGCACACTGTTCCAGTCTTCTTTCAATTTTCAACACTTCCTCTCCATAATCCGCTACTAACTGCACACGCTCCGATAGCGGAGCGTACAATAACACATCAAGCAGATACTCAATATAGTCTTTCTTTTCCAACGCTTCACAGAATAACGGGTTCCATTCCCCATCCGGCTCCTGCGGCGCATACTGTTCTTTCCACTGCCTTAAACAGCACAGGTAATCGGAAATCACACGGAAGCACCTCTTTTCCGCCCTCTCAAACCTCTGCTCCGGTGATAATCTCCGCATACGTTTTGGCGGCGGTTTCCTTCCCCTGTTATCCTCAAAACTGATACCGAAATCCGACGCAATCTGCAACGCCGCTTCCTTCTTCCCAAGCCCGCAATACTTCGCCACAAAATCAATGACATCGCCCTTTTCCCCGCATCCGAAACAGTAATAGCGGTTATCAATCTTCATGCTCGGATTTTTGTCCTTATGGAACGGGCAGACCGCCATGCCGCTGCGGTTTATTTTTATCCCGCAATGCTCCGCCGCCTGCCTTGCGGTAATGCTGTTTTCCCTTATCGCTTCAAATACATTCATGCAGCCCTCCATCCAAAATCCCGCAACGCAAAAAGGGCAGCTACAAACCTATGTCCAATAGGTTCATAACTGCCCTGCCGCTGTGTGTTGCCTTAAATAAAAATCTAAAAACTGTCTATATATGTATGCCTGCACCCGTCCGCCCAGTTCCCGATCAATGCATAGTATAACGAGATAATGTGGCTGTTGTCCTCCGCAGCTTTCACGCCCACATACCCGTTATGTGCGCTGAATGTTTCAAAACTAAAAGCAACATCATCAAGCTGTTCCGAGCCGACGATATCCTCCGACAGATAGACCATGCCGCTTTTTGTTACCCTTATCTGGTTGTTGTGCCTGTCATCCCCGCAGGCAATCAGCATACGGAACTGTTCAAGGGTGATTGTCCTGATGTCATAGGCTTTTATCCTCTGCCCGTTCAAAATAATAAATTCTCCCCGCTGTGTGGTGAATGCCTGAATCATCTGAAACATTTCTTCCTGCGCCATTTCAATAAAAATCCTCATTTTTTACAAAATTTTATATCCTGCAAGTAGCTTCTGGGAGAGAAGCCCACATTGGAATCGCACCATCATCTCTATGACCGTTTTACGGAAGTATCATTATCAGGAAACAGTGTCATGGCGCAAGGCTCCCACACCTTGTTTGCTTTAAAACATTTCTCGCTCTTGCCTGTCCAGTACAGGCAGTCATGGCGTGCTTTGGCACAGCTCGGCTGTTTCATACGTCTTGCAGGATTGTCCATATTCAGTTGTCAAAATGCCGCCGTGTTTCCGGCTAAATTTCCAGCTTGTCCGCCCCATACTTATGGATAATCCGGAACAGGATTTCCTTCTCTTTCCCCTCCGCTTTCCCATATAGCCTGCACAGTGTTTCAAGCTCTGTTTCTGTGAGGGTATTTGTATAGGGCTTGTAATTATCCGTGATAAAAACCCCACCGCCACAACCCGGCTTTGTATAAATCGGGTAATCAAAAGTCAATGCGAAAATATCATGGTGTATCGTGCGTATCGTAACGCCCAATTCCCACGCAAGCTCCCTTGCCGTTATATGCCCTTTGACAGACAAAATGCTGATGATTTCCATTCTTCGGTGTGCCGTGTCCATGCCCCTGCCCCTTTCATTTCCGGCTTGAAAAACCTTTAAGATTGCCAGCCCTAAAAGCACATAAAACACCCAAGAATGCTTTATAAGAATGGCAACCGTTTTCTATGTAAGTTTGCCGCAGTACGGTCCGAATTCATGTATGATTGACAGAATGGTTTTCCTGTCCTCCGCCGTACACAAAACAGCGACTTTCTCCAAGCATTCCAGCTGTTCCTGTGATAGCGTGTTCTGGTTCTTCCCAACGCCGTCCATCAGGAAGTAGCCGCCGTTATATCCCTTTTTTGAAATGACCGGGAGTTCCTCTCCTATGACTTCAAAATCCCTGCTGATTGACTTCCTGCCTACGCAGTATCTGCCCATAAGTTCCGCCACGGTCAGCTTCTTTCCTGCCAGCAGCATACGCTCAATCTCCCTGCGCCGCTGGAATGCATGGTCTAACATTTTTTCACCCCCTTTCACCGCTGTTTCTGATGTTAATTGTAGATAAAGTAATACCCCCTCTATGGGGGCATTGCCTGAAAAAATTTATAATTTTTCCGCAATGCCGGAAAAGGCTGGAACCTTTTCCGTGAAGAATAGTTATCCCGACTTTTTTGGTATCATGACTTCTTATCAAGAATGTTGTATTTACGCTGTTTCTTAAAAAAAAGGTCATGATAATATGGAACACTTTTTGCTAAATTCTGATTTTTCAAACGGTACAATAGTGACAAAAAGTCGGGATAATTTTTTTTTATAAATCACTCAAAATGCTTGATTTATTTAGGGATGTAAAAGGGAAGAACCCATTTTCAAGTAAAATTGCGTTTTTTATATAATCATTGAAAAAAGTTATCCCGACTTTTGAAGAAATATTGTCGCTTTAAAAAAATCAAAGTTGGTGGCTATTGAAAAATATTATCCCGACTTTTTTAAAGAAATCCTTTGAGTTTATCAGCTTTGTCATCAAAGATCGTGATAATAAAAAAGTCATGATAACTGTTTTTGTCAATAATTCTTGATAATCATAGCAAGCACTGCCTGTGTTCCCACACAGGCTCCGATTTCCCCAAATTCCCCGGAACGGGAATCCGGAAAAATCTGCTTGCAGAGGGCATATCCCCCTGACCCCCTTTCCACTCAAAAAATCACAAAACCCTCTGCCGGAGTTTTGGATTTTTTTACACGAATGCCCCATGTATGAGGGCATTTATTTTTGTAAAATCCTATTAAAAAACTGATAAGGAGAAAAAAACAAAAATGGCAAACCGTGAGCGCAAAAATGAGCTAAAAATATATCTAAGCGACAAGGAGCAATACATACTGGAACAGAAAGTAAAAATCTCCGGCATGAAAAGCAAATCCACCTTCCTGCGCCGCCTGATTTTATACGGCTTTGTCTATGACATTGACTATTCCGATTTACGGGAATACAACGCCACACTCGGAAAAATCAGCGGCAACCTGAACCAGATAGCAAAGCGAATGAATGCCACAGGAAATGTGTATAAAGCCGATGTGGAGGAAGTGAAAAAGCTGATGAAACAAGTATGGGATACACAATTAGCCATGCTTTCCAGACAGCCAAGCATGAAGCAATAAACCCGAACAGAATTCCCGCCCAAAACAGAATTATATCCGTTCAAATTTTTTACACATATCTACAAAGACCAAACGCAACAAAACCCAAAATCAGACAAATTTCGCACTATTAAAAAAGGTGTGCCACAGTGAAGTTTTGTCCTTCATTGCAGTACACCTTGATTTGTTCAATATTCCATTAAATGTAATTGTTTTCCTAATTCGATACCTATGTATTTTTCGTTTTATTCTCATTATGTGTCTTTCTCCAACCAGAATGTAGTTAATATGCTCTTTCA
>VSNR01000232.1 GCA_009774345.1 Lachnospiraceae bacterium | reverse complement strand
ATGAATGGCATTTTCGAGTTTCTGAATTTGATTGGCATTCCAAATATCGGTTTATCTATTATTTTATTTACAATTGTTATTTATTTGCTTTTGATGCCGCTTACCATTAAACAGCAGCGTTTTTCGAAACTTTCAGCGAGAATGAATCCTGAGATTCAAGCAATTCAGGCAAAGTATAAAGGAAAGCAGGATCAGGCGTCTCTGATGGCGATGAATATGGAGACGAAGGCAGTCTATGCAAAATACGGCGTCTCTCCGTCGGGTAGCTGTGTGCAGCTGCTGATACAGATGCCTATTTTGCTGGCATTATACCGGGTGATTTATGCCATGCCAGCCTATGTTACAAAGATTGGCGAGGCTTTTGGTGTGCTTGCGGACAAGATCATGCAGACACCAAACGGAGTTGAGGAAGTCAGGGCGCTGTCTTCGGCAGCTTATTTTGTGAAAAATTTTGACATTGATATCAAAAATGCCATCATTGATACATTAAACAAAACATCAACGCTTGACATGACTGCGCTTTCTGAAAAATTTGGTCTGGCAGAGCTCACTTACAATGGGAGCCTGATCCTGACAAATGGCTCAGAGAAGGGTCTTATTGATGTATACAATAATTTTCTTGGCCTAAATATCGGCAATTCGCCGATGGATACCATAAAAACAGCTCTTGCGGCAGGAAATTACCTGCTCCTTGTAGGTGCAGTTTCAATCCCTGTGCTCGCGGCTGTCACACAGTGGATCAATTATAAGCTGATGCCGCAGGCAAACACAAATGATGATAAGAAGAAAAAACAGCAGCCTGCAAATGATACGGCAGAGGCAATGCAGCAGTCCATGAAGATGATGAACACAATCATGCCGATTATGTCAGCGTGGTTTTGTCTCACGCTCCCTGCTGGTATGGGTCTGTACTGGGTGATTGGTGCAGTTGTGAGAAGCATCCAGCAGGTGGCAATCAACAAGCATATTGACAACATGGACATTGATGCTGAGATTGAGAAAAATGTAGAAAAATATAAAGAAAAGTTAAAGAAACAGGGAATTGATGCGGCGAAACTTCAGGCGGCTGCCAGAACCAATACCAAGAATATCGCATCAAAGACTGCATACCAAAACAATGCAGTAAAAAGGACGGAGAAGTCAGAGGAGGAGAAGGCTGAGGAAATCAGGAAAGCGACTGAATATTACAGCAAGAATGCTAAGCCGGGAAGCTTGGCTGCCAAGGCAAATATGGTAAAACAGTATAATGAGAAGAAGTAAGTATTGATGGGGGAAAATCATATATGGAATACATGGAGTTTAAAGGTAAAACCAAAAATGATGCCATTACAGAGGCATGCAGACATTTTTCGATACCAAGTGACAGACTGGACTATGAAGTGGTTGATGAAGGTAAGACTGGATTTCTGGGAATGGGTGCAAGGCCGGCCATCGTGAGAGCCAGGGTGAAGGAAGAGGAGAAGGCAAAAGAGACGGAGTCTGTAACGCTCAATGAGACCCCTCTTGCTATGGAGGTAAAAGCGGCTGGTCAAAAAGATGAGACGATAAAAGATCTGAAAGAGATTGATGTGGAAGGGGTTTCCAAGAAATTTCTGACAGATGTATTTGCTGCGATGGGCATTGGTGTGGAGATCGCGGCAGTATACGACGAATCTCAGAGAACCTTGGAGGTGGATTTGAGCGGTGACGAGATGGGTGTGCTGATTGGCAAGAGAGGGCAGACGCTTGATTCCTTGCAGTATCTGATCTCACTGGTGGTCAACAAAGGGACAAACGAGTACATCCGCGTGAAGGTTGACACGGAGAATTATCGTCAAAGACGCAAGGAAACGCTGGAAAATCTTGCGAAGAACATTGCCTATAAGGTAAAACGGACTAGAAGACCTGTGTCTTTGGAGCCAATGAATCCTTATGAGAGAAGGATTATTCATTCGGCACTTCAAAATGACAGGTACGTGACAACACACAGTGAAGGGGATGAGCCGTTCAGGCGTGTCGTGGTGACACCAAAACGTGAGAGCGGATACAATGATAACAGAGGTTATAGGGGAAACAAATTTTACAGCAAGGGCTATAATAAGAATCATCATGGCAGCTATAACCGCAAAAATAAGCCAGAGACTACAGAAAAAAACGTTGAGACCGTTGAACAAAACTCATAACTTGTGATATGATGAACCTTGAGTGTATCAAGGTTCATTTTTATGCACACGGGCACCCAGATGAAATTTGTCAGCAGAAGCTGACGGGTGCCCGGCGCACGAGCAGGAGAAGATGACTCTTCCCTGCTCGATTTCACACAGCCCCATGCACCCAAATCATGAAGAAAGGAAAATTCACAGACTGATGAAAACAGATACAATTGCGGCGATAGCCACAGCGGTTAGCACTTCGGGAATAGGCATCATCAGAATCAGCGGCGGAGATGCCATCAAGACTGCGGACCGTGTCTACCGCGCGAAGAATCCACAGAAAAATCTTATGACTGTAAAGAGCCATACCATTCATTATGGATTTATCTATGATGGGGATGAGTTGATTGATGAAGTGATGGTTGCGGTGATGCGCAGTCCAAATACTTACACAAAGGAGGATACGGTTGAGATTGATTGTCATGGCGGAATCCTTGTAATGAATCAGATTCTCAATGCACTGTTAAAAAATGGATGCAGGCTTGCCGAACCGGGTGAGTTTACGAAGAGGGCATTTTTGAATGGAAGAATTGACTTATCCAAGGCAGAGGCTGTCATGGATATTATTCATTCCAGAAATGAGTTTGCGCTGAAAGCTTCCATGAAGCAGTTGAGAGGAGGCGTTTCAGACAAAGTGCATTCCCTCAGAGACAGAATTTTGTCTGAGATCGCTTATATTGAGGCAGCTTTGGATGACCCGGAGCATATCAGCCTTGAGGGGTATGCTGATTCTCTCGGGGAAAAAGTTCTTCAGATCAAAAAGGAACTGGCACAGCTTATTGACAATGCAGATCAGGGAAAGATGCTCAAGGAGGGGCTGCAAACAGTGATTGTCGGAAAACCAAATGCGGGAAAGTCATCGCTGTTAAATGTATTGGCTGGAGAGGACAGGGCGATTGTAACAAATGTAGCTGGGACAACACGGGATGTGCTTGAGGAGACAATTGTGCTGCACGGCATTGGACTCAATATTATCGATACTGCCGGGATACGGGATACCGAGGATGAGGTTGAAAAAATTGGTGTCGATAAGGCGAAAAGATATGCTGAAATGGCGGATTTGATTCTCTATGTGGTGGATTCATCGCGGATGCTGGATGAGGATGATGCGTCTGTAATTGAAATGATAACGGACAAAAAGGTAATCGTGCTGTTAAATAAGACAGACTTAGATCAGGTGGTCAGTGAACAGGAGATACAGCAAAGATTACCAGCAGCTGTGATTATCAGAACTTCCATGAAGGACAATACAGGAATTGACCAGTTTGAGGAGACCATCAAAAAAATGTTTTTCGGGGGTGATATCGCCATCAATGAGGAACTTTATATCACAAACCAGCGTCATAAAGAGGCGTTAATGGAGGCCTGTGAAAGTATGGAGTTGGTGCTGCAAAGTCTGGCGCAAAGGATGCCGGAGGATTTTTATTCGATTGATTTGATGAGCGCTTATGCCTCTCTTGGCAGGATTCTTGGAGAGGAAGTAGGTGAGGATCTTGTCAATGAGATATTTTCAAAATTTTGTATGGGAAAATAGTTCAATACAGAAAAGGAGGATGAAATGTCAGGAATACAGGAACAAGTAGATGTATGTGTCGTAGGTGCAGGCCATGCGGGGTGTGAAGCGGCGCTTGCATGTGCGAGAATGGGATTGGAGACGGTGATCTTTACTGTGAGTGTGGACAGTATTGCGCTGATGCCGTGTAATCCCAATATTGGCGGCTCGTCAAAGGGGCATCTCGTGAGAGAGCTCGATGCGCTTGGCGGTGAGATGGGCAAGATTATTGACAAGACATTTATACAGTCCAAAATGCTCAATGTGTCAAAGGGGCCCGCCGTACATTCTCTGCGCGCACAGGCGGATAAGGCAGAGTACTCAAGGGCAATGCGAAAGGTGCTCGAGAATCAAGAGCATCTAACGATCAAACAGGCAGAGGTTGTAGAGCTACTAGCAGAAATGTCAGAAGCTTCAGATACGATAACACCATATACAATAACAGGTGTAAAAACCTATACAGGTGCTATTTATAAGTCAAAGGCTGTTATTTTATGTACGGGAACTTATTTGAAAGCGCGGTGTCTGTGCGGGGAGGCAATCACACACACAGGGCCAAATGGTCTACAGGCAGCAAACTATCTGACAGACAGTTTGAAGGCACTTGGTGTAGAGATGTGCAGATTTAAGACGGGGACACCGGCAAGGATGGATAAACGGTCAATTGATTTTAGTAAGATGGAAGAGCAGTTTGGTGACGAGCGGGTGATTCCTTTTTCATTTTCTACAGACCCGGAGACAGTACAGATTGACCAAGTATCCTGCTGGCTGACATATACCAATGAAAAAACGCATGATATTATACGGGCAAATCTTGACCGTTCTCCAATCTATGCAGGTGTTATTGAAGGAACAGGTCCGCGTTACTGCCCATCCATAGAAGATAAGGTAGTCAAATTTTCTGACAAAGAGAGACATCAGGTTTTTATTGAGCCAGAGGGACTTCATACCAATGAGATGTATGTTGGCGGAATGAGCTCATCACTGCCAGAGGATGTACAGCTTGCCATGTACCGTACAGTTCCGGGATTAGAGCATTGTAAGATTGTTAAAAATGCATATGCTATTGAATACGACTGTATTCAACCGAACCAGCTTTATCCGACGCTAGAGTTCAAGCGGATTTCTGGTTTGTTCAGCGCTGGTCAGTTTAATGGAAGCAGTGGATATGAGGAAGCGGCAGCACAGGGATTGATAGCAGGAATAAATGCCGGATGTTATATAAAAGGTTGTGAGCAGGTGGTGCTTGACCGTTCGCAGGCATATATTGGAGTGCTGATTGATGACCTTGTGACAAAGGAAAATTTTGAACCCTATCGCATGATGACCTCCCGAGCAGAATACCGACTGTTATTGAGACAGGATAACGCAGATTTGAGACTTCGTAAAATTGGATATCAGGTGGGATTGATAACGGAAGAGCAGTATCAATATGTCTGTGAAAAAGAACAGTTGATTGCAAAAGAGATCGAACGCCTCAGACAGGTCAAAGTTGGAGCAAACAAAGAAATACAGATGTTTTTAAATCAAAAGAACAGTAGTAGTTTAAAAACGGCTGCAACGCTTGCAGAGTTGATCAGCAGACCAGAATTGTCCTATGAACTGATCGCAGAGATTGACACATACAGACCCTCTCTGTCGAAGGATGTTATCGAGCAGATCAATATCAATCTAAAATATGACGGATATATCAAGCGCCAGTTAAAACAGGTAGAACAATTTAAAAAAATCGAGACAAAGAAAGTTGCACCTGATATTGATTATAATGAAATCAAGAATCTCAGACTGGAAGCGAGACAGAAGCTTCAGAAATTCAAACCTGTTTCTGTGGGACAGGCTTCCCGCATCAGCGGTGTCTCTCCTGCGGATATCTCTGTGTTATTTGTTTATTTAGAGAGCCATAAATAAAATAACAATATGAAT
>VSNR01000231.1 GCA_009774345.1 Lachnospiraceae bacterium | reverse complement strand
ATTTATAAGAAAGAGGCAGGAAAATATGTAAAACAGAAAGCAACACTGAATACTATTTTTGATATAGAGGATGAATTGGCAGTGGAAGCCAAGCAGTATAAAAATTTAATTATAACAGTATCGGATGATGATACTTCATTTTTAATATATGATATGGAAACGCATGCAGAATATTGTTTTTATGGTTTTGCAAAAGACGTGAAGATTGGACCGTTTTGGTATGTTTATGATGGATGTATTTATTATAGTAAGTATAAAATGGCAAACCCAATTGAAAAAATAGATCTTTTGAGTAGAGAGAATGTGGAAGTCCTTCAAGCTGTGAATGAAGAAGGAGAAGAATGTAATATTAGAGTTTATGGAATCCGAAGTGATGGAGCAATCATGTATGAAATAAGCAATGAAATAAGCAGCAGGGAATATTGGATTGCAAAATCAGATGGAAATGGAGCATGGAGCAAAAGAAAAATATGGGAGACAAATAATTGGAAGTTTGCACATATATTAGATTTTAATCAATATGGATTAATAATTTTCGGGAAGTCTAATAGTTCTTCTGACTGTGAAACAATTGTAATAAAAGACGATGGAGAAATAATAAGACTGGATGAGAATTTAACATATGGGAAATATCTGTTTATGGATAACGGATATTTTAGCAGCAATTTAGCGAAATTAGAACATATGCCGTGGGAAGATGACAGTGTGGAATCGGAATTGTTTTCAAGGAATTTGGCAGACAGTATATCTTTTTATGACTATGCAGGAAATAAGTTAATTACCTGTGCTATGATAAACAAAAATCTTTTGGAGCAGGGTTTTTATTTGAAAAAAATAACCTATCATGACACAAAACTGACAGGATTTTATGTGCAAAGAGAGACAAAGGAATTGTATATCAGTCAGATTAACATTGATACCAATTATGGAACAACTATTTCAGGATTCATGCAGCGCAGTCCAGACAATACTTGATACAGATTCCAGGAAAATCTGGGAATATTTTCAGGCTGCCGTCTGTGAATGCTTAGAAAAAACCAAAAGCCTGCAGCAGCAGAATCAAAAAGGAATCCTGCACTATCTCGCGTTTAGTCCGATGCAGTATGCGCCTTTTCTGGACAGGCTGGAACTGCGTATCGATGCTCTTGACGATGGATTCTATCTGGATACGCACGAGGCATCGGCGCATTATTATGCAGATTTTTTTCAGGACAGATTTCAAGAAGATCTGGCATTTTTATATGAGAAAGCGGCAGAAAAATTTATCAGGATACAGCACTTTGAGCAGGTCCAGATCAGACAGAATTACGCAGCGTATTACGATTCTCTGCTGCTTCAGATGATAAAGGCACTGACTGGTCTGATATTGGAAACAGTAAAAGAGAGCGGAGTCCATGCCGCAGACAGTCTGAGGATAATCTGCGGAGACTACATGGATCATGCGGTCGTTCTCTATGCACACGGGCACCCAGAGGAAGCATGTCAGCAGAAGCTGACGGGTGCCCGGCGCGCGAGTAGGGGAAGATAGCTCTTCACTACTCGATTGGAGAGGAGGTGTCATAGTGATGAAATATTTTCTGATTGGAACGGATGAAAAAAACAGAAATCCCTACAACATCAATAAAAACAGGGCGCTCGATATCAGAAAGTTGACAAGAGAGGGCATTGACACACTGCCGCGGTGGAATATCATCAGTATGGATTTGCCGGATGAGGGATTTTTCCCGGATCTGATCTGCAGCCCATGCATCCTGATGTCACGAGACTGCATCAGAGCGGTGATAATGTATCAGCCGGATATCGTATATAAGGGTGTAAAGTTGTGGGAGAGTGACAGCGGTGTCAACAGGACCTATTTTCTTTCCATAATAGAGGAACTGGACTGTATGTCAGAGAAAACACAGCGCAGCGCCATGGGGAACAGGATTATAAAGCTGGTGCTGGATGAGGAAAAGATTGCTTCCAATGCTGTATTTCGGATAAAGGGCTGTGACAAAAGCTGTATTGCGGCCAGACTGGATGTTGTGGAGAGCCTCTTGCGGCGCGGAATACAGGGAATCACAATAGAGGAGGTGCAGCTTGTCTGATATAAGAGAAAATGAGTATATAGATACACAGATACTTGCACTGCGGTCAAAGTATCATGAGATACAGTCAGAGAACCAGCCTGTTGGGAATGAGATCCAGATCGGGACAGACAGGGACAACGGTGCGGCCATTACATTCAGCATACTTCCACAGACCGGCGAAGAAGAGCAGCGGCAGGTGTCGGAACAGATGGCGGTGATACGAAACGATATGAAGAAAATCTGGAAACAGAATGTATTCTATGATATTGGGGAAGTGGTGGCAGAGAATACGCCTGTTGCATGGATGGATTTTAAGCATACTGTCTTGATGGAAATCTTTACAGTCTCCTTTTTATGTTTCAGACGCAGGCACGGTCAATACTGGGAAAAGACGTGGAGACGCAGAAGACCTACTGCGGTTTCTGAACACAATCATGTATCCGCACAGGGAGGATTTCATGGAGGTCGTATCGGACTACATTGACTTTTCACAGAACCGTGAACTGCGTGAGGAGGTGAAGAAAGTGATGGGCATAGGACAGATCATGCTGGAAACGGGAATCGAACAAGGAATCGAAGTATTCTTCTTAGATAATGAGGAGGAGGGAATACCAAGAGAACGTGTGATTGAAAAGCTGCAGAGGAGATTTAAGCTGACAGAGGACAGGGCAGTGTATTATTATGACAGATTTGCTTCCAGAGACAAGTTACTCTGTAAAATGGAATAAGGCAAAACAAAAATCCTGATATTAGGCTGAAATATCAGGATTTTTGACGTTTATGGAGAAGGGAAAGAAGAGAATTGCGGTTTACTGCGTTATATTTTAATACCTGCATCAGTAAGTACTTTTTTAAGTTTTGCTATTTCAGCATCCTTATCAGCGAGCTTGGCATCCTTATCAGCGAGCTTGGCAGCATTATCAGCGAGCTTGACAGCATTATCAGCGAGCTTGATATCCTGATCAGTGAGCCTGGCATTCTGTTCAGCCAGACGTATTTTAAACTCCATGATTTCAGGTGCCAGCAGCTCCTTTAATTCCTCACACATTTGATCACCCTCCTGTATCATTCTCTTAAATAGTTCTATATTTGCTTCTGATGTGACATTTACAACGGAATCCGCATTTCGTCTGTCTTCGTCATCCTCAAGTTCTGAGCAGCTGTTCAGAAGCCTCTGCGTTCGTATTCTGTCTATGGTCCGTGTCAGGGATGTAACCCATACATGGGTCTTCGGATCAAGCTCTCCTGTTGCAAGGATCTGTATGGGGAATAACAGGCCGCTGATCCGATAGATGCCATCGACCTTTTTGATAACCTCATATTTTTCCGCCAGCTGTTCTAACAGTATCACAGGTTTCTGTTCCCTGACAAGTGAAACTGTGATATCCATGTCGAGGATTTCACTGACACTTCCTGCCTCGGATTTATACAGACATGCATAGGACAGTGCTTTGTAAAATGTACCGATGTTCATGTCATCTCCCGGCGATTTATATTCAAAGATATTATTTCCGAGGAAGAAATCACCAATGTCATTTTTGATCGTGACGCCGGGGTTTTTCCTGATGACAAGGAAATCAATCTTTAACGGCATTTTGCCAAGATTGTGTTCACGTTCATAGCTTAAGTATTTTTTATATTCCCGCAGTTCCAGCTCCATGGCAGAACAGAATGCCGGATGCCACTGTATTTTATCTTCGATCTCCAATGTAATTATCGTGTTATTGTCCACTCTGCTTCGCAGATAGATTTTATCCGCTGCCGGCACTTTTTCATATGGCTTGGAAAGTCATACATGGACAGTAACATTTTCCTTTCGTTTATTGTTTCAGTATATCATACCATGCAGTAGTGTGCAATAAGATTGTGAGATATTAGAAAACACCCCGGCAGTTGAGAAAAAATTCAAAGATATCGTGGAAGAATACAAGACACTGAGCGATACCGCAAAAAGAAATATGATGCAACTTTGATGCATTCATCTGATACGATTGGGGGAACATATACGCAGGATAAAACGCACAGAACCCAGACGGCATCAAAAAGCATTTTTAACAGCTTTGGCAATTTTACAAAAGACATGGAACAGTATTTTGGCTTTTCCTAAAACATTAAAACATTTATGGCTCAGGAAGGGAAAAATTTTTATGCAGGGCATGGAAATAGTGCTAATACATTGGAATTTATATGCAATTTTTAAAATAAAAATACAAAAAGTTACTCTGAAAATATGTCTGGATCCCAAGGCAGTGATGCGAATCTTGGGAAAGCATATACGATAACAGAAGGTGCATTGATATCAGAAATAGACTTGCTGATTGGTAAAGAAATAGAATGGGAGGAGTATTTTGAATACGAAAATTAAGATAATTGCAATAGTACTGATAGGTATTGTTCTAGGGGGTATCATGTTATTCGAAGATCAAACACATTCAGAACTTCAAAGCGAGAAAGAGACAGCTGTTAACGCGTATCTTACCGTTAACTGGACATCAAGAGAGATATTGTGGGAACATGATATCATGCCGAATGATAGCGGAAGAGGCTGGGAGTTTTGGTTAGCAGATATTGATTTAGATGGGATTGAAGAAATGCTGATTTCTTTTTTGGCAAACCATTGCGGTCAAAATTCGCTGTATGTATATCAATATGAGAATAACAGCGTGACCCTATATGGGGATATGATTGCAGTACCGGATAAAGATGTCATTACATTCATAGATTACAAGAAAATATCACCTTTTATGGATATCGAGTTGGTTGATGTGTATGCCAACCGGCAAAATGAATACAGGTATCTTTCGATAGACTGCTTTAGTATTGGTGGCATGGATCAGATATTTTTATATGAAACAGTGCCGGAAAATAATTTCAGGCAGGAAGAGCTTGCGAATATTATTTATGAGTACAATGATACAGAGCAATGGGAAATTTATTTTCAGGGAGAGAGGCTGGCCTCAACAAAAGATCTAAATGATATGATTTCGCGGCATATGGAAGGCTATGAAAAACAGGAAATTTGTTACACACATTTAGAGAAAACATTTCCTAGGGACATTTTTGGCATGAATGCAGATCAACAGAAAAGAGAACTGGAAGAATTGTACGAATCACTTCTGTATTGCGGCCAGACTGGATGTCGTGGAGGACTTCCTGCGACACAGAGTATATTCAGTAAGGAACCACAGACAGAGGAAAAAAGCGGGATGACCACTGATACAGATGGAATGGCTGAATATTATGGTTATTATCAGATTACACAATTTTATCCAACAATCTATTATGGCAAAATAAAATATGACTGTCTGCCTGAACAGGAAGCGGATATGATGCTTGGACGTATTGTTATCATAGAACCAGAACGGCTGGTGACATATGATTCGGAAAGGAGACTGGGAACAAGGGAAGGCAGAGATGGATTTGGAGGGAATTACATCATAAAAGAATATACAATAGACAATCCGAAATATGAATGCAAGGGGATTGAATCAGAGTTAATAGAGTCTTTTCCCAAGTCGGATATAGATAAAAAGTTGGAAAATGTTATTACTATTCCGCAGTTATGTAGTCCATACGGAACGCAGTATTATTATACATTATCAGATGCAGATCAAATG
>VSNR01000230.1 GCA_009774345.1 Lachnospiraceae bacterium | reverse complement strand
GAGTAGGCATAAGGGGTAACTCAAATGTTTGTGAGGAGGTTTTTTATTTATGGAAAGAGCAATTAATACTTTTATTTCTTATTTACATAATATAAAGAAAACTTCGAACAATACTGAATTATCATACAAGAGGGATTTAGGCAAGCTGCGCCAGTATTTAGAAGAAAAGGGTATCATTGAAGTGAAGGACATTACATCAGAAACCCTGAAATCCTATATTGTGTATTTAGGTGAAAATCATTTTGCGGCTGCAACCATATCCAGAAACGTTGCTTCTATAAAGGCTTTCATACACTATCTGTGCAAAGAGGGCATTATAGAACAAGATGTGTCGGATGGGTTGAAAGCGCCAAAGATTGAAAAGAAAATGCCTGAGATTTTAACAACAGAGGAAGTCATATGGCTTCTGGAACAGCCAAAGGGAGATACACCCAAAGAAATTCGCGATAAGGCTATGTTGGAGCTTTTATACGCGACAGGAATCCGCGTTACGGAACTGATTACCCTAAAGGTTTCCGATGTGAATATGCAGATGGGCTTTATCATCTGTAGAGATGGCAGCAGAGAGAGAGTGATTCCGTTCGGAGCTGCTGCAAAGAAGGCAATGACAAATTATCTTGCGAAAGCGCGTGATGTGATGCTGTTTGATTTACAGTCCGATATTCTGTTTGTGAATTGTTCGGGTCAGCCGATGAGCAGACAGGGTTTTTGGAAGCTGATCAAGTATTATGCGAAGAAGGCAGGCATCATGGCTGATATTACACCGCACACACTTCGCCATTCTTTCGCTGCGCACTTGGTGGAGAATGGTGCAGATTTGAGAAGCGTGCAGGAAATGCTTGGACATTCTGATATTTCGACCACACAGGTATATACCAATTTGACCCATAACCGTATCAGAGAAGTATATGCCAAAGCGCATCCAAGAGGATGATAAGATTGCATAAAAAATCCACTCGCCGTTTCAGGAAGAGTGGATTTTTTATGCACACGGGCACCCAGATGAAATTTGTCAGCAGAAGCTGACGGGTGCCCGGCGCGCGAGTAGGAGAAGATGGCTCTTCCCTACTCAATTGTCTTTTAGATAAAATCTGCAATTCTATATATTAAATCTTCGGTATCCTTCCAGCCAAGACAAGGGTCTGTGATGGATTTACCATAGATATGTTCGCCAATCTTTTGACAGCCCTCTTTGATATAGCTCTCGACCATAACGCCCTTTACCAGAGTTGCCAGTTCGCCATTGGTGCGGCGGGAATGCATGACTTCATGCACGATACGGATCTGTTCTTTAAACTGCTTGTTGGAGTTGCTGTGGTTCGCGTCCACGATACATGCACGGTTCACAAGGTCGCGCTCGTTATATTTTTCCAAAAGAAGCATCAAATCCTCGTAGTGGTAGTTGGGAATGTTGTTACCATGCTTGTTGACTGCACCGCGCAGGATGGTGTGCGCAAGCGGATTTCCTGTCGTGTTGACCTCCCAGCCGCGGTAGATAAAAGGATGTGGGTGCTGTGCTGCATACACGGAGTTGAGCATCACACTCAGGTCACCGCTTGTTGGGTTTTTCATTCCTGCGGGCACATCAAAACCGCTCACAACAAGCCGGTGCTGCTGGTCCTCGACAGAGCGGGCGCCGATTGCCACATAGGAGAGAATATCCGATACATAGCCCCAGTTCTCAGGATAGAGCATCTCATCTGCGGCGGTGAGCCCGGATTCTGACATGACCCGCAGCTGCATCTTGCGCATGGCGATGATGCCTTTTAGAAAGTCGGTGCCCTTTTCGGGATCTGGCTGATGAACGATACCTTTGTAGCCATCGCCGGTTGTCCGCGGCTTGTTGGTGTATATCCGCGGTATGAGAATCAGCTTATCATTTACCTTTTCATTGACTTTGGCAAGCCTTGTGACATATTCACACACAGCGTCCTCGTTGTCGGCAGAACAAGGACCGATAATGACGAGAAATTTGTCAGATTTCCCGGTAAATACTTCACGTATTTTCTGATCTCTTGTGTTCTTCAGTGCCTGCATCTTATCAGGGACTGGATACTCTTCCCTGATTTGGTCAGGCGTCGGCAGTTTTTTTATAAACTCAAAACTCATTTGTTAGACTCCTTTCGTAGATAAATAACGGCTAGTTTCTATCATATAACAGATAACGCCGCAACGCAAGGATAATTAACAAATCAAAAAAGATCTGACTGCACAGCGTACCATAAATATATCCAGAAAATCCAATCTTAGGAACCACAAAAAGGACGAAGAACAGGCGCAGCAGAATACTGGATACATTAAACAGGAACGTGATGCCCGTCTTGCCAAGTCCGTGAAGAATGCTGCACAGGGTGCCAGACATATACAAAAAAGGACATACGAAAGACAGCGCACGAATCTGGCTTGCCGCAATCGGGCTTCCAAAGAGCAGTTTTCCCAGAAGCTCCGCAGAGCTAAAGAAAAACAGGAAACAAAAGACCCCAAGCAGGAAACAAAACCCCATCGTCAGACAGATGGTCTTGCGGATGCGCTGGTCGTTGCCCTGTGCCTGTGCCTCTGACACAGAAGGCAGCAGCAGGGAGGCGACAGAGCCTGTAAAAGCGCTGGGAAACATGATAAGCGGGATTGCCATACCGGAAAAGACGCCATATAAGGACAGGGCATTGGAGGCACTTAAACCGCTGGCGACAAGCATTTTGGGAAGCTGTATGGTCTCGACAGAGGAGATGAAGCTGATACAGATTCTATTGAGACTGATCGGCAGCGCAAGGGATACAATGGATTTTCCTTTGCTAAGAGAGATGGACTTGCGAATGGAAAAATCCGTTTTTCCCAGACGGACTGCCAGCATAAAGCATGAAAACAGCGCGGAAGCAAACTCGCCCGCAAGCAATCCTACACAAATATATGACAGAGAGATATTCAGCCCTGACTCCACAGAAAGACGGCATAAAATGTAGACGGTGACAACGCGGCAGGATTGTTCTATAATCATGGACCACGCAGGAATCGCCGCCCTTTTCAGACCGTAGAAAAATCCATTGATACAGGAGTGAAGCGTGGCAAGCGGAAAGGACAGTGCACAAATGCGAAGCAGCGGAATGCACCTTCGCTCGCCAATAAATTGAATGGCAATATAGGGCGCATGATGAAAGATCAGGTAAGCCATAGCGCCAGAGAGGAGGGAGGAAATCGCAATTCCGGTAAAGAGATATCCATAGACTTCCGCCGATTTTTCCTTTTTGGAGGCGGCGACAAAACGCGTGATGGCATTTTGTATGCCGGAGGCACACACCGCATGTACGAGCATCATGACAGGCCCAATCAGACCAAATATGCCAAGGCTTTCTTCATGGAATGTTCTTGAGAGGAAAATGCGGTAAAAAAATCCGATGAATTTCGTGACAATGCCTGCGGCAGTCAGGAAAAATGTGCCAGTGATAATGGGATTTTTCAGGTATCTGGGATTGAGACAGCCGCGGAGTTTTTTCGTGGATAGGTTTGACATAGCGTGACTCCAACACATTCGCTTTCTATAATGTATGGAAAAATTGAATAAATATGTCTGTGCCTTGACAGGTAGGGGGGCAGAGTGCTATTATCTAACAAATTACGCGCCGCGCATATGCTGCGTGTACAAAAAGGAAGGGCAGAAACAGAAATGGGAAATATAAAGACGGAAAAAACAGGCATGAGAAAAAAAGTGGTGGTTGGTATGTCCGGGGGAGTGGATTCATCCGTGGCGGCGTATTTGTTAAAAGAACAGGGATATGATGTCATCGGCGTGACGATGCAGATCTGGCAGGAGGAGCAAAGCGCTGTCGGGGAAGATGGGGGCTGCTGCGGGCTGAGCGCTGTGGAGGATGCCAGACGGGTCGCAGCAAAGCTGGAGATACCGTATTATGTGCTGAACTTTAAACAGACTTTTCGGGACCGTGTGATTCATCCGTTCGTGGAGGCGTATCTATGCGGCAAAACCCCCAATCCCTGTATCCTATGCAACCGCTATGTCAAGTGGGAAGCGCTGCTTGAGCGGAGCCTAGAGCTGGGAGCAGACTATATCGCTACGGGGCACTATGCCCGCATCGCACAGCTTGAAAATGGCAGGTATGTCGTGCGCAGTTCTGTCACTGCCAAAAAAGATCAGACCTATGCGCTCTACAACCTCACTCAATCCCAGCTTGCACATACCCTGATGCCAGTGGGAGAGTACGAGAAGGAGGAAATCAGGGAGCTGGCAAGGCAGCTTTCGCTTCCTGTGGCGGCAAAACCGGACAGTCAGGATATTTGTTTTGTGCCGGACAACGATTATGCATCCGTCGTCCAGAGGGAGGCAGGAGACCGTGTGCCGGCGCCGGGAAATTTTGTGACAGCGTCAGGAGAGATTCTAGGAAAGCACAAAGGGATTATCCATTACACGGTGGGACAGCGCAAGGGACTGAACCTTGCGATGGGACATCCTGTGTTTGTGACGCAGATCCGGCCTGAGACAAATGAAGTGGTGATTGGGGAAGGGGAGGAGGTATGGACGGACACACTGGTGTGTGACGATCTGAATTTTATGGCTGTCCAAGACATGACAGAACCTGTGGAGGTGACCGCAAAAATCCGCTATTCCCATGCCGGGGAAGCCTGCACAATTGAAAAAATGACAGACGGAAGGGTAAAGTGCAGTTTTCATAAACCTGTCAGGGCAGTCACGCCCGGACAGGCAGTCGTATTCTACAAAGAGGATTATGTCTATGGCGGCGGGACAATTGTAGAATAAATCAATGAATAAATCATAGCTTAAAAAATTCCGGGATGCGGGACTGGTAGATACAATAATATTTGAAACCGCATTCCAGCAGCAGCGCGCGCACACGGTCAAACTCCTGAGCAATTTTATCCGGCGTGTGTGCGTCTGAGCCGATGGTGATAAGCTCTCCTCCCAGCGCGCGATACCGTTTTAGAATGTCCGCGCAGGGATTTGGCTCGCCAAGCCCCCGGCTGAAGCCCTCGGTGTTGACCTCTAGTCCCTTTTCATTTTCAATTAAGTGCGTCAGTATTTTATCAAGGACATCTGCGTGTTTTGCATAGGTGTACGTTTGATTTAATGTGGGACCATACCGCACCACATAGTCAAGATGGCCATAGACATCAAAATACGGGAGTGCCTTCACGCATTCCAGCACATACATAAAATATTCGTGATGTGCCTCGTCTTCGCTCCGCCCTTCAAAAAACGCAGGATAATAAGGATCCTTTCTGTTGCACAGATGCGAGGAACCTATGATAAAATCAAAGTCATATGATTTGGCGTACACTGCCAGCTGCCGTTTTAGATGAGGCTGCAAGCCAAGCTCCACGCCAAAGCCGACCGTGATCTGGTCCTTGTATTTCTGGCGGAGCTTTAACAGCTCATACAGATAGGAGTCGGTGTTTAGCTCAAAGACGGCCTCCTCCCCCGGCGCATAGACATAATCAGGATCATAGTGTTCTGTGATACAGATGTGCGAAAGTCCCAGTGAGACAGCGCGCTGTATCATCTCCTCCATTGGGGTGTCACTGTCCCCGGAAAAGCTGGTGTGCATATGAAAATCGGCTTTGACTGCCATGTGCAAATCCTCCTTTGGTTAAATCGTTTACTTTTTATTTTATCACAGATTTCAATAGAATCCTATATGAAAATATTATTAAATTTTCTTATCAAAAATTTTACAGAACTTTTTGTGTTTTTTTCAAAATATGTCTTGAATTTTATGCCATAATTAGGTAAAATAAATTTGTTGATAAAATTTTGTCAATCATTTTACACAAACTGCCAGATTACGGGACTTTTTTCATTGATTCTATGTATAAAAAG
>VSNR01000023.1 GCA_009774345.1 Lachnospiraceae bacterium | reverse complement strand
ATTTCCATAAAATAGTATTAAAATAGATTTAGCAAAAAACAACTGCAACAGGAAAGGAGAACCACACATGGCTAAGAAATTTAGCAAGCTTGTTTTATTCAGTGCCCTCGCCGGTGCTGCAGCTGCAGGAACCTATTATTATCTTCGAAATAAAGCGAACGTTCCAGAGGACGATTTTGACGACTTTGATGATTTTGACGATTTCGATGAGGATTTGGAGGATGAAGATTTTTCCGCTGATTCCCCAAGCGCTGCTGGCAGCAAAAATCATCCATATGTTCCTATAGACATAGACAATGCAAAGGAGATCATCGGCGGGAAAGTCATTGAGACGCTTGACAAGACCAAAGAAAAGCTTGAGCACTTCAATGTATCAGAGAAAATTGACAAAGCAAAGGAGATTATCGGTGAGATGACCGCTCCTGCTGTGGAGCCTGTCTACACACAGGTGGATATGTCCGCAGCGCCAGCGCAAGACGAGATCGCTTCCTCCTCACACGAGGAGAATACAGCGTCCGTGTCCGCAACCTACGCGGAGCCGCAAAAGACAGTGAGTACTACGGTGAAGTTTTTTGATGACTCGGAGTCGGAGCCCTAACAATAGAGAGAGCGTTTGCTCTCTCTGATTTCACTGTAATGTTTTTGCCTTTTGAGACCTCCTCACCAAATTTTTACCCCTTTGCAACATGAATATAGATGTTAAAAGAAAAGATTTAAGGTGATCCTATGGCAAAGAATGACAAATTGATGAATACTTCTTGAATATACAATTGACCATTGCATTATTATAATTCAGTATATTATTCTTCAAACAAAAATGCCGCTAACTGCGATACTTTTGTAAAATACACATCACTGTTTTTTTGCATAAATGCCCGAATTTCTGGAATATCATTTGACCAGCCTGCCCCAACAAACGGCGCGCCGTAAGCTTTTGCCATGTCATAACCCGGTTTTAAGTCATCCACCACAACCATTTCTCCAGGTTTGATCCCATACTCGCGGGACAGGATCTCTAGTGCATATGTACTGGGCTTTCTCTGTTCAGGAGGACACTCCCAGCCAAAAATCTTGTCCGGCTCAGGGAGATGGTTTGCCTCATAATCTCTTCTGATATTGTAATCATAAGAATGCGATACCACACACACAATGCCGCCCTCTGCCTTCTGGCGCTCTATGATTTGGCGCATTCCGTCGTATGCCTTTGACGTGTGCCCAGAGACGTAATTCTTCCAGCACTCCACCTCCACCACAAGCTCCTCCTCGGTCATGCCCAGTTTTTCCACGCAATAGGGCACAAACCCCGGATCAAAATTCTCGCGGAAATAATCATCCAGCGAGATCGTCACGCCCGGTCTTAACAGCTTCAAGGCTTCGAGAAATGCCGGATAATGGATAGTGGCTGTGCTGTTGACTACAGTGTCATCATGGTCTAAGACCAGACATTTGTATCTCATTTTCTATTCTCCTTATTTCGGCAGCACAAACGAGCTCTTGAGGGACACGATTCTATTGAATACGAGCGCATCGGGCCGGGAATCCTTTGCATCTACATTAAAGAAGCCCTGTCTCACAAACTGGAAACTATCGTATGGCTTTGCGTCCTTGAGTGCCGGCTCCACGTAGCATTCCTTCAATACGGTGAGGGAATTGGGATTGAGGTTTAGCGAACCATCTTCATTGTAGACGCCCTTCTCCTCATCAATCAGGTTCTCATACAGACGGACTTCCGCCTTGACTGCATACGGCGCTGGAACCCAGTGGATTGTCCCTTTTACTTTTCTGCCTGTAAAGCCGCTTCCCTGCTTTGTCTCAGGGTCATAGGTGCAGTGTACGACCGTCACTTTGCCATTTTCATCCTTCTCATAGCTGACACACTTTACAAAATACGCGCTCATCAGCCGCACTTCATTTCCGGGATACAGCCTGAAATACTTCTTAGGCGGCTCCTCCATAAAATCCTCCCTGTCGATGTACAGTTCTCTGCAAAACGGCACCTGTCTGGAACCTAAAGACTCATTTTCAAGGTTATTTGGCACCTCCAAGTACTCTACTTCCCCCTCAGGATAGTTGTCGATCACAAGCTTCACCGGATCAAGCGCCGCCATCATGCGGGTTTTTTTGAGTTTTAAGTCCTCGCGGATACAGTATTCCAGCATCGCGTAGTCGGTTGAGGAATTTGCCTTGCTCACGCCGCAGAGCTCCACAAACTTCTGAATGGACTCCGGCGTGAAGCCGCGTCTTTTGAGCGCTGCGATGGAGACCAATCTGGGATCATCCCATCCGTCCACGATGCCATCTTGCACGAGCTTTTTGATATAGCGCTTTCCAGTCACTACATTGGTCAGGTACAGTTTTGCCTGCTCAATCTGTCTTGGCGGATGTGGGTACTCAAGCTCTCTCACCACCCAGTCATACAACGGTCTGTGGTCCTCGAACTCCAAAGTACAGATGGAATGCGTGATGCCCTCGATGGCATCCTCTATCGGATGTGCAAAGTCATACATAGGATAAATGCACCACTTGTCTCCTGTATTGTGGTGTGTCATATGCGCCACACGGTAGAGAACGGGATCTCTCATATTCAGATTGGGCGACGTGATGTCAATGCGCGCGCGGAGTACCTTCTCACCATCTGCGTACTTTCCGTTCTTCATCTCCTCAAAAAGCTGCAAATTCTCCTCCACGGAACGGCTGCTAAACGGATCTTCTTTGCCCGGCTCTGTAAAAGTACCTCTGTATTCCTTAATCTGCTCTGCGGTCAGGTCAGACACATATGCCTTTCCTTTCCGAATCAGCTTCACCGCGCACTCGTACATCTGGTCAAAATAGTCCGAGGCAAAAAACAGCCTGTCCTCCCAGTCCGCGCCAAGCCATTCGACATCCGCCTTGATAGACTCCACAAACTCGATGTCCTCCTTGGTCGGATTCGTGTCGTCAAAACGCATGTTGAACTTGCCGCCGTATTCTTTTGCGATTCCATAATTGACAAGAATCGCCTTGGCATGACCAATGTGCAGATAGCCGTTTGGCTCCGGCGGAAAGCGCGTATGTACCGCATCATATACACCCTCTGCCAAATCCTTGTCAATCATCTGTTCGATAAAGTTTCTCGAAGCTTCAACTGTATTTTTTTCTGTGTCACTCATTTTCAAATCCTCCTTATAGAATTGTCAAAATTGTCCATCATCACATGATTCAATGTGTTCGCCTTAGATCAGTACCGCACTTCCATCAGACACAGTCCCTTCGCTGGAACAAGTACCCCCGATAAATCTCTGGTGGCATCTTTCTCAAGCAGCGTTTTCACGGAAGCAGGATCTCTCTGCCCAAGCCCTGCTTCTATCAAAGTGCCTGTGAGAATGCGGACCATATGATACAGAAAACCATCGCCGCTGTAGGTGATGACAACCTCACTGCCCTCTTTGTCAATCAGAATCGCATCCATTGTGCGTATGGTGGATTTCCTGCTCTTTTTGTTGGAGGTGAATGCCTTGAAATCATGCGTTCCCACCAGACAGGCCGCCGCAGTTCTCATGGCATCCAAATCAAGCGGTTCTGGCAGTTCATACACATATCTGCGCAGGAATACACAAGGAAGCTTCTCATTCCAGATGCGGTAGCAATAGGTCTTTCCCTTTGCGTTGAGCCTGCTGTGAAACCGCTCTGGCATCTCCTCGATTGCAATCACGCCAATGTCCTCTGGCAGGTACTGGTTGATATAATCCATCACCGCTGCCGCTGGCAGTTTTGTGTCAATCTTAAAATTCGCCACCTGCCCAAGTGCGTGAACGCCGGCATCCGTGCGCCCGGAGCCATCCACCTGCACGAAATGAAGCCCCGTCATTTTCGCAAGAATGGCCTCTAATTTCCCCTGTATGGTATTTCCTGTGGAATCCTGACGCTGCCATCCCTGATAGCGGGTGCCCTCGTACTGTATTATGATCTTAAAATTCCTCATCATTCCTCTATCTATTCTTCCTCATCCAGCTTTTTGATCTCTTCCCTGCTCAACTGACGGAACTGGTTCATATTTCGGACCAGAAGCCGCAGGCTGTACTTTGGCGTGTCAAAAAATCCTGCCTCATTCATATTTACTACAATAATGCCGATGGGCACTGCCACCAGCATACCGCCAACCCCTGCAAGTCGATACCCGATAAAAAGCAAAAACAGTGTTGGAATCGGCTCCATACCGATTGAATCCCCCATAATTTTAGGCTGTATCAACTGGCGGAACAACTGGCCAGAACCCCATATGATCAAAAAACCAAGCGCCCTCAGATAATTGCCGCCGATCACATTCACCAGCGCCCACGGAATCAGCACAATCCCCGTCCCAAAAAAGGGCAGAAAATCCAGAAACGCAATCAGCAGCGCGATCAGCAGTCCATAACGTACTTTCAGCACCGTCAGGCCAATCAGCAAAAGCACATACATCCAGATCTCAATGCGAAACTGTGCCTTAAAATATCCGCCGACCGCCTGCTTCAGGCTAGAGGCAAACACATCATACTTGCGCATGACCGTCTCTGGTAGCAGCCTGTTTAGAAAACTCCCAAGCCACTCTCTGTCTGCAATGAAAAAATAGGCAGACAGCATACACATAATAATGGATATCAGAACACTGGCAATATTTCCAACCATGCTGCCCATTCCCTCAAAAGTGCTGAAATCAAAGCTCTTTGGCAGATTTGTAATCATTTCACCGATGATATTTCCCAGATTGTTCAAAGCATCTGCAAATTTGGGCGATCTTACCCCGATATAGTGGTCAATCCACGCACCAAATGTATCAAAATCCTGCCTGACCGCCTCCCACATCGCCGGAATCTCTTGGACAAAACCCGAAATCTGCCGCCAGAGCACTATCCCCAGCCCATACCCCAGACCGCTCACCGCTGCGATCACACATACGATGACTACAACGGTTCCGGCTTTCCTTCTGATTTTCAGCTTTCGTTCGAGAAATACGACAAGCGGGTTTGCAATGCAGGAGATCAGCCAGCCGATCACAAAGGGCATAAAAAACAAAACCAGCCTTGGCACCAGAAAAATACATAGCAGCAATATTACCAATGAAATCAATATATTCACAATCAGTTTGAGATTCTCTGTTCCGATTGGTTTTCTATCCATCATGCGTGCTCTTCTCCTTCCGGCTGCGCCATCAAACGGTCTACCACCTCATAAATCTCCTCCCGCCCCTGCTTTGTCTGTGCAGAGAATGGTATCACCACAGTATCTTTATCGGCGCCCAGCCCCTGCCACACCGCCTTGATCTGCTTTTGCAGCTGGCTGCGGTTTATTTTGTCAGCCTTCGTCGCGATGATAATCGGATGAAACCCATTTGAGAGAATCCATTCATACATTGTCTTATCGTTCGCCGAGGGGTCATGCCGAATATCAATCAGCAAAAATACTGCTTTCAACACCTTGGACTGATGGAGATAGCGCTCTATCATTTTGCCCCATTTTTCTTTTTCCTGCTGGCTGACCTTCGCATAACCATATCCCGGCAGATCGACAAAATACAGTTCGCCATTAATATTATAAAAATTGATCGTCTGTGTCTTGCCCGGCTGCGAACTGGTGCGTGCCAGTGATTTACGGTTTATCAGGGCATTGATGAGCGAGGATTTCCCCACATTGCTCTTCCCGGCAAAAGCGATTTCCGGCAATTCGTTCTGCGGGATTTTACTCGTCACGCCGATTACAGTCTCCAAGCTAACATTCTTAATCACCATCTGCTATTTCTCCTGCTTACTGTTTCCAGTCTTTGCTTTTGACCTGATACTCTTGACCTTTATTTCCCGCGCAAAAGCAAGTGGTATCACATCATCCATAGATTCCACCAGACAGATTTCCATCCCTGCCTTAATTTCATTTGAAATCTCCACCACATCCTTTTCATTCTTCTTTGGCACCAGCACCGTCGTGATGCCGGCAGTCTTTGCCGCCAGCAGCTTCTCCTTGAGCCCGCCAATCGGAAGCACCCTTCCGCGCAGCGTAATCTCGCCTGTCATTGCAACCTTTGCCTTGACAGGGGTGTCGGTGATTGCAGACAACACGGCAGTTGCCATTGTAATGCCGGCAGACGGGCCATCCTTTGGCACTGCTCCTTCTGGAATGTGAATATGAAAATCATTTTCCTTAAAAAATTCTGGCGCAATCTTATACTTTGGCGCAATGGACCGTATAAAGCTAATCCCTGTCATCGCAGATTCCTTCATCACATCACCGAGCTTTCCAGTCAGCTCGATCTCGCCCTTGCCGGGCATGATATTCACCTCGATCTGAAGCGTATCGCCGCCGACACTTGTCCATGCAAGCCCTCTGACAATCCCGACATCATCCTTCTCATTTGCCATATCCACACTATATTTGGGTTTTCCGAGATATTTCTCAAGCTTCTGGCTGTTGACACGGATGCTCTTGTCCTGCACCTGTTTTTCCTTCTTGCCATTCCTGCTTTTCAAAATTTCCAGCGCTGCCTTTCTACAGACGGTGCCAAGCTTTCGCTCAAGATTCCGCACGCCTGCCTCTTTCGTGTACTGGTCTATGACTGCCTTGAGCGCATTGTCACTGATGGACAGCTGTGTGTCCTTCAACCCGTTTTTCCTTAACTGCTTCTCCCACAGATGCTCCTTCGCAATGTGAAACTTTTCATTTGCAGTATAACTCGTGACTTCAATGATATCCATACGGTCCAAAAGCGGTCTGGGGATATTGCCTGCATCATTTGCTGTCGCTATGAATAATACCTTGGACAAATCGAGCGGCAGCTCCACATAATGATCTCTGAAATGACAATTTTGTTCCGGGTCTAACACCTCTAACAGCGCCGAGGAAGTATCTCCCTTATAATCACTGCTCACCTTGTCGATCTCGTCAAGCAGCATCAGCGGATTGCACACGCCTGCCTGCTTCAAGCCATTTGCAATGCGTCCCGGCATCGCGCCGACATACGTTTTACGGTGCCCTCTGATCTCTGCTTCATCACGCACACCGCCCAGACAGATGCGAATATATTTCTTATTCAATGCCTCGGCAATGGATTTTGCTATCGACGTTTTGCCGGTTCCCGGCGGTCCCACAAGACACAGGATCGGCGCTTCTCCCTTGCTGGTCAGACAGCGCACCGCCAGATATTCCACAATGCGCTCCTTGACTTTTTCCAGTCCGTAATGATCTCTCTCTAAGATTTCCTCTGCCCTGTTGATGTCATTATTGTCCTTTGATGCCTTATTCCACGGAAGTTCCAGAAGCGTCTCGATATATCCCCGCTCCACTGCACTCTCGGAGCTTGAGCCCATTATGGTCTTAAATCTGGCAATTTCCTTCTTGATCTTCTCCTTGACCTCCGCATCTGCCTTTAATTTGGCGAGTGCTTCCTCATAGTGCTTTACATCGGAATATTGATTTTTATCCCCCAGCTCCTCCTGTATATATTCCAACTGCTCCCGCAGAATATAATCCTTCTGGTTTTTGTCAATCCGCTCCCTGATCTTCACTGCCAGCTGTGTGCGTATCGCCGCAATCTGCGCCTCATTCATGATGAGTATCACCAGTTCCCCGCACTGCTCGGCGATATCCTCAATCTCTAAGATCTGCTGTTTCTGTTCATACGTAAATGGTGTATTAATCAGAATCTGGTTGATGAGCATTTCCAGATCACAGTCCTCTTTGAAATATTTTCCAAGGCTCTTTCCTATTTTGGGATAGAATCTGACATACGTATCAAATACTTCCTTGAGGGTGCGTACCAGCGCCTCCTTCTCCGACTGCAATAGTTCTTCTTCGCCGTCATCAATTTCCTCATAAGATGCACTAAAATACTGTCCCTCATTGTCCTCCAGCTCCAGAATATGCGCTCTTGCCACCGCTTCCACCATCACCCTGTCAATGTCATTTGGAAGTTTTGTGACCTGCCTGATATTCGCAACTGTACACACTTTATATAATCCGTCTTTCTCTGGTTTTTCTTCTTCTGGGTCGATCTGCGGCACCAGCAGTACTTTCTGTGTCTTGTTCAATGCCTGCTCAACTGCCTTTTTAGACATATCTCTGTTCAGATCAAAATGCATGATCATGCTTGGCACTACCGTCAACCCCCGCAATGCCACCAAAGGTAATGTTGAAGTTATTTGCTTCATCTATAATATCCTCTCCTAATCAGGCATATACCTGCTATGTGCATAAGCGCCGCCTTTTCATAAGGCGGCGCTTATAATCCATTCATTATTTATCTCGCCTTTTTCTCTCGCTCTGTACGCATTGATTCACGGTGTACTACAAAAGGCTGGCTTGTTCCCTCCACAGATTCCTTGGTGATCACACAGCTCTCAATTGTGTCATCCGATGGAATCTCATACATCACATCCATCATGATGCTCTCCATGATGGAACGCAGACCTCTGGCCCCTGTCTTTCTCTCCAGCGCTTTCTCTGCAATCGCATCAATCGCGTCCGGCTCAAAGGAAAGTTTCACATTATCAAACTCAAATAATTTCTGATACTGCTTGATCAGGGCACTCTTGGGTTCCTTTAATATTCTCACAAGCGCTTTCTTATCAAGACCTTCCAGTGATACATTGATAGGAACTCTTCCGACAAACTCTGGAATCAGACCATACTTGGTCAAATCCTGAGGCGTTACTTCCTTGAATACTGCTCCGAGATCTCTCGTTGTCTTCTCTGCAATATCCTTGTTAAAACCGATTGATTTGCGGTCAAGACGGTTCTCTACAATCTTGTCAAGGCCATCAAAAGCGCCGCCGCAGATAAACAGTATATTGGTCGTGTCAATCTGTATCAGCTCCTGATGTGGATGCTTTCTGCCTCCCTGAGGCGGCACACTTGCCACCGTCCCCTCGACAATCTTCAAAAGCGCCTGCTGCACTCCTTCGCCCGACACATCTCTGGTGATAGAGACATTTTCACTTTTCTTAGTAATCTTATCAATCTCATCAATATAGATAATGCCATACTGAGCCCGCTCAATATCATAATCTGCTGCCTGAATAAGCTTCAAAAGGATATTTTCTACATCTTCTCCCACGTAACCTGCTTCTGTAAGTGTTGTCGCATCCGCGATCGCAAAAGGAACATTGATGATCTTGGCAAGGGTCTGCGCCAGATATGTTTTGCCTGAACCTGTCGGTCCGATCATAATAATATTACTCTTTTGTAATTCGACATCCAAATCTTTTTCAGCCATAACACGCTTATAATGATTGTAAACAGCTACAGACAATACTTTCTTAGCCTCTTCCTGCCCGATCACATACTCATCGAGAAACTCCTTGATCTCAACAGGTTTCAGGAGGTTGATGTCGATGCCTCCCTCGATCTGCTCCTCCTCATACTCTTCCTCTATAATGTCTGCACAGATATCTACACACTCATCACAGATATAAACACCGGATGGACCTGCTATCAGCTTCCGAACCTGATCCTGTGTTTTGTTGCAGAAAGAACATCTTACCCTTCCTTCAGTGCTTTTTCCAGCCATCCTTTTTCTCCCTTTACTCATAATTATATCATTCTAATCACATTCAAACTATTTGTCTTCTACCACATCAGCCCTGTCAGTGATCACCTTATCGATCAGACCATACTGCATAGCTTCCTCAGCCGACTTCCAATTGTCACGTTCTGTGTCTGCCGCAATCACATCATACGGCTGACCGCAGTTCTCTGCCAGAATACTGTTTAATTTCTGCTTTGTGCGCAGAATATGTTTTGCCGCAATCTCAATCTCTGTCGCCTGCCCCTGCGCTCCGCCAAGCGGCTGATGAATCATGATCTCCGCATTGGGCAGCGCAAGCCGTTTTCCCTTTGTACCGCCTGCAAGCAGAAATGCGCCCATGCTTGCCGCCATACCAATACAGATCGTCGATACATCACACTTGATATAACGCATTGTGTCATAGATTGCCATCCCTGCTGTGACAGAACCGCCCGGGCTGTTGATATACAATTGAATATCCTTCTCCGGGTCCTCAGCCTCCAAAAACAGCAGCTGCGCCACTGTAAGGCTTGCTGTCACCTCATTTACTTCTTCTCCTAAAAATATGATACGTTCCTTTAACAGTCTTGAATAAATATCATATGAACGTTCTCCGCGGCTTGTCTGTTCAATGACATATGGTACTAAACTCATGGAATTTACCTCCGTCCCACCTATGTTGAATATCAGTATAACGCAAATATAATAATTGTGCAAATCATCTGCACAATTATTATATTTTTTTTAGATTTTCTACCAGATATAAAATTTTAATACGAGATCGATTAGACTTCTACTGCATTCTCAACTGCAAAATCCAATGCCTTCTTGATGCAGAGATCCTCTCTGATGGCCTTTTCTTCAAAAGTGCTGATCATCTCTGTCAGCTTATCCTCCCCCATCCGGTAAGCCTCCGCCATTCTCTTGATCTCATCCTTGTACTCTTCCTCACTCACCTCAAAGTGCTCAGCCTTTGCCACTGCCTCAAGAACAAGCCTTGATTTGATCCGCTGCTCCGCCTGAGGCTTTAACTGTTCGAAAAACGCCTCCTTTGTAAGACCCGTAAACTGGAAATACTGGTCAATTGTGATTCCCTGCATCTGGATTCTCTTGGCAAAATCATCTGCCATCTGGCGCTGCTGCGTTGTGAGCATCGCCTCTGGAATATCCATCTGCGCATCCTCTATGATCGCATCAACTACCTTTTCTTCCTTGGCACTCTTTGCCTCTTCTTCCTTCTTCTCAAAGAGATTCTTCTTCACATCTTCCCTGTACTCAGCCAGTGTGTCGAACTCAGATACCTCGCTTGCAAACTCATCGTCAAGCTCCGGCAGCTCCTTCTCTTTGATCTCCTTGATGGTACATTTGAATACGGCTGGCTTTCCTGCGAGCGTGGACTCCTGATAATCCTCTGGGAATGTCACATTCACTTCCACTTCCTTGTCAATCTCCGCACCAATCAACTGCTCCTCAAACCCGGGAATAAATGTATTTGAACCAATGGTTAATGGATAATTCTCACCTTTTCCGCCTTCAAATGCGGCGCCATCCACAAAGCCTTCAAAGTCAAGCACGGTCATATCGCCATCCTGTACTGCTCTGTCATCTACAGAGATTGTCCTAGCATTGTTTTCCCGCTCTCTGTCGATCGCCGCATCAATCTCCTCCTCCGTAACAGTGAGATCTTCTTTCTCAACTTCGATTCCCTTGTACTTGCCAAGCGTCACCTCCGGCTTGAGCGCAACCTCGGCTGTAAAGATAAACGGCTTTCCTGACTCCACCTGTACAATATCAATCGTCGGCTGGGACACAATCTCCTCTGTGCATTCATCTACGGCATCTGCATACGCTGAAGGAATTACAATATTTGCTGCATCCTCAAAGAAAATTTCCTTGCCGTACATCTGCTCAATCATCCTGCGCGGCACTTTGCCTTTGCGAAATCCCGGAATACTCAGCTTATTCTTGCTCTTCTGATATGCCTTCTCTACCGCCTTCTCAAACTCCTCTGCTGATGCTTCTATCGTAAGCTTAGCCATATTTCCTTCTAACTTTTCTACCTGTAAACTCATTTGTCCTATTTCCTCCTCGACTATCATGCAATGATACCTGCTATGAATATATTTTCGCACTCAATTTATCTACTGTCATTTGTAACAGTTACAGTCATTTTACAATTATAGCATAGGCTTTGGAAAAATAAAAGATAAATTTTTAAAAACTGTAAAAATCACCAAAAAACGGGATGTAGTATCATACTACATCCCGCTTCGTGTTCCGGTTTCGTCTTATTTGTTTAAAGACTCCTCATAGCTCTTTACCATTCTTCTTACCATCTCGCCGCCGATGCTTCCTGCCTCGCGGGATGTGAGATCACCGTTGTAACCTTCCTTTAAGTTTACACCAAGCTCAGATGCTACCTCTGTCTTGAAACGGTCCAATGCTGCCTTTGCCTCTGGAACTTCTACTCTGTTTGATCTGCTCTGTGTTGACATAATTTTTTACCTCCGTTAATCAATTTTTTCTTTCTATTATAATCTATTTTCAAAGACAAGCCTGCTGCCAAGTGCCTGTGATACAACACCTTTGGCTGGTTGAATGTTTCTTGCCGCTTGTCTTAATCCTAGTATTAACGGAGTCAAAAGTTTTATGAATGGTAGTTTTTTACTAAACTGTCATAATTATCAATCCATATGTATTCCTTTAAAATTGCGGTAAATACGCATAAACACACGAATGATATCCGGGTCAAAGATCGTTCCTGACTTCTCCTGCATATACGCAAGTGTCTGGTCAAGCGGGATTGGCTTCTTGTAGTGCCGCTCACTGATCATGGCATCAAACACATCCACCACCTTTACAATACGCGCAGACAGTGGTATTTCCTTCCCTTTTAAGCCCTTTGGATAGCCGGAACCATCCCAGCACTCATGATGATACCAAGCGATGTCAATTGCCATTTCAATAAAATCGTTCTTCTCGACACCCTCATAGATATCATTGAGCGTCTTGGCGCCAAGCTCTGCATGGGTGCACATTACCCTGCGTTCTTCCTCGTCGAGCGGTGCATTTTTGAGCAGAATCTGATCTGGTATCATGAGTTTCCCAATATCGTGCAGTCCTGCACTGGACTCGATCGTATCAATAAAATCATCTGTTACCTCATCCTCAAACTTGGGTGAAAGCTGCATGCCCTCCGCGAGAATCCGGCTGTTGTACAGGATATTTTTATAGTGCGAACCAGACACATTTTCCTTGCTCTCCACAAGCCTTGCCAGTGCTGTCATGATATTTTTCTGCTCAATCCTTAGTTTCTCCATCTGGCGCGCCACCACAAGATTGAGCTGCTTATTATTTTCTTCGAGGTCGCGCTGCATATTATAGATCTTGAGATGTGTGGAGATGCGCATCTCAACCTCTGTCTTTTCAAATGGCTTTGGAATATAGTCTACCGCACCGAGCTCAAATCCCTTGCTTAAATCCGAGGCAGTGTCCATTGCCGAGATAAAGATTACCGGAATATCTTTGGTATAGGGGTCATTTTTTAACATAGAGCAAAAGGTAAACCCATCTGTCTCCGGCATGGAAATATCTGACAAAATAACCTTGGGAAGCTGTTCTCTGTTCTCAATGATCTCTAGCGCCTCCTTCACGCTCTGCGCGAGCAGTGCCTCATACCCCATATTTTTGATAATTTCTTCCAGAATGATCAGATTGACCTCAACATCATCAACGACAAGGATGCTGATGTCACTATTATTTTGTGATGTTCTATTCATAATTATATCTCCAGCCCTTCAACCTCAAGCAACAACTGTTCCTTTACCTTCTGCGCATAATCCCGCGCCTTGTCGCAGTCCGCCTTTCTGATCGACATCTCCATCCGAAATGTCATGCGCTGCAAATCCTTTGAACCGCCGCTGAGCAACTGCTTTAACATCGTCGCAAAGCTCTCCGCCTTCTGCCAGTTTTCCATATCCATGCTGATATTGAGCTTTTCAAAATATTTTTTGAGCTCCCTGACATTGATCTCACTGCCCAGTTCATACATCAAATCCTGCTCGCCCGCGATCTTGTTGAGGTTGTGCGAATACTTCCACTTTCTAATAGAAGGTTCCTGCTCCGCGGCGTCCTGTGTCTGTTCCTGTCTCAAGCGCACAGTGAACGAGAACGTGGAGCCCTTTCCCTTCTCCCCCTCTGCCCAGACCTTGCCATGCATCATTTGGACAAGCTCCTTGGTGATGGAAAGACCAAGGCCAGTGCCGCCAAATTTTCTGGTAATCGAGGCATCTGCCTGAGAAAAGCTCTTAAACAGTTTATCCTTATCCTCCGGTGAAAGCCCGATTCCGGTATCAACCACCATAAAAAATAACTCGATCTCATCATTGATCTTCGTATTCAGAGAAACCTCGATCCCGACATATCCCTGCTCTGTAAATTTCACTGCATTGGACACAAGGTTATTTAAAATCTGTGTCAGACGCAGCTCATCTCCAATCACTTTGTCAGGAATCTCCGGCGCGATATTGAGTGTGAACCGCAGCCCTTTTCTCATGGTGAGCATATTGAACATTTTTTCCATTTTGGACATCAGTTCATAAAACGAAAACGGCTTTTCATCCAGCTGAAATTTTCCCGCCTCAAGTTTCGAGAAGTCAAGAATGTTATTGATGATTCCCTCCATCGTCGAACAGCAGTCGAGAATCATCTTGAGATAATTGGTTCGCTGAAAATCCTGCTCCTGCTCCATCAAAATCTCAGCATGCCCTTTGATGCCGTTCACCGGCGTTCGCAGCTCATGCGTCACATTGGCAACAAAAGCATCCCTTGCCTTCATAGACTCCTGCATCTGGATCGTGGTCTCCTCCACTTTTCTGATGCTCTCCTTGTACCGTGTCATATCGACGGCAGTACAGACAAGAACCTCCTCGCCGTCAAATACCGCTGATGCGATCTGAATCTCCACTGGAAAACAGGTCTTATTCTTTCGGTACAGCACCGTCTCGAATATTTCAGAGTCCTTGTAATCTGCTGCAAGTTCAATATGATTGTCCACGACTGCAAACACATTCTGGAACAATTCTCCGATAAATGCGCCAACAAGCTCACCTGCACTGTAGCCTGTGAGCTCTAAAAGTCTGTCATTACAATATTTAATACATCCATTGGCGTCATACCTGACAATGCATTCCTGACTGTGATTCAAAATAAAATAAAAAAATTCTTCCAGATTTTTTGTCATTTATTCTTCCTCGTCTTCTTCCTGTTTCTCCGCAAAATCAAGCGAATTGTCACTGAGCAGCTTAACAGGATCCAGCAAGAGCTTGACATGATCTCCAATCTTGCCAATCCCGCGGATAAATTTTGCCTGTGCATTCGCCTTGGATACATTTGGCGGCGGTAATATATCCTTCTCTTCTATGGATACCACCTCAGAGATTGTCTCAACGATGAGACCTACAACAACATTCTGAACATCAATCACAATGATGCAGGTACGGTCGTTGTATTCAAAGAGCTGCTTCCCAAAACGGTCGGCAACATCAATCACGGGTATGATTTTACCTCTGAGATTAATCAGTCCCTTGATGAAATGTTCCACCTCTGGAATCGGCGCAATCTGCTGCATCTGTATGATTTCATTCACATATTTTAACTCTATGCCAAACACATCACTGCCAATGCAGAACGTCATATATTTTCCCTGTCTGATATCCTCCTGCGCTGAAGCTTCAAGGCTCTCTAATTTTTCTTCCATGCAAAACGTCTCCCTTCAAATCTTAAAAACCAAGCTTCTCAAGCATACCTTTGAGCTTCTCTAAATCAATTGGTTTTGCGCAGTATACTGTACAGCCAAGCTCGAAAGCCTTCTTGACATTTTTTTCTTCATTGAGCGCTGTTGTCATGATAACCTTCGCCTGATCAGCAGGGTCCACATTGTGTTCTCTCTCGATATCACGAATATTTTTGAGCGCCTGATAGCCATCCATCACAGGCATCATCACATCCAGACAGATCAAATCATAGGGATCTTCCTCCTCAAGCGCCATCATAAAAGCATCAATTGCCTCCATGCCATCAACTGTGACATCACACTCACCGTATGCTGACAAAAACTTTAAGATTGCCTTTCTACTGGCGAAATCATCTTCTGCTATTAATATTCTCATAATTTGCCTCCTGTTTGTCTCCTTATTTTCACTGCCTTTTATCCAGCAGATAATGTATTTTTTGTGAAATTTGATCCAACGGCACCTGCCAGCATACTGCTCCAATATCATATGCAACTTTGGGCATTCCGTACACAATGCACGTCTTCTCATCCTGTCCTATGGTGCGCGCACCTGCATTTCTCATAGCCAGAAGTCCCTTGGCGCCATCGCTTCCCATCCCTGTCATCAGCACACCGATCGCTTCCTTTCCCGCAACCCGCGCCACCGATTCAAAGAGTGCGTCAACAGACGGGCAATGCCCTGACACCCTCGGTCCGTATTTACACTCAACCTGATACCTTCCATTAATCTTCACAATGCGCATCTGCTTATCGCCCGGTGCCAGAAGAATCTGCCCCTGCCTGACCACATCGCCCGACACAGCCTCCTTCACAGAAACCTCTCCTTCATGATCCAGCCGCTGTGCATACATCTTGGTAAACCCTTCCGGCATATGCTGTACCAGCACCACCCCCGGAATGTCCTTCTTTAATCCTCTCACGACAGTGGCGATCGCCTCTGTCCCTCCTGTCGAAGCCCCCATTGCAATAATGGATGTCGTCGTTGAGGTGCTTCCCGTTCCAATCGTATTGCCAGCCGGCTGAAAAGTTCTCTTTGGCGCTGTAAGCCACTCACCGCCTGCCATTTTCTTGAGACGCCGGCAGATATTATCGTGCTCTAGCACTTCAAAATCCGTTCCGCAAGCAATAAAGTCCCTGGCTCCTGCACGATAGGCAGCATCCTCATACTGTGATTCTGCCACGACAAGTGTCGCAGTGCTTCTCTGCGGCATCAGCTTCTCCAGAAATACAATGCCTGGCATCCTTGGCAGATCATGACACAAAAGCATCACATCAGGATTGCATTCTATGATTTTATCTCTCGCAGTGTAGGCATTGTTTGCCTCTGCCACCACATCAAGCTCAAGGTCAGTGCTCAGAATCCCGCTGAGCCGTCTTCTCAGCTCAAGATTTGCTACGACCAGTAATACCTTTAATTTTCCCATATTTTTTCTCCCCGCATTACTTTCTGTATATGGAAGGTTTTACATACCGGAACTGAGTATTATTCTGGCTCATGGACTCTGTAGAGCCAATAAACAGGTATCCGCCGGGCGCCATTTTCTCATAAATATTTCTTAACAGCCTCTCTTTTGTCGGTTCATCGAAATAAATCATGACATTTCTGATGAATACAACATGAATCGGCTTTCTGAAAGGCAGTGGGTTCATCAGATTGAGCTGCCGAAACAGCACTTCTCTTTTGAGCTCATCCTTCACCCGGTATTCCTCTTGACTGATCTGTTTGAAAAACCTGCGCACATACTGCTGAGGCAGCTGCTCCACCGAATTTTTGGCATATACGCCGCGCATAGCCTTCTCAAGAACTTTTGTGTCGATATCCGTCGCCAAAATCTTAGTGTCCCACTGCGACTGCTCCAGTCCCAGAAATTCTTTACAAAGCATCGCAAGGGTATATGGCTCCTCGCCGGACGAGGAGGCAGCACACCATATATGCCAGTCTTTTGTGTTCTCTGTGAGTCTTTTCAGTTCAGGAAAAACTTCTTGTTTTAAAAACAAAAACTGCTCATACTCTCTCCAAAAATACGTATGATTGGTCGTGAGGGCATTCATCAGGTCTTCTGCCTCCGGCCCTGCCGGAAACCGCTCCACACGATCCATAAACTCGTCGTAGGAGTGATATCCCTTTCGCTGCATATAATTATCAAGCCTTCCCTGAACCAAAACCTTTTTTTCATTTAAATTAATACCTGCCTTCCCCTTCACATAGGCAGCTACTCTTTGAAATTCTTGTTCTGTTATCATTATGAGAAACCTTCTATCCGTCTATTCCAATAACTAAACGCATTGTATTTTTGATTATAGCATCTTGGGGCTTAATTGTCAAAATAATTACGGCCCAAAATACCACTTAAAAATATACAATTTTCTCTGCGAGATCATCCGCGGTTTTCTGGTCTGTCAGTGCCGCAATGATCGCGAGTGAAAACGCGATCGCTGTCCCCATGCCGCGGCTTGTAATAATATTTCCTGACTTTACCACACTGTCATAGCAGACCTCAGCGCCTGTAAGTTCGGCTTCCATTCCCGGATAAATACATGCCCTTTTTCCCTCGAGCAGTCCCATATGTCCAAAAATGCTGGGCGCCGCACAGATTGCAGCTATGAGCCTGCCTTCCTTATAAAAATGATGCAGGTTGTCCACAAGCTTCCTGCATGCCTCTAAATTTTTGGTTCCGGGCATGCCTCCCGGACAGACAAGAATATCAAAACTGTCAAAATCAACCGCATCAATTCCCGCATCCATCTTGACCGTAATGCCATGACTTCCCGCCACGCTGTCCGCATTGTCTACGGCGACACAGACTGCCTCCACGCCCGCGCGTCTGAGCAAATCCACTACAGTGAGCGCCTCAATCTCCTCATACCCTGTTCCAAAAAATATCGCTGCCTTTTTCATCGTAGAATACTTCCTTTCCTGATTGATTTCTATTTGAAACACATCATAAAATCATTTTACCACATTTTCGGTCATTTGTGAAAGATTTTGCATCATTTGTTTATGAATTTGCTATATTTCTTTATGGTATTTATGCTATAATCTTACTATATTTCTTTTCCATTCTATTATTGAAATTATAAACGGGAGGTACTTATGAAGCACAAGAGCTTAATGACATTTCTTTTCACCCTATCCCTGACCGCATGGTCCTTGGCAGGATGCGGCGCAGATGCAGGACAGCCCTCAGCGGATACGCCAGCCACTTCTGTCTCAGCAGAGATTCAGCCTGTCGTTCCAGAGACGGCAGCTTCCGAGCCGATGACGGCAGAACCTGTGTCTGACACCCCGGCAGTGCCCGCATACCCGCTGCCCACCGCCACAGAAGATGCCGGAATCTATGTGGAGCCAATCCCTGATCTTGCCGATGATTTTATCCGCGGCATGGATGTCTCTTCTATCCTCGCAGAAGAGAATAGCGGCGTGAAGTATTACGACGCCGACGGCGTTGAGCAGGATGTATTTACTACCATGGCAGAAGCCGGCGTCAACTATGCCCGCATCCGCGTCTGGAACGATCCTTATGATGAAAACGGCAATGGGTATGGCGGCGGTAACAATGATCTTGCCACTGCGATCGCGCTTGGCAAACGCGCCACAGACAATGGCATGAAGGTCTGTATCGACTTTCACTACTCCGACTTCTGGGCAGACCCCGCAAAACAAATGTGCCCCAAAGCGTGGGAGGGCATGACGCTGGAAGAAAAAACAGATGCCTTATACGACTTTACAAAGGAAAGCATGACACAGCTTCTGGACAACGGCGTCGATGTCTGCATGGTACAGGTCGGCAACGAAACCAACAACGGCATGGCTGGCGAGACGCAGATTCCCAATATTGCACAGCTTATGAACGCCGGCAGCAAGGCAGTCCGCGAGGTATCTGACAGTTATGAGAAAGAAATCAAGGTCGCACTCCACTACACCAACGCATCTGACTATGACGGTCTTGACTCCATTTTGTACAAACTCTCGTCCTTTCAGGTAGATTATGATATCTTTGCGCTGTCCTACTATCCGTACTGGCATGGCACCTTTGAAAACCTTCAGAAGGTCATGGCAAATATCCAGAACAAATACGGCAAAGAGACATTGATCGCAGAGACTGCTTACTGCTACACGACAGCGGATACCGACGGTTCTGGCAATAGTGTCGGCGCCGCAGACTTGATTGACGCATACGGCGCCACGGTCCAGAGCCAGTCAACCGCACTCCGCGATGTCTGTGCAGCCGCAAGCCAGTCAGGTGCTCTTGGTGTCTTTTACTGGGAGGGCGCATGGATTGCTGTCGGGGATGTAAACGCAGACAACAGCCCTATCTGGGAGGAATTTGGCTCTGGATGGGCAAGCAGCTACGCCGCAGGGTATGACCCCAAGGATGCCGGGCAGTACTATGGCGGCTGTTCATGGGACAACCAAGCGCTGTTTGACGCTGACGGAAAACCACTCGAATCTCTGTATACCTATAAATGGTTAAAATATGGCACCAACGCTGAACCTGCGATAGATCTGGTCAATGTTCCAACGGTCACATGCAATATCGGCGCCGACGTGGAAATGCCGGAAACGGTGGATGTTGTCTACAATAACCGCGCCCTGAACACCTCCCTGCCTGTCGAATGGTATGAGGAGATGGTCCAAAACATTGATAACTCCAAGGCTGGAACCTACGAGATCACGGGCAGAATCCTCGATGAAAATGCCGCCTCAGACAATCAAACAGAAGTGCTCTGCGTCGTCAATGTAGAGAGACTTAACTATGTCGCCAATCCAAGCTTCGAGGATGCAGACACCTCCATGTGGAGCGTTTCCTATGAGGGGGAAAAGAATCCGACAGATTTCCAGCAAAAGGAAGGCGACGCTCACACAGGGGCGTATTCTTTCCACTTTTGGTCGGAATCGGATATGGACTTTACGATCGAACAGGAATTTACAGATTTAGAACCCGGCACATATGCCTTAAAAGCATATTTTCAGGGCGGTGATATAGATGACAGCGCCAACATGGAGCTCTATGCATCCTGCGGCGGCACTGTGTCCTCAGACACCTTTACTGCACAGGGTTATGCAAACTGGCAGGAACCGGCCATTTCTTCTATAAAGGTCACGGACGGCACGCTCACCATTGGAATGCACATCCAATGCAACGCAAAAGGCTGGGGAACCATTGATGATTTTACACTGAACAAAATTGACTAAAATTTCTCACTGAATCAATGGTTTGATCTTGTACACAAGCATTCCGATCAAACCGCCTGTGACAAGACCTGCGATCAGCAGCGCTGGCAGATAAAATGCGATTTTTAGATTCTGCACCACCAGAACCGCTACTGCTAACTGCCCGATATTGTGGCTTACACCGCCTGCGATACTCACGCCTGCGATGGAAAGCCACTCTTTTTTCTTCAAAAGAACCATAACCAGCAGACTAAACAGCCCGCCTGCGAGGCTGTAGAGCATCATGGACAGATTGCCAAACAGGAAAGCGGTCAGCACGATGCGCATCATTTGTATCAAAAACGCCTGATAAACCGGAAGCGTATACAGCGCAAGCACAATGATAATGTTTGGCAGTCCCAGCTTCATTCCCGGTATGCCAACAGGAAACGGAATCAGCGCCTCCACATATCCAAATATCATTGCCAGCGCTGTCAGCATACCACAGCGCGCCACACTTTTTGTCGTCATCCTTACGCCTGCCTTTACAAAAACTGTAATAAATATCTCATTATGATACAATTATGGTACAATCACATCTGGCAGCTGGGACTCCCTGTCACCAGCCACCTCCACGACCAGCCTGTGAGGCAGGCAGATGATCGTCTCGCCACTTTTGGATATGGGCTTGTACGCCATACAGTATCTGTCCGCGCAGTCTGCCTCTGCCATATAGGCACTGCCGTTTTCTATGACAAGCCTGTTATACCCCAGTACTTCCTCCATCGTGACGGTCTGATTCTGTGCCAGACTGTACTCTCCATAAAGCACGCCGTCTATCATAATTCGGATCGTGTCTCCCTCGCTCTTCTGGCAGTAAGACACTGCAAGTCCAGACACTGCGGCGGCAAGGACCACCAGAAGGATTACAGCCAAATCTTTTTTACAAAATATCCTCATCCCACAGCTCCACTCTCATCAGGCTGAATATTAATAAGAAAGGATCTCATATCCCTCCTCTGTGACCAGCACCTGAATCTCCCACTGCGCAGAGGGTAGTCCATCTTCTGTGTACACAGTCCAGCCATCATCATCCGAGATGTAGATCTCGTCTTTTCCCATATTAATCATCGGTTCTATGGTGAATACCATTCCCGGCACCATCAACATTCCTGTGTCTTTGAGACATACATAGCTGACCCACGGGTCCTCATGAAATTCCAGACCGACACCATGACCGCCAATGTCCTTGACAACCGAATAGCCATTTTGCATGGCAAACTCATGAATTGCCGCTCCCATATCTCCAATCTTCCGCCAAGGCTGTACATATTGCAGGCCAATCTCAAGACTCTGCCGGGCAATCTCTACCAGCCGTCTTTTCTCCGCAGAGACATTGCCAATACAATACATTCTGGAAGAATCCGAAAAATACCCCTTGTAGATTGTAGACGCATCTACATTGACGATATCGCCGTCCTTTAAAATCTCATTTTTGGACGGAATCCCATGACATACGACACTGTTGAGCGAGGTACAGACACTCTTGGGGTATCCTTCATAGTTTAGAGTCGCCGCAGTCGCATTGTGTTTTTTGGTGATGCTGCACACCCAGTTGTCGATCTCCTGTGTGGAGATTCCCTCCTGAATATGTTCATCTATATAGTCCAAGATCTCGATATTGATCTTGGCGCTCTCGCGAATCCCCTGTATTTGTTCTGGATTCTTGATGATGCGCCGCGGCGGCACCAGCACACACCTGCGCCTGTACTCGTCCAGCTTCTCATCAAAGGAACCGTGGCATTTCTTGTACTTTTTCCCGCTGCCGCACCAGCAGTTGTCATTTCTGCCCAGTTTCTCTTCCACTTCAAGCTCAAACATATTTTTGTTTGACACCTTTTTGCGCATTAAATTGTACTCTAATATATTTTTTCCCATAAAAGCTTTCTCCCGGTAATATTTATCCTACTTTATCTTACACTTTGTTTGCGAATCTGGCAAGGAAATTTTGTACCTCATGCATAACGGGTCTGCAAGCTGCACACATTAAGGAGAAGGGATTTTTATGAAACCGTTAAAAGCTTATACAAGAACTGGCATTGTCTTTGTCATCATCACCGGCTCAATCGCCCACTTTTTATATGACTGGTCTGATCATGCGTTGATTGTCGGACTCTTTACCCCTGTCAATGAATCCATCTGGGAACATATGAAATTACTGTTTTTCCCCATGCTGCTCTATGCATTCCCATTCCTGTTCCGCTTCAAGAATCGTTATCCGGGCATTCCATCTGCACTCTGTGCTGGCATTTTATCCGGTACGTTTCTCATTCCGCTCTTTTTCTACAGTTATATGTTCATCCTTGGGAAAGATTTCTTTGTATTGGATATCAGCACGTTTGTTTTGAGTATCCTGATTGCGTTCTGGATTTCTTACAGGCTGGCATTGTCTGGCAGGCTTATTCGGTATACACGGCTGCTTTACTGCCTTGTGGGTGTATTATTCGCTTTGTTTGTCCTGTTTACATTTTATCCTCCTGCACTGAAAATCTTCGAGGACCCTGCTTGAATCCTGAGACATCAAAATTCTAAAAAACACAAAAAATAGTTGACTTCTATTTTCATATCTGATAAACTGTAAAAGCATATTTAATAATTGCGGATATGGCGGAATTGGCAGACGCGCCAGATTTAGGTTCTGGTGGGCGACCGTGCAGGTTCAAGTCCTGTTATCCGCATAAAATAAGGGTTTTGAAACCCTTATTTTTGTATACACGAACAGAAAGCGAGGACTTCCCATGATACCAGTGAAAGAGAAATTTTACACCATAGAGGATATCTATGCCCTCCCGGACGGGCAGAGGGCAGAGCTGATTGACGGGCGCATGTATATGATGGCACCGCCAAATACCAGACATCAGAGCCTTGTCAGTGAATTTACTGTCACAATAGGAAGTTACATTCGCTCAAAGGGCGGAAACTGCAAAGTCTTCCCGGCTCCGTTTGCAGTTTTCTTAAACAAGGATGACCAGAACTATGTCGAACCGGACATTTCCGTGATATGTGATAAAAGCAAACTGAATGACAAGGGGTGCAGCGGTGCACCAGACTGGATCATCGAAATCATTTCCCCCAGCACGAGCCGAATTGACTATGGCGTCAAACTTTTCAAATACCGCACCGCAGGTGTACGTGAATATTGGATTGTAAATCCTGTGAAAAAGACCGTTACAGTATATGACTTTGAAAACGAAGAAAAAACAAACCAATACGATTTTGATGAAACAATTGCTTCCTGCATTTATGACGACTTAAAAATCAACATTGCTGGTCTGCTGTAGAAAAAGCGGCTACCATAGCCGCTTAAAGTTCCATGTCTATAAGGTATCCACCTCAATACTGCCCAGTCCGCAATCCAGCACTGCCTTTCCCAGCGCTTTCCCGTCTGAATGTATTTTCTGCGTTCCCAAGCATCCTATTTTACTGCCATTTAGCTGAATGCTTCCAAGCGCACAGGAAAGCTTATAATCAAAATCACTCTCTTTGTTTTCCAGCCGGAATTTGCAGCTCCCCACACCGCAGCTTACCTTGAGATCGCCATTGACGCGCCCCTTATAGACACTCTTGCCCACACCGCAGTGCACGTTCAGGCTGCCCGCCGTGACATCTGTCATCTTAGCCTTTCCTGCGCCAATCTCCACATCCAGCTTTTTTTGCACCAAAAGCCCTGCTGCCTTCCACTTGCCTGCTCCGATATCGGCATTCAGTTTTTCACAGGAAAGAGGAACCTCCTCCATCCTCACTTTCCCCGCACCGGCTTCAAGCACAATGCTTGCAAAGAACATTCCCGACGGAATATACAAGGTAATGCGCACTGTTGGATGACTGGACAGATTGATCAGTGCATTTCTAAGCTGGTAGTGCACAACCAGCGTGCCATCTCTTAGCTCGCAGCAATACTGCCCCTCCTCCGTATGCTCCGCATCCACCCGGATTTCCCTGCTTGCTGCCTCCTTTATTTCAACGTCCGCCGCAGCAACTCTTAATTCCAGACGCTTCACCTCATCTGCTGCAAATGTATTTGTTTTTGTTTCCATCATACTCCTCCTCTTCAGCCTTTTCTAGTATAAAAATACCATCACACATAATGAATTTCAATCGTCCCAAAATTGGTCTCACCATGCAGCCGCAGCGCCGCACTGCCCGTACCCAGACACATGCCATACTCATTGATGCTGCCAAAACAGTGATCCAGTTCCTTTTGCACCTTCCATTCCTTAGGAATAAAAAGCATCACTGAACCGAAATTATTCTCAATCTTCACCTCAGCCAGCTCTTCCTGAATGATGGCATTGTCAAAATATATCTTCATTCTGCCAAAATTATTCTCCAGACGCGCCTTGCTGAAATTGTCAGAATTAATATAGCGGATCGTCTCTCCAAAATTATTCTCACAGCGGATATGGGATTTGCTGCACTGTTCACTGGTGCTTCCAGTTCCCTTGCCGCCAGTACCGTCCAGATTCCAGTCAATCTCAATACATTGCTTTCCTTTTTTTTTCGTGCCAAACAGCAAAGAAAATCCAATGCTAAGAAGCAGCGCGGCAACCAGTACCGTCCATGGCGTCAGCCCTTCGATACCAAGCGGTTCATCATAAATAATCAATAGAAACGCGGCGGCAAAGATCGCTTCATAAAAATTTCTGTGGCGGATGCCATCCACCACAACCCAGACCAAAACCGCAGATGCCAGAATAGAGAATACGCCCACATCCGGCAGAATACCGATTTTACTCGCAACGACGATCACCGCCATCGCGATAAAAAAGATTCCCCAAAAAACATTTTTTCCTCTCATAGATGCAACCTCTTTTCCTCCAATTTGCTAATCAAAGGTTTATAGTAATACCTTGATACATAAACCTGTTTGTGTGTGTTCAGAAACGCTACGACACTCGAAGCTGTCAAATTGCGGTTAATGGAATAAATATGGTTCGTATTTAAAATCGCAGACTTGGACACTCTCATAAAAAATCTCGGAAGAAGCTCTTCCAGCTCGTAGAGCTTATATTTGACCTGATATGCATCTGTTCTTGTGTGCGCACTGATTCCATTCTCATCTGTCTCAAAAAATAAAATGTCATCCAGCATCAGATAATACTCTGTATTTCCTTTATAAAATACAAACTTCTGCATGGTGCCTGCCGCCTCGCTCACCGCCCGCTGAACTGCGCCGATTTCCTCTGTCAGGCTCCTGCACCGAATCAGCACCACATCCTCCTCCAAGGCCTCGTCAATCTCGATTTTTATCTTCATGTTCCACACTTCCTAACCTTTTCTATATCATAATAAAAGGAACCACCGATGTAAAGCGATTTACACCAAGTGGTTCATTTTTTCAGGTAAGTGGTTAAAGATTGTCAGGCACCTTGCTGATCACCTTTTTATAAATCCGTATCATAAAGAGCGCCGACACGCAAAGCGACATCACCTCCGCAATGGGGAATGCCCACCACACTGCGTTGAGACCGCCAAGCCGTGCAAGGATATAAGCCACCGGCAGCAGGACTACAAGCTGCCTTGCGACAGATACCACAAGGCTGTATACCCCGTTTCCAAGCGCCTGAAAGACAGAGCCGGCGATAATGCAGAACCATGCTGCCAGAAAATGAATGCCGATAATGTGCAGTGCCGGCACGCCGATGGCAAGCATTTCATCAGATGCCTCAAACATGCCAAGCAGCGTTGCGGGCACAGTCTCAAAGACAATAAAGCCGACAAAGAGCAGCATGAATGCATACACAAGACTGCACTTGATCGCTTTGACCAGACGGCTTCTCTTCCCTGCTCCATAATTGTATGCCACAATCGGTATCAGCCCATTGTTCAGTCCAAATACCGGCATAAAGAAAAAACTCTGAAGCTTGAAATAAACGCCAAACACAGCAGTCGCTGTTGACGAAAACGTAATCAAAATCATGTTCATTCCATAGGTCATGACAGAGCCAATTGCCTGCATGATGATCGCCGGCACGCCTACCTTATAAATATTGGCAATGGTATTGCCGTCTGGTCTGAACCCCTTGACAGAGAGCGTAATCTCCTTATTTGCCTTGATATTAAACGCAAACCCCAGCATGCCGCCGACGATCTGGCCAATGACGGTCGCGATCGCTGCGCCTGCCACACCGAGCTTTGGCATTCCAAAAAGCCCGAAAATCAGCACCGGGTCCAAAAAGATGTTGATCACAGCGCCGACCCCCTGCGTGATCATGGAATACAAGGTCTTTCCAGTAGACTGCAAAAGCTTCTCAAAGATCAGCTGTGCATACAGGCCAAACGAACACACGCACACAATCGTCAGATACTGTATTCCAAACGACATAATTTCCGGGTCTGCGCCCTTCACCTGACTTGCATAAAAGGGCCTGACGCCCACAATTCCCACAATCACAAACACAAGAAAGTTCATGACCGCCAGAAAGATACCATTCATAGCAGTCTTGCTCACCTGCTTCAAATCACCTTCTCCAAGCTGTTTCGAGAGCAGCGAGTTGACGCCCACCCCGGTTCCTGTACCCAGCGCAATCAGAAGCGTCTGAATCGGAAACGCAAGTGACACGGCTGTCAGCGCGTTCTCGCTCAGCTTTGCCACAAACACGCTGTCCACTATATTATAGAGCGCCTGAACCAGCATGGAGCCCATCATCGGCAGCGACATATTTAACAATAGCTGGTTGACAGGCATCACGCCCATTTTATTTTCCTTCCCTTTACTACTCATTCGTTTTCCTCCCTTTTCATTCGCAGAATTTCATCACAGGTCCACACTTAAAAAACAAGCCCATACCCGCCTCACCGCAGCAGGTATGACCCTGTTTTCTATCCATCAATTTCAAAAACTAGATTCTCGTATCTACAAAGATGGTATAAATCGCCTTAATCGCCGTCTCAAAATCCTCATTTGCCACACCGATAATGACATTTTGTTCACTCGACCCCTGATCAATCATCCTGACATTGACATTTGCATGTGCCAGTGCCGCAAAAATTCTTCCAACCGTACCGCGCTGCGACTTCATACAGCGTCCCACTACAGCGATCAGTGCAAGATCTGACTGAATATCAACATTGTCCGGGCTGACTGCCTTGTTAATGCCAGAGAGGATATTCTGTTCCTTGTCAACAAACTCCGACTGGTGAACCATCACATTCAGCGTATCAATGCCAGAGGGCATATGTTCAAAGGAAATATCATACTCCTCAAATACCTGAAGCACTTTTCTCCCAAAGCCAATCTCCGCATTCATCATATCCTTCTCAATATTGATGGACGCAAACCCCTTTTTGCCAGCGATACCAGTGATGGTGTACTTTGCCTTCTTGCAGGTATGCCCGACAATCCATGTGCCCTCGTCCTCCGGCTTGTTGGTATTCCTGATATTGATGGGAATGCCTTCCTTTCTCACCGGGAAGATGGCATCCTCATGGAGAACCCCGGCTCCCATATAGGAAAGCTCGCGCAGCTCGCCGTACGTAATGATATCAATTCCCTTTGGATTCTCGATAATGCGGGGATCTGCAATCAAAAATCCCGACACATCCGTCCAGTTCTCATACACATCTGCCTGTATTGCCTTTGCCACGATAGAGCCTGTGATATCTGAGCCTCCTCTTGAGAACGTCACAACCGTTCCGTCTTCCTTCGCACCGTAAAAGCCCGGAATGACTGCCCGCTCTACATTTTCCAGCCGCTTTGACAAAAGCTTCTGCGTGAGCTCCGCATCAAACACGCCTGCCTCATTAAAGCGAATCGCCTCCGTGGGGTCCACAAACTCATATCCAAGATAGTTTGCCATAATGATACCATTCAGGTATTCACCACGGCTGGCGGCATAATTCGAACCCGCTTTGCGCTTAAAATCGTCTATGATCTTATCAAACTCTGAAGAGAGATTCAGGTCCAGCTTCAGTCCATCTATAATTTCCTGATACCGCTTCTCGATCTGTGCCATCTCTGCATTAAAGCTATGATCTTTCTCCGCCAGTGCGTAACACGCATAGAGCATATCTGTCACTTTTGTATCGTTATCATACCGTTTTCCGGGCGCTGATGGAACAACAAACTTTCTGTCATCATCTGAATGAATAATGTTTCCGACCTTTACAAACTGTTCTGCGCTTGCCAGTGAACTTCCGCCAAATTTAACTACCTTTTTCATCCCACATATTCCTTTCCAGTACTTCCTGTTACTAATCTACTCTGATCATTGACAAAATGTTACCAAATTTTGCCGCTTTCTCCCGATAGGCTGCCTCTGACATCTCCTCTGTGACAAAGCCGCACTCCCCGTCAGCCACGCCCTCAAAAAGCTCCACTTCACCAAATACATCCTGAATCTGCGCCTGATCTGCCTGCGGCACGCGCACGAAAAATCTTCTGACCGCACCGTCTATCGGAGAAATCTCAAGTTTTTCCTCCGTCCAGTTAATATGCAGATGCTTCCCTGCATGTCTGGCGCAGTCAATCACATCTGCCACAACGGCACTCGCCGTCGCAAGTTTACCGGCGCCCTTTCCATAATACATTGTCTCTCCGCCCATGTTCGCATTTACCAGAATCGCATTGAACACGCCCTTTACCGCATAGAGCGGATTTTCTGGCTTTACAACAAACGGCGCCACCAATGCATAGTACTTACCACCCTTTTTCACACTCTTTGCAAAGAGCTTGATTGTCGCACCCATTTTCTTAGCATACGCAAAATCAATGGAAGTAATCGCAGTGATTCCCTCTGTCGTGATATCAGCAAAATCCACTTTTTTGCCATAGGCAAGCGATGTGAGAATCGAAATCTTGCGGCAGGCATCAAACCCCAGAATATCCGCATCTGGATTTTTCTCAGCATATCCTTTCTCCTGCGCCCTTGCCAGCACAGTCTCAAAGGCAAGCCCTTCTGTTTCCATCTTCGTCAATATATAATTGGTCGTACCATTCAAAATACCAGTGATCGAGAGAATATCTTCCTGTGCAAGAGAGGTTCTAAGCGGCCGTATGATCGGGATTCCCCCGCCGACACTCGCCTCAAAAAGGTAGCTGCAATCATGCGCCTTTGCGAGCTGAATCAATTCCGGTCCATACTTCTCCACAAGCTCCTTGTTGGAGGTACACACACTCTTTCCACACGCCAAGGCACGCTTTGTAAACTCATACGCCGGATGTTCGCCGCCCATTGTCTCACAGACAATCGAAACCTCTGCGTCATTGATAACCGCATCTATATCATGAACCAGCACTTCCTGAACAGGATCGCCGTCAAATTCTCTCAGATCAAGCACGTACTTGACATGAATCTCATCCCCCAGCCTGCCAGTGATGACATCCTTATTCTTTTTCAGCACCTCATACACGCCGCTTCCTACTGTACCATATCCCAATATTGCTATCTTTGTCATTTCCTCTTGACCTCCTGTGCGTTTTCCCTGCGAATCACGAGACACAAATCATTCCCTGCCGAGCACTTTTACATGGTGTACACCACTGATCTGCTCCATTCCAGACACCATCTTGGACACATCGCTTTCCGCATCCAAAATCTGTATGCTGAGTGACAGGGATGCGATGCCATTGATCGGTATCGTTTGATGAATCGTCAGTATATTGGCGTGAAAGTCCGCCACCACCTTCAACACATCCGACAAAAGCCCCGGCTCGTCATCCATGCTGCACGCCAGTGTGAGCGTCTTTCCCTGTGTGGAATCATGAAAAGGAAAAATATCCTTCTTATATTTATAATAGGAACTCCTGCTGATTCCCACATCCTCAACAGCTTCCTGTACAGATGATACCCTCTGTGTCTCCAAAAGCCTGTTCACCTCAACCACCTTGAGCAATACCTCTGGCAAAGCCCTCTTTTTCACTACATAATAAGCCTCTGTATCTTCCATCTGCCCTCTGCTCCTCGTTTATCTGTATTCTCAGCAAAGACATTTGTGCGTCACTGCAATACATATTATCATAACACACAAAAAAGTGCAACCTGTTTGATGCACTTTTTCTAAAACATATTTCATATCGTTTTCCTTTAATTTCGTTTCATGCCATACAACCCTCGATTTGCTGTGAAGGTTACCCGAACTCCTTATTTTCCCCATTTTATCAGATATCTGAAAAATGATATTTTTTATTGAGCAGCAGCCATATTTATGTTACAATGGGACTTGTATAATAGAAAGGAATACAGGATGCTCATTTCTTATAAGTAACTTTCCACTGAGGGCACATCGGAACTAGCGTCCGATAAACCTTTCTGAGTAAATTATACATTAGAGCCGCTTTTTTTGCAAGCGGCTCTTTAATTTTTTTATGTTCGAGCACTTACAATGTCCCGTTTCATTATTTATTGTGCTTCCTTGATAACAATGCTTTGGAACACTTTGTCTATTATATCTTTATTTTCACTGTAAATACTTTTCGGCATATTAAAGCTGGCACCATAGAAGCCCGCAAGCAGCTCTGTATCAAAAATAATCGTTCCCTGTATTGCAGGATTTCCATCATCAAGCGTATATTCGTCCCAAAAATACTGTCCTGTCATCCCCTGTGATGTCAGAAAAGATTTTGGCCCATTTGAAGAATCAGCGCCGGTCAGTGTTCCATGCTGTCCAAAAATACCTAAAATTGCATCTTCCCTGCCCTGCACTTTAACAGTATATCCCCAATCAGGGGATTCTTCCTCCACATCCCATAGTGTATAGTTCCAATCCTCCGGCACCTGCAAGGATATTTCTACCGCCTGTTCATATGGTTTAAATATATGCACAATATCCATGTATTTTACTTCTTTGACAGGAAGTATTTGTGTTGTTTGCGTTTCCTGTCCGCTGCCAGGTTCTGGCTCTGATGCACTTTCCGTCTTTGTTGGTTCTTCGCTTTGAACAAATGTTTCGAGCTGCGTTTCATTTGCAACTGTCGTTTGTTCCTCTACGGATGAAAGTATCTCCTGTACTTCTTCTTTTGCGCCGCATCCGTTAATTAAGAACACGCCCATTGTTGCCAGCAATAATACGGACTTTCTTCTTTTTTTCATCATTTCCAACTCCTCATTATACAAAATTATTTATAAAGTCCCAATATGTAGAACCACTTTTAGCGCTGTCCTGCACAAAACAGTGGATCCCTACACAATTCTTGTAGAAATCCACTGTTTTCATGAGACATCGGGGACTCGAACCCCGGACAACTTGATTAAAAGTCAAGTGCTCTACCACCTGAGCTAATATCCCATATTCATTTAAATACTTCAATAAGATTGATTGGAAACTGGGCTAGCTGGATTCGAACCAGCGAATGCAGGGATCAAAACCCTGTGCCTTACCGCTTGGCGATAGCCCAAAAAGGTGGATACTGGGATTCGAACCCAGGGCCTTCAGAGCCACAATCTGACGCGCTAGCCAACTGCGCTATACCCACCATATATGAGATAAGGCAAGCTCAATCTCAAACGTGCTCGAAGGGATTCGAACCCCCGACCCACGGCTT
>VSNR01000229.1 GCA_009774345.1 Lachnospiraceae bacterium | reverse complement strand
ACCCATATTACCCCTCTCAGGAATCACCTGCTTCTGACAGAGGGTAGATATCGCAGGAAATACCAGCTGCCGACACAGATTACACCTCGCAGGAAATACCAGCTGCCGACACAGATTACACTTCGCAGGATTACACGCAGGAACTGTATGCAGAAGAGCCTGAGTACATAGAGAGTACGCCACAGAACGATACACAGAAGTCCTATGAGGAGGAGTACGCAGGCTATGCAGAAAACTACAGTGAGCAGAAGCCTTACGCAGAGGAGTCCGCTTCGAATGTACAGAATGATTCTCATACGCATAAGAAACACAGCAGACGCCGCGAGGATACCGGTCTCCTGCGCCGTGAACAGTATCAGTATAATGAGAAGGCACTTGACCCCGAGGATGCACAGAGCATTGCGGAGATGGCGATGGAGGATGCCTTAAAGACGCAGGAAATCAAGATGAATACAGCGGATCTAAGCTCATTGTCTGAGAAGATTGTCGCTACGGCGAAGAAGGAAGCAAAAGGTGCAAAGCGCGAGGAGCTGCGTGAATTTACACCTGAGGAGCAGACGCTGTTTGAGAATTTTGCCGTCACCAAAAAAATAAAAAAACAGATCATTCATGCTCTTGAAAATATGACGCTCACAGCTTATACTGGAAATGTGATTATCACGGGAGACGCCGGCCTTGACACTGTGAGGATGGCGAAAAATCTTGTGAAGGAATATCAGGCATCTGACGGGAGCTTTTCAGGAAAGCTTGCGAAGATCACCGGAGAAAAAATCAATCAAAGAAATATCAAAGATGTCTTTGAGAAATTGAACAACGGTGGTATTATAATAGAGAAGGCAAATGGTATGAGTGAGGAGAAGCTGTATGAAATGGCTTTGAACCTCAATCAGGAAAATCTCGGAATTGTCGTCATTATGGAAGATACGAAAAAAGAGATTACAAAACTTTTGGAAAAGCAGGCTATGATCGCTGACTATTTTAATATCAGGATTGACCTGATGGAGATGGACAATAATGCGCTGGTCGCTTACGCCAAAAACTATGCCTTGGCATTGGAGTATTCCATTGATGAGTTAGGTACACTCGCCCTTTACACAAGGATAGCAAACATGCAGAGCGGAAATCATGTAGTGACAAAGGATGAGGTCAGGGACATCATAGATGAGGCAATTTGGAAATCCAAGAAATCCAAGATCAAGAACTTTGTGGATGTGCTATTCGCAAGACGGTATGACAACGAGGACATGATTGTTCTCAAGGAAAGGGACTTTATGTAACAGAATGGGGGATTTATATGAACAATGAAGAAACAACTGTGTTTATCTCTGATGCAGACCAGTACGTGTTTGGACAGGGCACACATTATGAGATTTACAAAAAGTTAGGTGCACATTTCTGTAAAAAAGGAAACAAGGATGGCGTGTTCTTTGCAGTGTGGGCGCCAAATGCAAAAGAGGTCTTTGTCATCGGCGAGTTTAACGGCTGGGATGAGGGCGCAACACCGATGAAGCGTCTTGGCGAGGGCGGCATCTATGCCACTTTTGTAGCAGATGTAGAAGAGGGACAGATGTACAAATATATGCTGGTGCTTGCGGACGGCAGAAGGCTGTATAAGGCAGACCCGTATGCAAACTATGCGGAGATGCGGCCGGGCACTGCTTCCCGCGTGTATGACCTGAACCATTTCACATGGGCGGACAAGAAATGGATGGCCGAGCGGGACAAGAAGGATATGAACGAAGAGCCGATGGCAATCTATGAGTGCCATATTGGTTCATGGATGAAGCATCCCGATGGCACGGAAGAAGGATTTTACAATTACCGTGAGTTTGCGGACAGAATCGTAGAATACTTAAAGGAAATGCCTTATACACATATCGAGCTGATGGGAATTGCGGAATTTCCATTTGACGGCTCTTGGGGCTATCAGGTGACAGGGTACTATGCACCGACATCGAGATACGGGACGCCGGATGATTTCCGCTATCTGATCGATCTGCTTCACCAAAATGACATTGGTGTCATTCTTGACTGGGTTCCTGCCCACTTCCCAAGAGATGCGCATGGTCTTAGCGAATTTGACGGTACATGCCTCTACGAGCATCCAGACAAGCGTCTTGGAGAGCATCCAGACTGGGGAACCAAGATCTTTAATTACAGCAAAAATGAGGTCAGAAATTTCCTGATAGCCAACGCACTGTTCTGGGTTCGGGAGTTTCATATTGACGGGCTTCGCGTGGATGCAGTGGCGTCAATGCTCTACTTAGATTACGGGAAACAGGCAGGACAGTGGGTGCCAAACAAGTACGGCGGACATGAGAATCTGGATGCGATCGAGTTCTTTAAGCATCTCAACTCTGTGCTCCACGGCGCGCATCCGGGTGTTCTGACCATTGCTGAGGAATCAACAGCTTGGCCTAAGGTGACAGCAGACCCTGAGGACGGCGGACTTGGATTTTCATTTAAGTGGAATATGGGATGGATGCATGACTATTGTGAGTACATGAAGCTCGATCCGTATTTCAGAAAGGACAATCATTATCGGCTGACCTTTGCGATGAGTTACAACAGTTCGGAGAATTATATCCTGCCATTGTCACATGATGAGGTAGTGCATCTGAAATGTTCGATGGTCAACAAGATGCCCGGCTATCAGATTGACAAGTATGCAAACCTGAGAAATCTCTATACCTTTATGTTTGGCCATGAGGGCAAGAAGCTATTGTTCATGGGACAGGAGTTTGGACAGGAGCGCGAGTGGAGTGAGGCGAGAGAGCTTGACTGGTTCTTGTTAGAGGAGCCTTTTAATAAAGGAATGCACGATTACATGAGCGAGCTGCTGCATTTATACAGAAAGAGTCCATGTCTCTATGAGATTGACAATGACTGGCTTGGCTTTGAGTGGATGAACGCAGATGATACAGAGCGCAGCATCTACAGCTTCGTGAGGAGAACCAAGGACGGCAAACAGCATATGCTCTTTGTCATCAATATGACACCTGTCGAGTATCCAGAATTTCAGGTTGGTGTGCCGATGAATACACAGTACAAACTGCTGCTCAACTCTGACGAGGAGAAGTTTGGCGGAAACGGCAACAAGATTCCCAAGCTGATCAAGGCGAAGAAGGGATTGTGCGACAAGAGGGATTATCACATTGCATTCCCCCTGCCGCCGCTTACGTCAGCAGTCTTTACCTTTTAAACAGGATTGATATTGTAGATAAATAGAACAAGGCTGTCGGAAAATGAAACCATTTTCCGACAGCCTTCTAATTTTATCTAACCAAGTCTAAACATCGCCAGAATGCCGAAGATGATTCCTGTCAGCAGTATCATGGCGGCATATGCCATCGTGCGCTCCCACTTTGAAATTGCCTTCCCTGCGCTGCGTTTCAAGTCTTCCTCCATAAAACGGGAAGTGAGAACCGCATTGCGCGTGGGATCTCTAAATGAATTAAATCCGCCCCACATAGTGTATACCTCCTTTCATAGCAGTATGTTTTGAATCGTTTCTAGTATTTGATGTTGTGTACTTTGCATGTATGTTTGTTATAGATAGTGTACCATGGAATGAAATGCGGTGTAAAGTACTTTTGGATTAGATGCGCGTACTCCACTGCGAGCAGTCCCATACATCTGTTGCAAGTCTGTCATAAAATTCCGGCTCGTGGCATACCATCAGGATACTGCCTTTGTATTCGGAAAGCGCCCGCTTCAGTTCTGATTTGGCATCGACATCCAAATGGTTTGTCGGCTCATCCAGAAGCAGGATGTTTGTCGGCTTGTTGATAAGCTTGCACAGGCGCACTTTTGCCTGTTCGCCGCCGCTCAACACTTTTACTTTGCTCTCAATGTGCTTGGTGGTAAGTCCGCATTTGGCGAGGGCTGAGCGCACTTCGTACTGTGTCATGGAGGGAAATTCATTCCAGATTTCCTCAATGCAGGTGGTAGCGACAGACTGGTCCATCTCCTGCTCAAAATAGCCGGTTTCAAGATAATCTCCTAATTCCACACCGCCGTTTAAAGGCTGAATCAACCCTAAGATACTTTTTAGCAGAGTCGTCTTGCCAATGCCGTTTGCGCCGGTGAGTACGATTTTCTGTCCGCGCTCCATCGAGATGTCAAGCGGTTTGGACAGCGCTTCATCGTAGCCGATCACTAGACTTTTGGCAGTAAAGATATACCGCCCGCTGGTGCGCGCTTCTTTAAAGTGAAATTCTGGTTTGAGTTTCTCGCTGGCAAGCTCGATCACATCCATTTTATCGAGTTTTTTCTGGCGTGACATTGCCATATTCCGCGTTGCGACGCGTGCCTTATTGCGCGCGACGAAGTCTTTCAGATCGGCAATCTCTTTCTGCTGCCTGTTGTAGGCGGCTTCGAGCTGTGCCTTTTTCATGGCATAGACTTCCTGAAACTTGTCGTAATCTCCGACATAGCGCGTCAGTTCACCATCATTCATGTGGTAGATGATATTGATGACGCTGTTTAAGAAAGGAATGTCATGCGAAATCAAAATAAACGCATTTTCATACTCTTGCAGATACCGTTTCAGCCATTCGATGTGGTTTGCATCGAGATAGTTTGTCGGCTCGTCCAAGAGCAGGATGTCCGGCTTTTCAAGCAGCAGCTTTCCAAGCAGGATCTTCGTCCGCTGCCCTCCGCTTAAATCAGTAACATCGGTGTCAAGACCAACTTCCATGATGCCAAGTGCGCGGGCGACCTCCTCAACTTTGGCATCAATCATGTAGAAGTCATGCTGGTCAAGCAGTTCCTGAATCGTTCCAAGCTCTTCCATATACGCCTCTAGCGCCGCTTCGGAGGCGTCGCCCATCTTGTCGCAGAGCTCTGTCATCCGCTGTTCCATCTCATATAGGAAATCAAAAGCGGAGGAGAGCACAGTCCTCACTGACATGCCTTTCTCAAGAACCGTGTGCTGGTCAAGATAGCCAACACGCACATTTTTGGCCCACTCGACTTTGCCCTCGTCGGGCATGAGCTTTCCTGTAATAATGTTCATAAAAGTGGATTTCCCCTCACCGTTTGCACCCACCAGACCAATATGTTCCCCTTTTAGGAGCCGGAACGATACATTTGTAAATATCGTTCTGTCACCAAAACCATGTGAGAGATTTTCAACATTTAATATACTCATTTTCAACCTTCCTTATTTGTTTTCAACTCATTCCCGCATCCAGACAGGGACAGCGCTTCCTGTGCATGCGGGCAAAACAGCAAAGCTATTATATCACAAAAAATGCGGTATGGGCAGGTATTCGTTCTGGAAATTCTTTTTATTTGTAACGGTGAAAGGCACTAGGCCACGCCAAAACGCTTTGCCCTGCCAAAGCCATGACCTCTGTCACAGCAGATGAGCGGTAGGATAACATATTTTATGGATTTTTTCATAGGATGAAATAAGAGTGGTTTTATGGTGATTCGAATTATGATGAATTATATTTGGGGCGGCATGCTCATTATTGGCATTATCTTTGGCGTGGTGACGGGTAATATGCAGGCGGTGACAGATGCAGTGTTACAGTCCTCCAAGGAGGCAGTCACGCTTGGCATCTCTATGTTTGGCATTGTTGCATTTTGGACGGGGTTGATGGAGGTGGCGGGAGAAGCCGGAGTTATCGCGGGACTCACAAGGCTGATCTCGCCTTTGATGCGTTTCCTGTTTCCACGAATCCCCCAAGGGCATAGGGCATGGGATTCATTGTCGGCAAATTTTGTGGCGAATATACTGGGACTTGGCTGGGCGGCGACGCCGGCGGGGCTTTGAGTTATAATAGTGACAGGTTGAAGAAATCATTGAAAAATTAAGGGTTTCCACCGATTTAGTCCTAATGAAAAAA
>VSNR01000228.1 GCA_009774345.1 Lachnospiraceae bacterium | reverse complement strand
CTGGGAGACTCTTGAAAAGTTAGTTGGAGTTCTTGATGATTGGTTTTCGACTTTTCAGAAGCCAAATGCCAAGCTTGCTGCTCTATGCTCTTTTTCCTAGAGTCAAACAGAAAGAATTAACGTCGTTTACTATAAATATTTCTGGTATTAAAATCAGTGACCGCACATATAACAAAAAGCCTGCCTCCTATACAGGAACGGCAAAAATCGTGTCAGAGACAAACAATGTGGACGTGACCAGCTCCGTCAAACTGACATACACCTATAGCGGCACGCAGATGGATGGCAGCACTTATGCGGCATCAGCAACAGCGCCCGTTAATGCGGGAAATTACAAACTGACGATTGCCGTAGCACAGGATGATAAGAACTATACTGGTAGTGTATCATATCCCTTCAAGATCACCCAAGCCCCGCTGACCATCACCGCGCGCGACATAGGAGTAAAAATCGGTGCTGACCTGCCAAAAGCGGAGGACTACCAGTACAGCACAACCGGACTTTTAGGTGACGATAAGCTGCTCAAAGAGCCAGTGCTCAACTGCGACATTACCGACACCGCCCAAGCCGGAACCTATGATATCACCATCACCGGCGCCGACGCAGGCATGAATTACAGCATTACCTACAAAAACGGTACTCTGACTGTTAATGAGACCGGTGAAATCACGCACTATTACACCGTCACTTTCAACATGAATGGACATGGCACCGACACCACCAGCACAGGCATCGAAGAGGGCAGCCTGCTCGAAAAGCCGCAGGACCCGCAGGCAGAGGGCTATACCTTCACCGGCTGGTACAAAGACCAGAGCTGTACCGTTTTGTGGGACTTTGCAAAAGATACAATCCAGTCCGACACAACAGTCTATGCAGGCTGGAAAGCAAACGATGACAATAAAGATGACAACAACGACCAATACCCCGCTGACAAGGATGATTCCGCCTTCACAGATGCAGAGCGCACGCCGCTTTCCGCTGTCAGTGCGGCAATTGCAAATATTAGCGCAAGAGTTTACGATGGCACCGCCTATGAGCCAACGATCAGAGTCACAGCCAATATAAACGGAAAGAATACAACCCTCACCGAAGGCATTGACTACAGAGTGCTCTATAAGGATCACATCAAAGCGGGAACTGCCACTGTGACGATTAAGGGAAACGGTATCTACAAGGGCAGTATATCAAAGACCTACACCATCAGCCCCAGACCTGTAAAGAAACTCAAAGTCATAACAGGCAGCGTTGCAGCGGCACAGACAGGGGCAGACGCAGCATCGCTTCCCGTATATGTTTACGACGGAGCAAAGCGCCTGTCATACAACACCGATTTCACCCTGACAGGCTACAGTGCAGCAGGTCAGACCGCGCAGGTGACAGTAACAGGAAAGGGCAATTACACAGGCAGCGTAACAGCGAAATTATCGCTTTACAACGTCGCCAGCGATAAACTGATCAATCCCGGCAATGTGGGCGAAATCCAGCCCATGTCCTACAATGCCGGAAAGGCAGTAAAGCCTGAACCCGTTGTCACCGCAGGCGGCGCAAAACTTGTCAAAAACAAGGACTATAAAGTCCAATATCAGAACAACAAAAATGCCGGGACAGCCTTTGCGATTGTCACCGGAAAAGGCGCTTACAGAGGAAAAGTAGTCGTACCGTTTACAATCAAGGCAGCGCAGGGAACCTCCGGCATGACTGTGAAATCCATTTCCGCAAAGACATACAATGGAAAATACCAGCGCCCGGTGCCGTCTGTCACCGTCTCCATCGGCGGCAGGAACAAGAAGTTAGTCAAAAACAAAGACTATACGGTTACATACAAAAATAACCGTCACGCAGGCACCGCGGAAGTGCATATCACCGGAAAAGGAAATTACGCAGGCATGACAGCAAAGGCAACATTTACAATCAAGCCGCGGAACATCACCAAGGCTTCCTTAAAAGGAACACAGGGAAATCTGACGCTCACCTACAGCAAGGGCATTTTAAAGCAGGGAGCTGATTACGAACAGCCTGTCTATGGTGAAGTGAAGAAGAATAAAATAAAGGTAACGATCAAAGGAAAGGGGGATTTTACAGGAACCATGCAAAAGAGCGTGAAATTACAATAATAAATATAAAATGACTGTATCAGATCAAAGGGGCTGTCGCACTAAGCAATTAGTGTACAGCCCCTTTGATGCACAGTTCCCTGCAAAGGATGGATATCAACTAAAATAATCTGTCACCCAAGCGTTTCAATCACGCACTGATGATTCTTCTCCTTTGTGTCATAGTTCATTCCGACAGCGAGGATTTGCGCAACATTTTCTGCTCGCAGCTTCTCACAATATTCTTTTTCCTTAATCTGTGCGATCGCGTCTTCGGGTGTTTTATCTGCCTTGAGTTCGATGATGATGCCTGGCAGGTTCTTTCTCCTTGGATAAAAGATAAAATCCACAAATCCTTTGCCGCTTTTTTCTTCTCTTTCTACTCTATATTTATTTCTGGCGGAGAGATAGGCGAGCGTTACCACACAGGAGAGGCTGTTCTCGTCGTTGTATTTCAGAATGGGCAGCTCGCTGTTGTGGATATTATGGAGGTAGGAAGCCACTTTATCGCCGTCTTTGTTCAAAGTAGCGTCAAGTACATCGTTGGAATTGCGCACCAGTTCTGCGACATAGCCGAAATCGTCATCTTTCAGGGCTTTTTGGAATTCGATCATCAGCTCCTTGTTTGGAATTCTGACTTCGCCGTCATAATAGGATAATAAGCCGTATATAATCATGGCAGAATAGATATCTTCCCTGCTGCCAGGGGGATTTTGCCCGGCAGAATATTCTTCTTCAATATAAAGATTGACAGGCGTTCCGTTCACCATCTTTACCACATCATCCCGGACTTCGGCAATGTTATATTTCAGGAAAAATAAGACCTCATCCATTTTGCCGGTGCGTGTCCAGTAGCTCTGACATGCCGAATCCTCAAGGGCACAGACCACAGAGCGTGGGTTGTACAGACGCGAGCCGTCTTTTGTCTGATATCCGTTGTACCATTCACGGATTTCATCCATTGTCAGCGCTGTCTGCTTTTGGCAGAGTGTCTCCACTTCATTTTCAGTAAAGCCGAAATATTCTTCATAAGAAGGGTCTTTGAGCATGGTATATTCCTTAAACATGTTCAGTGCGGAGCCTGTACTGTACTTTTTGATGGGCAGTACTCCGGTCATGTAGACAAGCGCCACATAAGGCTTGTCTTTTAATAATGCGCGCAGAAATTCCAGAAAATCCCCATGATGTTCGGGATACAGCTCATGACTGAAAATATAGTCCCATTCATCAATGATAAAGATAAACTTGTCCTCCGTGGCAGTGAACAGTTCTGAAAGATTACTAAACTCCTGTGCCTTCAATTTGGGATAGGCTTCCAGAATGTCGCGTCTGACGGCATTTTTGAAGAGGTTCATATAATCTTCGTATGTTTTGCCATTATCAGGAAGACTGTTCATGCTGAGATGAACAACATTGTATTTGTTCAAATGTGCTGTGTAAGCAGCAGACCTGGCGATTTTCAGTCCGTCAAATAAACTCCTTGAATCATAGGCTTTGCAGTAGTAGGCACCGAGCATATTGAGTACGGATGTCTTGCCGAAACGGCGCGGTTTTGTGATGCAGATATACCGATTCGGCGTATTGATTCTGGCGCTCAGCTTTTCAATAATATCCGATTTATCGACGAAAAAAGTATCTTGTGCCAGCATTTGAAAAATGCTGTAGGCTGATTTGGTGTTTAGACATATAGCCATAAAAGCCCTCCCTTCGATTTTTTAATTATCATAACAAATCAGGATTTATCTGTAAAGAATTATTCCAAATAAATCTCTTACGAAAGAGAGGGTGATGCCCTATGAATACTTTAGAAGTGCTTACGCTTTTATTGGTAGTCTTTGCGGCTTTGTCATATTTAGACAATCATAGAAAGAAATAAGCATCCCTACCCGTCCAAAAGTGAGGATGCTTAAATTCTTGTAATTTTTGCTATTTACTGAGGGCAATCGGAAATCAATTCCGATCACTTTCTAAGTAGATTATACAATGGGCACTTGTTAAATGCAAGTGCTCTTTTAAATTTTCATTCTTTCTTTTTTGCTCCGAATATATATTTGTCTGCAACAATATAAAAATTCTTTTCAAATTCCTTCAACTGTTCTTCTGTAAAATCAAGATATGTTTTTGCCATCTCTTTACAAGCTTCGCATATCTCTTTCTTTGATTGTTCGCTTATTTTTTCTTTCTCTATATCATAAACTTTTCCCATTTGGCTTATCCTCCATCATTATAAATATACAGCCGCATAAATCCTCAATATTTTCTGCTGACCTTCGGAATAGCTCCTACTGTTCTGAATGATGTCCTGTACATCTTTTCTATGTAACAATCCGAAATCATCAGCCAGTACTTGTAAATCCCTTTTATCCTGAGTACTTATCTTCTTTGCGGGTAATTCTTTCTTCATTCCTGCTGCTGATCTGCCTCTTCCCATGACTCTATACCTCTTCCCTATTATCTTATCTGCATATCTTATCAATCATTTCCTGCAATCTTTCCCTGCCGGTCTGAACGTAGTAAACATTACCATCAATCATCAAATGTTCTCTCCTTTTATGTGCCATAATAATCTTTTGTTGGAAAAGCTTAATCCCACATAGTAAACCATAATTGAACGCCTCATTTTCTTCCAGTCCTTCCAGTTCTTTCAATATTAATCCCTCCTCTGATCTCCCATGATCTAATCTTTATCCTTCTCCAAATGATAGCCTACTAATTTAATCGCCCTGCATAAATATTTTTTCATTTCAATCAGTCCCCTGTCTGCCAGTATTCCAAGATAATAATATACTGTTGATGTGGAAGTCAGCCCCACACCTTCACCAATTTCGCGAACACCAGGAGCATACAAATTTGCAGTCATATATTCCACAATGAAATCGTATACCCTGCCCAATGTCCTTTCACCCTGCTTAGTAGTTGCCATTACTGTAGCCATAAGAATCACCTGTCCTTTCTTGAATTTAATGATCCTATCTGTATGTTTCTGTACGTGTTTCTTCCTTATTGCAATGTGGAATCATAACAGCTTTATATGTTTCTGTAATGCCTCCTCAATCTCCCTACGTTGTAACCCTATATAACGCTGTGTTATACTTGAAGAACTATGTTGCAATAAGACTCTTACAATCTCCAGATTGTAATTATTATTTACATAGATGCTTGTTGCAAAATACTTTCTAAAGCTATGTGTAGAAATATTCTCCATTCCCAGATAATCACATACAAGCTGTAAATGATTCTGCACTGTCCTTTCTGATATATCAAACAATTTAGCCGCTGGATTAATATTACTTTCCAATGCATAATTCTGTATGTAAACATAAATTTCTAATGGAACTGTAAACTCACGCCTTTTCTGTGTCTTTTTCTCAATAATATTTAATCGGTAGCGTTCCCCATCACGAATAATATCTGATAATCTCAAATGTAATATGTCAGATATCCGCATACCAAGATTAGCTTCCAGTGTCAGAACAGTCGCAATCCTATTATTAGACTTTACAACATGTCCATCGGCACATACAAATCCATTGCGAATCGCATTTATTATCTGTACATACTGTTCTTCAGATAAAGCTATCGTTTTCTTGTTCATTATGACAAACATCTCCCTTATTTCGTATTTTAATAGTCACATATTTCGTATAATCCACAAGAACTGTATACATACACTATTCGTCCCTATAAATAAAACAAACTTCGTATAGTAGTAGCGGAATACGCAATAAACTGTTTTTGACATTTCACGGCGGAATTTTCCGCATTCAGCA
>VSNR01000227.1 GCA_009774345.1 Lachnospiraceae bacterium | reverse complement strand
CTCCTTAACTCATAAATTACATATCAATCAAGATAACAGATTGGCAATCCCACAAGTCTTTTAATCAATCAATGGAGCAATTTCCGGCATTAGTACTTCTTTAAATTCATTAATCATTTGCATTCTGAATTTAAATTTGGGCAAAGCGTCTGGTGTTGCTTCCCTATAAGCTGCATAATCCGCACTATCCTTTAGTTTATTCTCATTGGAAAGTTCTCCATCTCTGTAATTATATGTTTCATATTTGACATCATCCACATTAAGATACCACTTCCTAGCAAACTTTTGTATTTCTTTGTCAATAGCCGCATAACGCATTTGATTTATAATTACCGAAATATCCTGCCCGACATATTTTTCCCGGTTCGCTTCTATTTCATCAACAACCTTCGTCAGCAACGCACTAAGTTTCGGATTGTCACCCGAAAACTCAACAATAATCTCACGAAGCGTTCTTATTTTTGCTTCAAAAGATGCCTCGTCATAGTCCTCTAAAGACTGGTCTAAGGACTCAACAAATCCCCGTAATAATTCTACAATGTATTCAAAATCAATACGTAATTTGCTGTATGCTATAAGTTCATAGTCATCACGGACAGGATCGTCCGCAGAATCTGTGTCATCTCCCGGCTTTTTTAGTTCTTCCATTACGTTTTTATACATCGCGGCAAAATCTTCATATTCTGCCTCACTAAATCCCCACTCATCAAGTACGCTATCATTGTATATGGAAAATGACTTCAGATGTGCAAAATCATGATCTAACGCCCGGAAAAGCTGTATAAATGCTTTTTTCTGTTTACGGGAAAGTCCTGCAATTTCTTCTGGTGTCTGTGCCAGATTCCGTATCGCCTTGAGTGAAATTGCAAATGACTTTTCCACATCATCCCAATCCTCTGCAATCGGATTCCCATCACCCCCACGGGAGTACAGCATAAGGGCATCATTAATTGCATTTTTGAACTTATCGTGCGCTTGGAATGTCACAATCTGTCCGTACTGTTTCCCATCATCAAACAGCCTGTTCGTGCGTGAAAATGCCTGAATAATATTCTGTGGAGTCATTGGCTGCCTGTCAATAAAAAGAGTTGAAAGGCAGGGGGCATCAAATCCCGTAAGAAGCCTGTCTACAACGATAACAAGGTCAAGCTGTTGCTCCCTGTTAAAATATTTTTTGTCCTTCCGTGCAAGGCGGTCATTCAAGTTGCTGTTATACGCATTGATTTCTTCTATGCCAAAATGAGTTCCAAACATTTGGTTATAATCGTCCAGTGCTTCTTTCATCTTTTTCTGATTAACCTCAGAAGCCTCCTCATTTTCGGAAACAGAATAGGTTATGGCAAACTTTGGGAAATCGGGGAGCGCCTTGTGCATATTCTCGCTAATTTTTAACTCATCCTCACCGTTTGTTATTTTCTTGAGAAGGTCATAGTATTTCTGTGCAATGGCGATGGACTTGACTGTCAAAAGTGCCTCATAAGTCCTTCCACGTCCATTCTGCATTCCAAACTTGGTATAGGATTGATTTAAAATAACATTCAGAACGCTGCGCATATGCGTTTCGGTATCATACAGCTGCGCTTCTTCCTCTGAAGATATCCCCTTTGGTCCAAGATTCTCAACCATAAAGCCAAGTACAGCCTCGTCATGAATTGCCTCTTTAATGGTATAGCTGTGCAAAGGCTTGCCGTTATTCCCATACAACTGATCAGTCGTTTGGGGCAGATCACCTTTCTGCTCATATTTATTTTCTTCAAAAATGGGTGTTCCAGTAAAGCCATACCATAACGAATTAGAAAAGAAACGTTCTAAATCACGCTTTGTCTGCGGAGTGACTGCCCTATGACACTCGTCTACTACAAAAGCGATTTTCAATCCTTTTATTTTTTCGTACTGTCTGCTTCCCTTTTTTAACCGCTTACTGACCATAATCTGCATTTTCTGTCTTGTCGTAACAATCATCTGACGGCTGTCATCGGTCATCCGCTTGATTAAGGTATCTACATAATCCGTATCGTCTACATCAATCGTATCATTTTCTGCATAGGACTGAAAAGCCAGTTTTGTCTGTGTATCCAAGTCCTTTCGGTCAATCAGGAACACCGTCTTATCAATTGACGGAATATCCATAAGCAGATTACGAGTTGCTTTGTATGATGTCATCGTCTTGCCGGAACCCGTTGTATGCCAGATAAAACCTGATTTCCCTTTCTTAGAAGCCTCACGCATTGCTTCAATCGCATGAATCTGATAGGGGCGCAGGATAAGAAGCTTTTTCTTATCATTATCTAACACAGTATATTTCGCCACCATCTCATGTGCCTCTGGAATTTTTAGTACAGCTTTTGCAAAATCAATATAATCACAAACTGGCAAATTTTCTTTGTCAAGCCACCTCGATATAAATTTTTTGTTCAATTCTGTATCCCTTGCAGCAGCAAAATATTTTGTATCTACAGCATTGCTTACTACAAACATCTGCACATTTGAGAAGATGCCATGAAATTTGCCCTCAGCAATATACTTCTTTATCTGCCGAAAACCGTCCATATAAGAATGTTCTTTATTTTTTAATTCGATATGTATCAACGGTATGCCATTAATGAGCAGTGAAACGTCAAAACGCCTGTCTCTGCTCCCCTCCTCTTCCTTGGAGTAAAACGCCTGATATTGGTTTATTACTTCATATACGCTTGTTCCTCCAGCAATATGCTCGTTATTCATAACAACAAGATGGAGTGTTTCATTTCCCCTTTGCACATGAACATACACCTTGCCATTTTCGCCAATCAGCCATTTGCCAGCATCATAAAAGGAAGCATGGGACAAATCATTCTTAATCTTTGCAAATTCTGACTCGCTCAATGGAATATCATTGAGTTTTGCTTTGTTATTCTGTTCCAAAATATATTTGAAATTGTCCCATAGCTGTTCTTCCGTTCTAATGTCTGGTCGGTATGTCCATTGCGACTCATCACAACAGAGCTGGTCGATCAGCCTTTTTTCGATTACAGATTCTAATTCTGCCATAGTTATTATCCTTTCTGTGGAAACATATTTTGCAGCATAAAACGTTTTACTTCTTTTAACTGGTCACACTTATGCTGGTGAAGGTTAATAAGTCGGTCGAAGATACAGAAATATTCTCCTATTTCACGTTGTTCGTCTATATCTTGTGGCAGGCAAAGTGATGTTATCTTCAAGATTTCAGTATTTATGGAGGGCATCGTTTGTCCAACCGCACGAGAAATAATATCATTTCGTACACTGTCGGTTTCCAATAATGTGTGTAAAAACATACTATCAATTTCTGCATATGGGCGCACTCGAAGCACTCGACCAGAAAAAAGCCATTTATCTTGAAATGGCGTAACCAAAGCATTTATATCAACTGAACCAACTCGCGAAAATACAATATCATTAATATTTAATATATAACTGCTCAATCTACAATAATCATTCTCTGATACTTGTGGTATGCCATCTTTCACTGTCGGAAGTTGCCCACTTTTGAAATGCTCAGTAGTTATAATTGGCATACCATCATTGATATAATCGTCAGCATGTAGTGTACTTCCAAATGGACCTGTTTTAATATCAGAAAATTCCCCCAGCTTGTGCTGTTCCCAATCATCAGTAAATCCCGCAAAACGAATCTCTGGAATTAGCTCACCATTCTTGGGGAACATTTTTTGGAACATAAATTTTTTTAGTTGTTTCACCTCATCACACTTACGCTGGTGAAGGGTGATGAGGTGGTCAAGGTGGTGAAAATACTTGCCGATTTTTCTTTGCTCTTCTTTATTCGGAAACGGTATTGGCATTTCCATGAATTGTGTTGATGAAATTGTAAACCTATCAAATCTTGCTCCTGAATCTCCATTAAGTTTCATGAATCTATGCCAGCTTGTTGTCTTAAAATAAAATTCCAAATACAGATTATCTATTCCGTGTGTTCTGAAAACTGTATAAAGCGGCGACATTACGCCATTTCTGCCAAGTCGGTTTCTATTAATCGGACCTACAGGAGCTGTAACAGAAATTCTCGGATTATAAACAAAATCATCATTTCTGACTATGTAATATCCATCAAGATTCTCCTGATTCGCAACTTCTCGTTCAAAATAATCCTTTTGACTGATGATTCCGAGTTCTGCGGAATTTGTAAGTGGTTCAGAAAATTCGTTATTTTTATTTTTTTCAGTCACTTTATCAGCTATCTCCGAGAGCTTACGCTGTTCCCAATCGTCAGCAAATCCCTTAAATCTTATATTAGGTGTATTCGCCATTGTCACACCTCCCGAAAAACACTGATGAGTTCCTCTACTGCGTCTTTTGTTTCTGATTTAGAAAAGGTCAAATCTCCCAACATTTCAAGCAAAGCGGCATTATTCTCTTTGATCGCCTTATTTGTCGTTTTTATGCTTTCTGATAGCTGGTGAAGATCAATTTCCTGTTCTTCCTCGCTTGTGTCAATATATCTTGGAATATTCAAATTATAATCATTGGCTTGTATATCTTCAAAAGATGCCAGATAAGCTTCTTTATCAACCGACACTCTATTACAATACAGTTCAAGCACATGGTCAATATGCTTTTCCTGCATCACATTCTGTTTTTTCTCTTTTTCATACAGTTTAGAAGCATCAATGAACAAGACATCCCGCCCTTCCCTGTGTTTTTTCAGAACGATAATGCACGTAGGGATAGAGGTATTGTAAAACATATTTGCAGGAAGCCCGATTACTGCATAAATCGCTCCATTTTCAAGTAAAATCTGCCGTATTGTCCCTTCCGCAGCACCCCGAAACAAAACGCCATGTGGAAGAACAATCGCCATTGTTCCTGTCTGTTTCAAATGATAGAAACCATGAAGCAGAAAAGCATAGTCAGCCTTGGACTTTGGAGCAAGTTTTCCTCCATAATCCATAAATCTCTCATCCTGCTTAAACCCCTCTGCCGCAGACCAATTTGCCGAATATGGCGGATTCATTGTTACTGCATCAAACTCTGTTTCTTCATCTGTCGGCCAGTCAGCATCAAGTGTATCTCCATTGCGAAGATGCTGATTCTCTGGTAAAACGCCATGCAGAAACATATTCATACGCGCTAAGTTATATGTTGACGGCATAAGTTCCTGCCCATAGTACTTTATAAAATCAGGAACCTTTGAGTAGTTCCGACAGCTTAACATCAAAGATGCCGAACCCATACAGGGATCGTATACCTGCAACCCCTTTTTCTGTTCCTGACCAACCATTACAATCCTGCATAAAATCTGCGCAGGACCATGCGGGGTATAAAATTCTCCGGCTTTCTTTCCTGTTTCCGATGCAAACTGACCAATCAGATATTCATATGCATTTCCAAGAACATCGCCCTCTGTATGGATAAGATCAGCACCGTCCAAAACTTTAATGACCTCAGCGATAGTTGCACTCTGTTTTTGATCACCCGTTCCAAGCCTGTTTGAATATAAATCCACATCTGCAAACAATCCATTAAAAAGTTCATCAGACTCTTGAATCCGATTGAAAGCTGCCTGTAATTTTTCCCTATTGAATGCATTATTTTTTGCTGCGTTCAACATACTGATATATGTCATATTAGGTTCAAGTGTATAGTGCATTGATTTCTTTATTTCTTCAAGCAGGTCAGGAGCATCCTCTGATTTCATCGCCTCCTCATATACCGACTGTGCCTCGTTCAGGTTATCGGGTTTTGCATCATTCAGCAAGTCATATACCTTTGCCAAGTAGGAGTCAGATAAATACTTATAGAAAACAAGCCCTAAAAGATAGGTCTTATATTCGTTTGCATCCATTTTGCCCCTCAAAACATCTGCGCCACTCCATAACACTGTCAATAAGTCTTTTCCCTCAGTCATAGTTTATTCTCCTCATTTTCATAGTTAAGTTTTAGAT
>VSNR01000226.1 GCA_009774345.1 Lachnospiraceae bacterium | reverse complement strand
CCGTCCGCGCTATGGCTTGCCGGACAGATTTTGCTTGTTGGGAAGAATCCCAAACCCTCTTGAAAACCCTCTCACTACCTACAACACCGCACAGGGCGGTTTTGACGGAGTTTTGAGAAAAATTCTTCAAAATGTTTTCCTTGCTTCTTAAATACGGAGAAGTTTTAGAAATGCCAATGTTTCCAAAAAAATTGTTAAAAATCTTTCCTATCAGAGTGGTCTGTTGTATACTGGTAAATACTTGTCCTTAAAACCGCAAGATATATGAAAAGCTGAATGAAATATCCTGTTATAATGCAGAGAGAAAGGAGGAAGCTGCAATGCCGGAGAATATTAAAAATGTAATGGCGGCAATCGACTATATCGAAAGCCACCTGCACGAAAAACTGGACTTGGAAACAGTTGCGGGGGCTGTACATTATTCAAAGTATCATTTGCACCGAATGTTCACAGGTACGGTAGGGTTGACAATCCACGATTATGTACAACGCCGCCAGTTGACCGAAGCCGCAAAACTGCTTGTTCTTTCCGACAGACCAATCCTTGAAATTGCGCTTTCTGCCGGATATGAGAGCCAGCAGTCCTTTACGGATATTTTCAAAGCCATGTATAAAAAATCCCCCAACAGGTACAGGGAGGAAGAAGAATTTTATCCATTGCAGCTAAGATATGTCTTGAATGAAAATCCCACAAATTTAGAGGAAAAAGAATGGCAGGATAAAATCGTCTTTGCAACACAGGAAGATATACCCACATGGATAGAACTGGTTCACCTTGTCATTGACGGTTTCCCGCACTTGGACGAGAAACAGTACCTTGCACAGTTACAGGAGTATATCAAAAATAAGCGGGCATTGATTTTGAAAGACGCTGATACGGCAATCGGGATTATGGCATTTAACGAGATGACGGGGAGCATTGATTTCTTTGGGGTACACCCACAGTATCGGAAAAGAGGGATAGCGAAAGCATTTTGTGAAAAAGCATTGTATGAACTTGCACGTTCCGCACAAATTAGCGTGACGACTTTCAGAGAGGGTGACAAGGCAGATACAGGCTATCGGGAGATATGGGGAAGCCTTGGCTTTGCCGAAGCGGAATTGTTAATTGAGTTTGGCTATCCGACACAGCGGTTTATACTTCACAGAGAAAAATCGGAGGGCGGGGACAATGAGTGACCTAAATCCATTATCACAGAACTTTACACTAAAGTCGTTGCTGAAATTTTCATTTCCGACAATTTTGATGATGATATTCATGGGGCTGTATACAGTCGTTGACACAATTTTTGTAGCACGATTTGTAGATACAAATGCACTTTCGGCATTGAATATTGTCTGCCCTGTTATCAATCTGATTGTCGGTCTTGGAACCATGCTTGCAACAGGAGGTAGCGCGATTGTAGCGCGCAAAATGGGAGCAGGAGAACATACAAGGGCAGCACAGGATTTTACGCTGATTATTTCAGCGGGCATTTTGTTAGGTGGATTGATTGCAGTGTTGGGAACGGTTTTTATTGACAGGATTGTATGGGGACTTGGAGCGAGCAGTATTCTATTTCCATACTGTAAAGAATACCTTTTTATCCTGCTGTTATTCACGCCCGCAAGTATCCTGCAAGTGCTTTTTCAAAATCTGATCGTAACGGCGGGACGCCCCGGAATGGGTATGGTGCTTGGCATAAGCGCAGGAATCGTAAATATTTTACTGGACTATATTTTCATGGTGCCGCTTCACATGGGCATTAAGGGGGCGGCATTTGGTACGAGCATTGGCTATATGATACCGGCGGTGATTGGATTGTGGTTCTTTTCCACAAAGAGAGGCAGTCTGCATTTTCGGAAGCCAGTCATGGATTTTTCCGTATTTGCTGAAAGCTGTACCAATGGTTTTTCGGAAATGGTAAGTCAGGCGGCAACAGCGGTTACAACATTCCTTTTTAACCGCATTATGATGAAACTGCTTGGAGAAAATGGAGTTGCGGCAATCACAATCATTATCTATACACAGTTTTTATTGAGCGCCCTTTACATAGGCTTTTCTATGGGAGTAGCCCCTGTTATCAGCTATAACTATGGGAAGCAGGACAAAAAGCAGTTAAAGAATGTTTTTTCTATTTGTATGCGGTTCATTGTCTTTGTTTCGGTCACTGTTTTTGCAGTAGCTTTTATTTTTGGTTCGCCATTGGTTAGTATTTTTGCAGAAAAAGGAACGCCTGTTTATGGAATTGCACGAAACGGATTTTTGATTTTTTCATTTAGCTTTTTGTTTTGCGGGCTGAACATTTTTACCTCTGCCACATTTACAGCATTATCAAACGGGAAGCTGTCAGCAATTTTGTCGTTCCTGCGGACTTTCGGACTGATTACAGTGCTGTTGCTTACACTGCCGAATATTTGGGGTGTAACAGGGGTATGGCTTGCAGTACCGATAGCAGAGCTAATCACTATGGTTGTAGCATTGGTTTTTCTTTATAAGAACAGAGAAAAGTATCACTACGCATAAAAAGAAGATTTTCATGCCGTCCGGCGGTTAATAAAAAAACCGTTGTGTGGCGGCAAAATCATCATGCGCCAAAACAGAATATGAGCGGCTGAACGGCGGTTTTGAAATAACAATCAAAGCCGCCGTTCTTATGTGGCACGAAAGTTTTCATAGATATGGCGGTATTGTGAGGTACTGCTATGTCTGCTTTTTATTTCATGGGTAGTTTTTGTTATGGTGAATTGTCAAAAAAATCCTGTCTTGTGGAACGGGATATTCTGCCTATGAGTATGAACACACATATCATTTAGTATGTCTTGATAACTCGTATTACCCAAATGCCTATGCCGCTTTATGCTGTATGGGCGTTTGTTGTAATAGCCCCCTACTGGGAAGAAAGGGGGTGAGAGAAAATGAGATATTCTGAACAATTCATGGAACATATCGAATATGCGTTTCATGCATTCTGCAAGGTTGTCCTGCGCCATGAAGCTATAAACGCATGGCGAGATTTGAAGCGGAAAATGGAACGGGAAATATCCCTTGACTATCTGATGTCAGAACGATATTTTGAACCTTCTGTTATGGACAGTTACTTTGAAAAGCAGGACAAGCCGACCGCATTTCTTGTGTTGGGAAAGGAAGTTATCGTTGATGATGAACGGTTAGCAACGGCATTATCAAAATTGCCGGAGTTAAGGCAAGAAGTTTTGTTGCTATATTACTTCATCGGTTATCGTGATGAAGCAATCGGCAGGCTGTACGGGCGTTGCAGAAGTACGATAAACCACAGAAGAAATGTTGCGCTGAAACAGTTACGGAAAGAATGGGAGAGATTGAAACATGAGGAATAAAAAATTGATACCTTTTGAGGTAATCGAAAAAGCCGTTGCCGGAGAGCCGGAAGCGGTAGACGCAGTATTGCGATATTACACCGCACACATCAAATATCTGTCTATGTATAAGGGGCATATCAATGACGATACACAGGATAGGTTAAAGGCGAAACTGGTTGAAGCCATACTGAAATTCCGCTTCGACCGATAGGAAGTAGCAAAGACAGGAAAAGCTGTCAAGGGTAAACTTCGCGCTACGCGCCCTTGACAGCTTTTCCCGCCTTTGCTTGTGGGTAGTCAAGAGGACGAAATCAGTAAACTGCTTTCGCCCTCAATTTATTATGGGGATTGTTACGCAGTAGGGGTTGTTTAGCCCTTGATTTATGCGGCTTTGCGGGCGTTGAAGTGATGGGGCAAGGGTTTTATATGTCTGTCCTCAAAAATGGCGTTCTATTGCATAACAGAAATAAGAATTATTTCTGAAAAGTCAGAAGGTAATGGATAAAAATTTCGTGTGTCTATGATAAAATAAAGCATACATAGTATTCAAAATATATTTATGAAATATTGATAAGGTGATTCATATGGTAGTATTGAACAATGATTATATTTTTCTTCCAAGGACTAAGAAAGATAATTCGCATATATCATCTAAAGATACTGATGATACAATACGTATACAAGCGAGAAAAAATATTCTTCTTTATATAAGAAATATTTTCGGTGAACCCATTTGTAAAGATAAAGAAAATATTGTGTTCAAAATTATCCCTAGATGATCCCCAAAAGTAGTACCACATCAAAGCCATCAGCAGGAATATTCATTTTAGGCTGAGTTTTTTGCATATATCATCGAGGCTTATAGATGACGGTATTTTTATCCCAACCTTGCTGTATGCCTCTTTGGTTCCCTTATTTGGGGTTTCAACGCAGATTGTGCCATCGGCCTTTCTCAGGCACATCAGCGATGATGCTGTCCCAAGAAGCTTCGGCATGGATATTTCTTTTCCTTTAAGCGTCTTTAGCAGTTCGAGATATACTATGGTGCATATGGTGTCGGAAAGGAGCTTGCCCAGTACCGTCTGCCTGCTCCATTTGGAGAGTGGGAGTAGGCTGAGGAAGTCCTTCCCTGTTTTGAATACTGTTTCTATGCTCGTCCTGCCGAAATACTCGTCCAGCATCTGTGGCGGTTCTGCCATGGTATTCGACAGAAGTACGAAGTATCCGTATTTTACGGAATGCCAGTTCTTTTCAGCCATCGTAAGTTTCTGATAGGCATCCTCGTCCTTCTCGCGGTCCTTCCTGCCTAACGTCAGGGCATTGTCCTTGTCAACGTAGACGTAGGCATACATGCGGAAACCGAACAGTGTTATTTCCCGCACCGTGCCGAAATAGGTATGCGACTTCCTTATAAACTCGTATTTTGCATTTGGGTACAGATGCCTTGTTTCATTATATAGCCTCTTGTGTGGATAGCCCTTTTTTGCAGGCATCCTTGCCACTATGGTCCTAGGCTTTTTGTCTCCGTCTGCGCCAGCTGGCAGGCACGAATCAGCGTTGAATTCCCCGATGACGCTTTTTGTCACATACCCAGCATCAAGCACTAGGGAGCCTATCCGGATGCCGAGACTCTCCGCAACATCCTCCATGACACTGGAAATGGTACTCAGGTCAAGCACGTTGCCAGGGATAGTCTGGAACCATACCGGAAGCCCGGTTTCCTCGTCCAGCACCAGCACGAGCCTCGTCTGGACCGATGCGCTGGCGACACCATGGGAACAGAGGGCGTTCAGCGGGTTGTCCGCTATGTCGTTTGGCAGTGGTGTTGAATCGACATAGCATCCGGTGCCGAATTCCGGGTACCTGTGGCGCATATACTTTATGAATGAGCGGAAAAAGGCAAGCTTTGCCCCGTCCTCCCCCATTGCCATGAAGTAGGGAGTGTCGGATCCCAGGTTCCCAACAGGGATGTCGCGCAGTATGCATGATGCCACCGACCGGGTAAAGAAATCGTCACAGGATATCTTCGCCCCATCCCTGCATATTGTGTGCAGGAGGTGGCAGAGGACCTTCTCATAATCCACGGTATTGGTGAAGGCATCCCGCAGTACTGAGACCATCCCGCATCTTTCGGCAAAACCCAGTACCAGGTATGCATCACCAAATATCGTATGCACTGGCGGGTCCGGGAACACACTTAAGGCGGGCAGGCGCGGGTCACCACTGTCCACGCTGGCAAACTCGTCCTTTTCCGCATCGTATTCCACCAGCCCCCTTGTGGGGGAGAGGAATATGCCGCACGAGTGCCCTTTATTTATATACAGGATTTTGCCGAGCCTTTCTCGGACAGTTTTCCTGGAATGACCCTTTATGCTTTTGTCGTAACTGGACACTAAAATTGACGCGCTGCCAGAATGTATGCTGCCGTCATTGTTGAAAACTAATTTTTGGACTTTTATGTATGGCATGTGAATCACCTCGAATGTGGTACTACATAGTACCACATATTATACTCCTTTTCTTTAAAAAGTAAAAGGAAAGTTTGGTGAAACACAGTATTTATGCGGATTTTAAAGTTCTTGGTGAGAAAAAATTTCATGTGGTACTACTTTTTCTCTCATCTAGGGATTATTTATACGTATGAAATGGAAATTAAAAATATAATGTACGAAGTTATTTTTACAATATATAATATTACCCGCTATT
>VSNR01000225.1 GCA_009774345.1 Lachnospiraceae bacterium | reverse complement strand
TTGTTTCCTGCTGAATTGTCATCCATGTCACTCCTTCCTATTATAATGGAAGCTTTTAATAAATTAATTTATGACTATCTTAACATAATGTATATCATATGTCATTCCATTTTCTTCATATTTTTTATGTTGTGCCCCATCTGCTTACTGAAATGTATTAAATCCTATTTCCATCTCCCGCTAAATATAGTATACTAAATAAATAAGATGCTATGAAACCAACACTTATTTGTAAACATTTGATGTCATTAAAATATTATACGAAAGCGAGGGAACCCATTTGGAAGAACAGAAAGAAAAGACACTGCAAGAACAAATTGAAGAAAAGTACGGATGCTCCTGTGAGGACTTGGACAATATAATTCGTAATCAAGAATTACATGACCCAAAGATCGCCCGGGCAGCTTTTGAGGCAGGCATCTTTTACCCACGGATACTCTATCAGGATGCTCCCGCGGATGTGCGGGACAAGCTGATTGACCTGCTGGACAAAGGAGAGCCGGACAAGAATCTGGTCAACAAATATCTCGTGGCACTTGCGATGATCGGTGACGACACTGTCGCAGAATACTTTCAGAAATGGGAAGCTGCGCCCAAGCCGTGGCGCGATTCCCTGTATGTCGGCCCCTGTCAGTATGCCGAGGAGGGCGGTTGGTGCATTGAGGACGGCAAAAGAAGACCGCTTTTCTTTGATGAATGCTATGCGCTGGAAAAATCAGAGACCGCCGCGCCGGAGGAAAATGTCTATGGTGGCACCGCCGAGGAGAAATGTCCGTTTTGTGACTCGAGCTATTGTAATGTATTGGTGCTTGACGGCCGTGACGAACGCCTGTCCTTTCTGGGACTGCATGGCAAAATTAAGATTAAGTACTGCGAGGGCTGTCTCCCTTGGTCTGGTACAGTATTTAGCAAATATACGGAGGATGGGGAGAGCACTGTTTTGATTCATGAGGATGGGGAAGACTATTTCTGTGAGGACGAGGACTTAAATGACCGCACGCCCTTTGTCCTCTCGAAAAAAATGGTGCCCAAAAGCTACTGCGATGAGTTTGACCGCTGCGCAGTTGGCGGCAGACCAGCATTTCTCAATGACGCCACCTTCGCAGTCTGCCCGGAATGCGGCAAAAAAATGATGCATCTGGCACAGCTTGGCGATGACTGGACGACCTGCGGCACACACTATATCCAAATCTGCCGCGACTGCCAGATTGCCGCCATACAGTACCAGCAGACCTAAGGAGGATTTTTATGGAAAAATTACCACCGATTGAAAAAATTTATGAGGCGTATTCGGCACTGGCGGACAACCGCATCCACATGGGCGAAACTTCCGCAGAGGTCACTTCGTCGGACGGAACAAAATCGTACAAGGTTGCATGGAAAGACAATACGTATTCTTCGACAGACAATGCGACCTTCTGGCAGGGTTATGCAGGCTATCCTGTCATTGCTGTCTTGATCTTACAATCCAAACTGACAGCGGACAGCGCCATCTTCACACACTTTTCCGGTGTAAACTGGAACAGCCTGAACAAAAAGCACAAAAGGGATTACCGCACAGCGCTTATGGAAGTTTTTGCAGAGAAACAGCTGCCGCAGGAAAAGATTGACCACATCGAGGCAATGACGCAGCAGGTCTATGAGCAGCTCAGGCAGTTAGACTTGAAAATCGTGCGAAAACTGAGCACAGCTTCGTAAATAAAGGCAGCTATCCAAGCGCTTACACGCTGGCTAGCTGCTGGTTTTATTTTCAAAAGCTTTTTAGTTACTTCTTTTCAAGTAGCTCTATTTTGCAGACATGCTCCTTTGTCTTTTTATCGTAATCTATTCCAACCATCAAAATCTCACCTGCGTACTCTTTTAACGACACAGGATACTGCCTTCTCTTGATCTGAGAGATTGCTGCGTCTGCGCTTTTGTCCCATTTTAACTCAACCACCAGCACTGGACATCCGGGCTGGTTTGTCCGCGGCAGGTACACAAGGTCTGCAAATCCCTTCCCCGCCGGAAACTCCCGAATCGGTCTATGATAAGAAGAAAATGCCGAAATCAGCGCAATCATCACCGTACAGGAAAGCGAATTTTCATCATGATATGCAATACTTGATGTAAAATCATGGTGGACACACTGTATCAGCCTTGCAGTCTGTTCCCCGTCTCCCGCCAAAACGGCATCCAGAATTTTATCGGAAAGTCTCATAAACTGCGACAGACCGTCGTTACTGCTTTTCTTTACGGATTTATAAAATACCGCATAAATCTCCTTATTGGGTATATAGGCTTCCTGTGTCTTTTCATCATACGCACAATATCCTAAATGAATCAGAGCCGTTATAACCTGCTCCTTGTCAATAAAGGTCTGTAAATCATTGATTCCATTATCAACTTCCACTGAGACCCTGTTGCCTGAAAGCATTGTGATAATGCGCTCCCTAAGCCCGTCAAAATCTCTGCCAATCAGCTCGTCAATATCTCCATAAGTCCCTGTAACTGTCCAATACGGTCTGAATTTATTTGTCAAGAGTGCGCCTATGACAGACAACGGATTGTACATCGCAATACCATTTAAATTATAACCATTATACCATTCCTTCATCCGAACATAATCAACACCCCATTTCCTGCACAATGCGGATACCTCATTCTCTGTAAAACCAATATACTGCCCCAAATCTCCCGAATCTGCCATCGTATATTCCCTGAAATTATTTACCGCAGACTGCCCCTTTGTCCTGACGATTGGCATAATTCCTGTGAGATATGCGAGCCGTATAAAAGATTTTGCAGCATTGCTTTTGAACAATCCACGCAGCATCTCAATGTATGCTTTTCTGTCTGGATCCTCTGCGCCAAGCTCCCTCACCGGATAATCCCATTCATCAAAAATAATGACAAAGCGGTTTCCTGTTTTATCATAAATCGTAGAAAGCGCTGCAACCAGTGTCATCTCCCCAGAAATCAGATGCGGATAAGTTTGTATCAACTCACGGAGAAGATTGCTGCGAATGTACTGATTTGGCTCTGCTCGGGCATCTGATGCTTCCTTAAACTGTGCCTGTATGTCCACAAAAATTGTGTCATATGCATTCATGCTTTCGACAAACAGTGTATCTTTTACACACGCAAGCGGCGCAAACAGTTCTCTTGAATCTGCTCCTTTACTAAAATATGCAACCAGCATATCCGCTGTCACGGATTTTCCAAACCGCCGCGCCTTGCTATTGCAGATAAATTTTTCTGTAATGTCCTTTTGAAGCAGTTTATTAATCAACGAAGATTTATCCACAAAATACTTTGTTTTTGAAAACTCTGCAAAATTATCATTCCCCATATTTAAGAAAAGTCCCACAATCCCCACTCCAATCTCTTAACCAATCAGACACTTCTTCCCCTGAAATGCAAACCCATACTTCCGAATCTGTCCTGATACAAAGCCTTCCGATAAAAGCTCTGTCTCATAGCATTTTTCTTCAATCTGTCTATGAGCATTGGCGAGGGTCTCCTCGAGCGTCTTTTCATTCTCATATGGATTTAATACCTTAAATTCAAAGATAAATGCCTTCCCGCTCTGATCTAGCGGCTTTAGCAAGACATCGTAGCGTCCATAGCCGCTCTCACGGTTCGAGCAGACTTTGTAAGTGTCTGCCAGATTCACTACCATCCCCAGCACAAACCCATGGTAAAACCGCTCTGGCTCTGCCTCTTCCGAAGGCTTGCTGCCACTGTCAAAAGAGCTGAATGTATTCAGTGCCACCTTGTTCATAAAGGCATTCATCATACATACGTTATCATTTAGCATCGCCTTGATAAATTCGTTATAGACTACTGTGGTACTTCCCTGAAACCAGCCTTTGACCATTTTGCGAAACATCTGGCGCACCTCAAAATTTGTCAGCGTCAGTGTATAAAACACCGTATCCTCCGCTGCCTCCGTCTTGAGCACCTTGAGATATCCCGCAGCAAGCAGCAGGCTCCACACCGCATTGTTATCCTTGCCAAGCTGATTAAAAACGACCTGCTCGTCAAGCTCAGTCCCGAAGCTTTTCTCCTGCAATAACGCCTCCATTGTCTGCTTGATGTCAGCATCCCCGTTTTGCACCAGCGCATTGACCAGACTATTGCTGCTCGTGTTGGTCCAATATGCCTCATATCTTCCCTTTTTGCGGATAAAGGACGCGATCGACCACGGATTGTAAATATCGGTAACACTGCCAAAGGTAAACCCGTCGTACCACTGCTTTACCCCCTGCTTTTCCGCCCCCAGTCCTACAGCGTCCAGCGTCCGAAACACTTCCTCCTCCGTGAAGCCAAAAGCTGCCGCATACTCATCAGATGTTGTCGTGACCACATCCAGATTGTTCAAATCTGAGAAAATGCTTTCTTTTGAAATGCGCGTGATGCCCGTAATCATGGCACGTTCAAGATAGGGATTCGTCTTGAAGGTACTGTTAAAAAACTCCCCGAAAAATTCCACTGCCTGATCCCAGTAGCCATTTATCCATGCCTCCTGCATCGGGGTATCATACTCGTCAAGAAGAATCACGACATCTTTTTTGTAATAGCGCCGCATAAAACCTGCAAGAGAATGTATCACATCCGCCACTCCCTGCATCGCCATTCCCGGTTTCACATGTTCGTAATATTCCCGCTCATTGCGGCTGAGCAGCGTTCCATCAAGCAAATACCGGTGCTGCTCATACAGGTCAGAAAACACCTTTGTAATCTTGTATTCCATATCTGCATACCGTGCTGCTTTCATATTTGCAAATGTCAGAAAGAGCACTGGAAATGTCCCCTGTAGTTCGCGGTATCTGCCTTCCCAGATGGAAAGTCCCTCAAACAAATCGCCCCTGCCTGAATATTGCGTCGAGAAAAAGCATTCCAGCATACTCATATTCAACGTCTTGCCAAATCTTCTCGGACGCGTGATCAGGGTCACATCCGAACCTTTTTCCCACCATTCTCTGATAAATTCTGTCTTATCTATATAAAAAGCCCCTTGTTCCCTCAACCGCTCAAACCTTTGTGCACTAATATTTACCAATGTATTATTATCCACTTTTACCATCTATTATTAACTCCATTTCTATACATTCCCAATCCCCGATCGGCATTTTATACAGTTCAGTCTTTCCAGCCGCCCGAAATCCAACTGCCTCATAACAATGCCTTGCACTGTCATTATTGGCAAATACCCCCAATGTAATCTTCGATGCCCCCAGGACGTTCCTGGCATAGTCGATTGCGAGTCGCAGCATTTTCTTTCCATTTCCGCACCCTCTGAATGCGGGATTGATAATAACAAAACCAAATCGTACAATCCGGTCATCATGCACCTCTGGATATCGTATATATAAATGCCCCACAAGCTTTCCTTCCTCGTCGTATGCATTCAGCGGAATAAACCGCCCATCTTTCATTTTAGGCACATAATCTTCATTTAAATCATTCTCTGCGAGCGGAAACTTACCAAATCTGGCTGCTGACCACTGATATAAACTTTTTTCATCCTGAATCCAACTGCAAATGATTGCTGAATCCTGTATTTGGAATCTCTTTAATTCCACCGTTTCCCACCCCCTTGTTTCTGATTATATCACATCTGCGCCCCCTATAGCAATCATTGCATAACCGCAGCTTCCCATTGAAATCGCGGGCGTCCGTCAACAGAAGCTGGCGGACGCCCACATGATTCTAAAGGTACAATGTCACCACTGCCCTATCAGCATCAATACATAGACATGCAGCGGATAGTACACATACAAAAATACAGATGATAATTGCTAAGAATAATGCAAAGGGACATTAAGCAAAATTAGATGGATTTGCGTATGTGCTTATGGTAAAATAACAGCGTTGGATAATTAAGGAATTGAAATTATGGAGTGGGGTAAATATGAAACAAAAAAAGAAGAAAATTGTCCTTCGGGTTATAGCAGGTATCGGAATCGCTTTGTTGATTATTATAATCGCAGCACTTGTATTGTTTAGAAATGAATTGCGCTCTCTTATGTCATTGAAAAAGGTTGATGATTACGG
>VSNR01000224.1 GCA_009774345.1 Lachnospiraceae bacterium | reverse complement strand
TGATAATACAGATATTACTGTTTATGATTTATTAGATAACTATGATGAATTAGCCGCAAAATACTATGACCCAAAAGCAAGCAAAGAAGAACAAACCATTGGAGACTACATTTTAACGACAATGGGAAATGATGATAACCTAGAGGGTATTATTGAAATATACGGCAAATTAAATAATACTGGAAAAAAAATAGCACATGAAAAAATTTCAGAATTAGAAGAAGTGCCGCAATTTACAGATTCTGATAATAACATTTATATTGACCCAAACTTGCAAAAATTATATGAAGTAGCTATGCAAAAAGCTCTACGCCATGAAGAATTAACGGAAGAAGAGGAACAAGTTATTATTGGCATTCCCGGACAGTTACGTCAAAAAGGTAACGATCCTCTGTCATATGAAAACTCTCATTCCTTTGCCAGTTCAGAGGAAGAACTAAATAGAGTCATTGAGCAACGTCAGAAACAGGGAGAGGAACTTTTAGTGAATGATTACAGAAAACTAAATGAAATCGGGCAATCCGAAGCAAGAAAACGGGTATCAGAACTAACCGAAATCCCCCGATACATCAAGCCAGACGAACCACCCCAAGACTAGCCGAGCCACTTTTGGCTTCGGGTCTGTCCGAAAAACGGACAATCCAAAACTGGCGCATCTAATTAGATGCAGGGGCGCCGGTAATTATGGAGCAGTGATGCCCTAAATCTGGGTGGCTCCTACATGGAGATATCCGGTAAAAGCCAAATGGCTCTAACCACGGACAAATGGCTGTGGTTGACCAATTTTATATAACGAAAGGAGATAAACAATCAAAATATGGCAAGAAATACAACAAAAGAAGAACTTATTGCTCACAAAAACAATGCCTTAAAAACTCTCGACACATATTTAAAAGATCTAATTAACAGCTCTGACAGGAAGTCAAATGGAAAAGCCGATAAATTAAGTTATTGGATACAAGACTGGATAACTTTTCTTAATTTTGAAAGTAATTTCTCCCCTTCCAGCTTAAGAAGATACAAACGCGGAGAAATTATCAAAGTCCATTTAGGATACAATGTTGGAAGTGAGGAAGGCGGACTTCATTATTGCGTTGTCCTTGATAAAAATAATTCTATTCATTCCCCTGTTATTACTGTCATACCCTTGACATCTTTAAAACAGGATAGTGATATTAAAAAATTGCATAAAGGCGATGTATATCTGGGTGATGAATTATTTAGAAGGTTAAGCGCTAAACTCCTATCCATGATCGAATCTCAACAGAAACGAATAAGCAGCTTAGAAGAGCTTATCAATAATCAAAATTCAATTACTGCCAAATATGAGATTATGATACAACTTAAAGAAACTCAAAAAGAAGGTGAGCTTCTCGATCGTATAAGCAGAGAGGTGCAACGTATGAAAACAGGAAGCATTGCCCTTAGCAATCAAATAACAACTATAAGCAAAATCCGAATTTATGACCCCAAAACCAATCACGATATCTTGAGCGGAATAAAACTTACAAGTGAAGAACTGGATTTAATAGATACAGAATTATTGAATCAGTTTGTCGGAAAACAATCATAAAACTTGCATATTTTCTTGACAATCACATATTATGAGGTATATAATGAATATGCTTTAAAACAGAGCCATTTACTGGCAGTATAAAAGACACAGCCCCCAGCGGGCAGCATTTCATTATAAAGACCTCGTATTTATACGGGGTCTTTTGCATTGTTTAAAAACGCCTATCCGGCTTCACACAGGTATTTTATACATTTATTGATAGAAATACCATCATCAGCATTTAACCCTGTATATGGGCGGCAGAATACGTCACAATGGCATACTGAAAATTACGGGATACCGCCCCCATAATTACCGGGTGGGGTCTAATCAGCTCCCACTTTGCCCTGATTTTAAACCAGTGAACTACTGCACCATGACAATATAATATGTTTAACCGGGCAGCCGGGGGACGTGCTCTCACCCAATCCAAGTATCCTGTCGGAAGGTGGTGATTATTATGAGTACATATGAGGAATTTATGGTGCTTTTGACTATAGGACTTCTGATCGTTGCAATTCTAAATTTGAAAAATAAGAAATAGCCGTCCTGCTCCTGGAAAAGTAGACGACTATTTCTTAATAGTTTTGTTATAAATCTTCGCTGGGTCGGGTGACTTGCACTCACCTTCCGGCTGTCCTGTTAAGCATATTATACGCCATGTGCACGGATTTTTCAACCATAATTTGAAAAGACCCCAGCGCGCCAACGCCGGAGCCTTTCAGATAGATACCATACAGAGAACTGTATAATACTAACTCACACAACAGTATTATATCATCAGTTCTTTGTTAAGTATACCCATTTTTTAAGAAAGGACTGATTTTTTATGCCATCATATTATGATGAATCAACCAAGACATGGTACTGCAAGTTCTATTATACGGACTATACAGGAGCCAAAAAGCAGAAAAAGAAGCGCGGCTTCAAGCTCCAACGGGAAGCCCGGGAGTGGGAACGCGCCTTTCTGGAACGCCTGCAGGGCACCCCTGACATGACCTTTCAAGCCCTCTATGACCTCTATATAGAGGATATGAGCCACAGGCTAAAAAGAAGCACCCTGGACAGTACAAACTATGTATTTAAAGGCCGCATACTGCCGTATTTCGGTGACAAGCCCATAAATGCCATTACTGCCGCAGATATCCGGGCATGGCAGAATGTACAGATTGACAGCGGTGCATCAGACGGATACCTTCGGAATATACACAAGAAAATGTCTGCCATACTGAACTATGCAGTCACTTATTATAACCTGCCATCAAACCCATGCCATAAAGCCGGAACAATGGGCAAAACCACCCGGTCTATGAGCTTCTGGACATTAGAGCAGTATAACCGCTTTATCGAGTGCGTGGAGGACATAAGGGTACATGCTGCCTTTCAGACGCTTTTTTATTCTGGTATGCGGTGCGGCGAACTGCTGGCGCTTACCCTCTCCGATCTGGACTTTAAAAGCAGTACGATCAGCATCAATAAAACACTGTATCATCGCAACCGGGAGAAAATAAGCACCTCCCCGAAAACAGACAACAGCATACGCACCATATCAATGCCCGATGCAGTTATGCAGGAGGTACAAGCTTACACCAGCAGGCTATACGGCATACAGCCGCAGGACAGGGTATTTGGCTTTACAGATATGCCCCTGCGGAAGAATATGGCGCGGTACTCTGAAAAGGCCAGCATTCCCCGTATACGCATACACGATTTAAGGCATTCACACGTTTCGCTGCTTATCAATATGGGCTTTACTCCCCAGCTTATAGCAGAACGCATAGGCGATACCGTACAGATGGTAAATAGTGTATATGGGCATTTATACCCCAGTAAACATGAAGAAGTTGCCGACAGGCTAAACCAATTAATAGTACCAAAATAGTACCATAAAGGGCTTTCCCAAATGTGGAAAAGCCCTGTTTTATTGACTTTTACATAAATTTAGCGGTGTTCCCAATGTAGCGCAATCCCCAACTGCTCATTGGTGGCATTGATTGTGTCGCCTAAATCCTTGCGCCACATTTTGGCGTTCTCTCTGCTGTTCCAGTCGGTGCTGTCGGCGGTGTGGCATTTCCACTGTTTCCTGTTCCGCTTGTCAACTTTCTGCTGACCTGTCTTTTTATCAATCACTGGTATCTTCTCGCCGTTTTCGTCAAGGTCATAAATCTTCTTTTGTTTTGCTCCCCATTCCCCGTTTTCAGTGAGAGGGCGCATAGTGAGTAGAACGTGGATATGGAGATTGCGCTGTCCTTTGTCATTCTCGCTGTCATGGATTGCCCAATCAGCGCACATTCCCTTGTCAACAAAATTCCTCTGCACATAATCCCTCACGACTTCCTCCGCAAGTTCGTAGCTCCATTCATTGGGGAGTGACGCTTTTAACATTCTCGCAAGCTGTGATTTCTGTCCTTTCTCTGACAGTTCAACAGCGTTCCATAAAGTGGCTCTGTCTGCATATTCTTTGGGCGCATTGGGTGGGAGAGTGATTTCACTATGCACTAAATCCTCATGGTATTTCGGGCGGTAGGTCTGCCCGTCATATCCGCTCACAAGAATGCTCCTGCTGATGTAGGACGCTTTCTCAACTGCCGACTGCCCCTTGCTCCGCCTGACTATGGAAAAACGTGTGCTTGCCTGTTTCGTGACATTACCCATACACAACACTTACATTCTGCCGATAGAGTAGAGGGGCGCATGGATAGACTTTGTGGGCAGATAAAAGCCGCACTTTGGCTTTTGTCTGAACGCAAAGTTCACTAAAGGGTAGCAAGCGCAGCTTGCGAAGGGGAATTGTCGTTTCCCCTTTTGGCTGCCGCAAGGCAGACAACGCCCTCCGCAGGAGTCCATGCAAGTGAAACTTGCCCCTCGGAGAGCGCACATACCACCTCTGGTGGTATATCTGTGCGCACCCCGTAAACGGGGTGAATACGTTACCTCGGCTTTCCAGTGTCCTCGCCTTTATCATTCCGTACCGCCCTCGCTTTCATTTTCGGCATTGGTGGGATTGGATTGTGAGGGAGTGGTTTCTCGGCTTTCCGCTTTGATTTTAGAGATATATCTGCATTGTGACGCTTGCGTCACATTACACTCCCTTGTCTGCAAGGCAACCGATAAGATACGGTTTAACTCGCCCTCGTCATAGCGGTAACAGTCGGGGAGATACTTCACGACAATACCGCCCATGATGTACTTGTGGTGGTTCTCGGCTTTGCGTTTCTTCTCATTCTGCTTTTTCTTTTCGTTGGCTACACGCTGTTTTGCTTGTTGTAATACCTGTAATGCTTTTTCTAAGTTTTTACTTGTGTCATTTTTGCTCTCGATCATCTTGATACCTCGTTCTTTCTGTGCTGTGTTATTAGTTTCTGAAATTAAAAAAGGTAGCTGATTGTCTGTTAAGATAATCGCTACCTAAAGGTAAACAATATTCAATTTTTTATTTCTTAATTTTTCCCCGACAAATTGGAATTCCTTGAGTAAAATTATGGATATATTTCTTTTGCATTAGCTGGTAGTTTCCTTACATGATGCAAAAAACTCAAGCTATTTTCCGCTTGTTCAAAATCGTATACAAATTTCTGTTTTTTACTAAGTTCTACCGCCGTACTTTGAAATAAATCACACATTTCAAAAACAGAATTCCATATTGATTCAATTTCTGCGATGGAGTATGTTGCAAGAAATTGTCTATACGTTTCTTCCTGTAAATATTTTTTGAAATATTTACAGGACTTTCCTGCACTAACAGAAAAATTATTTTCTATACCCATTTTCCATTCTAACAGGCGTTTTAAATGCGGTCTCAAGACGAAATTTATCACATCCATAGCATAAGGAAGTTCATTACGCCATAATCCTTTTGCCACATTATTCAAGCACCACCAAAAATCTGAACAAGTACATTTAAATTCAATTTCCCTAGGCTCTTTGACCCAGTATCTTTCATCCGTGGTTTCTTGTGGATATGGCACAATGCCATCTTTATCCACTAATATTTGATACAATTCAAGATTTGCAAGAGCATTTTCTTTGGTACATACATGTAAGTCCATCCTATTTCCATCTGCAAATTGTATCTGCCAACCATAACAATTCTCTACATCCGATGGATAAAACACATTATCCTCGGGATAATGCATGTACAAAATCTTGCCAAAATTATTTATCCATTCCTTGTCTTCACGAAATGGTTTTGTAGTTGTTACAATATACACAATATCATAATCTTGAAAAATATCCTCTGGAGCATTTGGATTTGTACGAGAGCCTTCAATATATGCAGCCCTAATATTTTCTTCCTTAAAAGCAATATCTTTTATCAAAGATATCATTTCTGCCTCTGTGCGCATTTTCATTCCCTCCCTACAATTTATAGTTCAATGTCAACTTGATATTCATCATCAATAAGAAGATAGTTAACCTTGTAAATTTGACACTGTTCTAATATCTTGGCATTATCTCGGAGTACTGTTTCTATCGTACAGCTCTCATCATCCATTCTATTTTCCACAATACTTGCATACTTTTTTATATCACCCTGAATCCGTGAGCCTTGCTCTAAATTATTTTCACAATGCCACATAATTCCAGTACTTGTAGCATGTTTTATAGC
>VSNR01000223.1 GCA_009774345.1 Lachnospiraceae bacterium | reverse complement strand
ATGTTATAATTGATTAATGATGAATACTCTGCACAGCAGTGAGGATAAAGAGGTTAAAAACATGTATATTTTTGACCATCTGTAGAATGGAGGTTTAATATGGAGACTAAGATTCTCTTGGAGAACGGAACTAATGAGTTAGAAGTATTAGAATTTGTGGTGGACGGAAATTCTTATGGTATTAATGTGGCTAAGATCAGAGAGATTATTCCCTATTCGCCTGTAACACCTGTGCCCAATGCGCATCCTAGTGTGGAAGGTATTTTTATGCCGCGTGATGCGATGATTACGGCAATTGATCTGCGGAACTGTTTACAGCGCGGGCAGTCACAGCCGGGCGGTCTGTTTATTATCACGAGTTTTAATAAACTTGATATTGCTTTTCATGTAGATTCCGTGATCGGTATCCACAGAGTTTCATGGGTTGATATCATTAAACCCGGTGCGACAGTGACAACAGTGGAGGATGGTATATCTACAGGTATCATTAAGATTGATGGAAAACTTATCATTATCCTTGATTTTGAGAAGATTATCACAGATATTAATCCAGAGACCGGATTAAAAGTGACAGAGATTGAAGCGCTGGGAGACAGAGAGAATACAGAGATTCCGATTCTGATCGCGGAAGATTCCTCTCTGCTTAGAAAACTGATTGTTGAATCGCTCAAGAAGGCGGGGTATGAAAATATTATTAAGGCTGAGAATGGCGAGGAAGCATGGGAATACATAGTAAAGTGCAGAGATGCTGGAACTCTGGATAAGGATGTACATCTGCTTATCACAGATATCGAGATGCCTCTTATGGATGGACACCGTCTGACGAAGCTTGTGAAATCAGATGATGCGACAAAACATATACCGGTAATTATTTTCTCTTCACTTGTAAATGATGAGATGAGAAGAAAGGGTGAAGATTTGGGTGCGGATGCACAGTTATCAAAACCTGAGATTGGAAATCTTGTGAAGGTAATCGATGGTCTGCTTGCAAGATAAGAAAGATAGAGCCGGGATAAATGCCCGGCTCTAACAAATTATACAAACTTTTGTGTAGGGAAAATGTAAGGAGAGGCATGGACGAGACTGAAATTATAGAAAAACAAAAAACACTCGCAGAGAAGATCACAGATGCAGACATGGTACTTGTGGGCATTGGTGAAGAATTTAATGAAAATTTCGAAGATATACATCAATTTCCGAATCTTATGTCTGCACTGGAAGAAGTAGATATTGATGAGACACTTGAGTGGACGATTCCGTTTCTGGAACATCGTTTTCTGATAGAACATCAAGAGGGCAGATTAGAGGAGGCCTACAGGAAACTCTATGAACTGGTCAAGGACAAGAATTATTTTGTCATTACAACCTGTATTGATGAGAATATTCGAAAAGCTCCATTTGACAGCGAACGGGTGGTGGAACCTTGTGGAAATTATCAAATGCTCCAATGCAGTGAAAAGTGCTGTAATACGCTATATTCGTCTAAGGACTTTTCAGATTTAGTGCATCAGGCAATCTTAGACAAGGTGGGCTTGGATTCTCTTGAAGTGCCAAAGTGTCCTGTCTGCGGCAAGCCATTAGTATACAGCAATATTCTGTGTGAGCAGAATTATGTTGAGGAAGGATATCAGAAACAATGGGAGAATTACACGAAATGGCTGCAAAGGACATTGAATCAAAAACTCTGTATTCTTGAATTGGGTGTAGAATTAAATTTGCCGAATATTATTAGATGGCCTTTTGAAAAGGTTGCTTTTTATAATCAAAAGGCTAGTTTTTTCAGAATCAATGATTCATTGTACCAGATGACAGAGGAATTGAGTGGTAAGGGAATCAGCATTGCGATGAATGCGGTCGATTTTCTCAGAACGTATACATTGTCAGATCGAACAGGGACGGAGGGATTATCATGAGTTCAGAGGAAAACTATTTGGATGATTTGCTCAATCATGTTTTAGAGCCAAAGCCAGCAGAACCCATGAATGAAGTACAGGTGGCAGAGACAAATGCCGAACAGGACATTCAGGATGATTTAAGGATATCGGATATCGAAGAACTAGAACCAGAAGCATCGGAACAAAATTCAGAAATTACCGAGTTGGAAATGCCGGAGTTAGAGGATATAGAATTAGAAGCACTTAATATAGAAGAAAACGGTGCTGATGCACTTCAAATATCAGATATCGAGCCAGAAATGCCCGAGCCAAATGAACTAGAAACACCAGAGCCAGAAGCCATACAACCAGAAATACCCGAACTAGAAGAATTAGAAGCCACACAACCAGAAATACCCGAACTAGAAGAATTAGAAGCTACACAACCCAATACGCCTGACTTAGAAGATCTGGAAGAGCCGCATACGGAGCTGTCTGAGCAAGACGATCCTTTGGATATAGAGATACCAGATATAGATACAGACAAAGAATTGAGTTTGGAGGATAATAAAATGCCAGAAGACGACGAACTGAAACTGGAAGATATCGAACTTTCAGAACTGGAGGCTGAGATGCCTTTGGCGGAGAGCGAGTTGAATATTGATGGGCTGGACGAGGCAATACAGTCAGAAACAGAGCTTGAGATGGCAGGTGAATTGAATATCGACGAGCTGGACTTTGGCGATGAGACAGCAAAAGAGGATCATTTTGACGTTGAAATCCCTGATCCGGAGATGCCTGATATTCCTGATTCAGAGGATTTTGATATGAGTATGGAGAATGCATCAGCCTTTCCAGAATTGTCAGACGCCGCTGAATTGTTAAAAGAAAATGCAAAGGCAAATGAGGGTGAAGCTTCAGCAACCATGGAGGATAATCTGGAAGATGTGCTGAATATGCTGGATGATGATGCTGAGCTTGCTGAAATCAATGATATGCTCAAAAAGTCAGACAACAATGAGCCTATACAAGATGATATGATGGATCTGCTGCATCAGATGGCAGATGATGAAGCTGCATCTGTCAATGCCGGCATTAAGCATGTAGACGATGAGGATGACGGCGTACCGCTTCCAGAGCTTCCTCAGTCCGTGCTCAATGCGGAGCAGACAGACCAGGCAGCACCGGCCGCTGTTACAGCAGAAGATGACAGCAAGAAAAAAGGTAAGAAAGTATCTGTAAGGAAGGCGAAAGGCGGCGATGGTGCTGCGGAGGGAGACGAGCCAAAGAAACCGGGCGTTTTTGGTAAATTTTTTAATCTGCTGACAGAAGATCTTGTTCCTGAACCGACCGAGGAGGAGCTTGCTGCGGAGAAGGAAGCAAAGGCGGCAAAGAAACAGGAGCAGAAGGCGAAAAAGGAAGAAGAAAAACTTGCCAATGACGAAACCAAAAAGGCGAAGGATGAGGAAAAAGAGGCAGCGAAAAAGGCAAAGCAGGAAGCCGCAGCGCAGAAAAAGAAAGAAAAGCAGGCTGAGAAAGAGAAGAAAGCTGCCGCAAAGAGAGCAAAGCTAGAAGCAGAAGGACCTAAAAAGCGCATCCCGCCTAAGAAGATTGCAGTGGGTGCTGTGTTTGGCGCTACAGTGGGCGGCGCAGTTATCATCGCAACAAATACACTTGCGACGCAGGGATTTCTACAGTCAGCCCGCAATGCGTATATCGCAGAGGATTACAAGACCGTATACCAGCTCATGTATGATATGGACCTCGATGAAAATTCATCAGAAGGACGAATCAAGGCGAAGAGTGAAATTCTGCTAAAAATGCAGCGGCGGTATGACTCTTACCAGACCAACATGAAAATGGGACGTGAGGTAGAAGCGCTCGATGCATTATTGCAGGGGATCACAACCTATGATCAGGTCAATGCAGATGCAGAAAAGTATGAGGTGATGGAGGAAGTGGATGCCATTAAGGCTGAAATCTTAGAGATTCTCCAGACGAACTACCATCTGGACGAGACGGGGGCAAGAGAACTGATTCGCAATGAAGATGCCCTGTCTTATACAATCGCACTCAATGATGTGATAAACGGGAATTAGCGTGAAATCATAGATTTCACCATCCTGATTGGAGTGCCCGCCAAAGCGGGCGAATGGGAGTTAGAGGTAATGTACAATGATTGCAATGATTGATTATGATGCCGGAAATATCAAAAGTGTGGAGAAGGCATTGACTGCTTTGGGTGAAACTGTGGTTATCACAAGGGATAAGGACACACTGTTTCATGCGGATAAAGTCATTCTGCCGGGCGTGGGTGCCTTTGGCGATGCGATGGCGAAGCTTCGAAAATATGAATTAGAGCCCGTCATTCACGAGATTGTAGACCAACAGACGCCCTTTATGGGAATTTGTCTGGGGTTGCAGCTTCTGTTTGAATCCAGTGAGGAAGCGCCTGAAGTGGCTGGGCTTGGAATCCTCAAAGGGCATATTATCAAAATACCAGAGAACACGGCATTGAAGGTGCCTCAGATTGGATGGAATTCTTTAAAGTTTCCGAATCGCGGCAAGCTCTTTCAGGGGATTGCAGAGGATTCGTATGTATATTTTGTGCATTCGTATTATTTACAGGCTGACGAGCCGGAGATTGTGACTGCAACGACAGAGTACGTGACACAGATTCATGCATCTGTCGAAAAAGGGAATGTGTATGCCTGCCAGTTCCATCCTGAGAAAAGTTCGGATGTCGGATTGCAGATTTTGAAGAACTTCGTGTCTTTATAGATACGCGTTGAGCATAATGGAGGAATGAGATGATTACAAAGAGGATTATTCCATGTCTGGATGTGAATAACGGGCGCGTGGTGAAGGGCGTGAACTTTGTCAATTTGATTGATGCAGGAGATCCTGTTGAGATTGCTGCCGCATATGATAAGGCGGGAGCAGATGAAGTGGTGTTTCTGGATATTACGGCATCATCAGATAACCGGGCTACCAAAGTAGATCTGGTGCGCCGGGTGGCTGAGAAGGTTTTTATTCCTTTTACAGTCGGCGGCGGCATTCGGACGGTGGAGGACTTCAAGGCAATACTTCGCGAAGGGGCGGATAAAGTGGCAGTCAACAGTGCAGCAATCATGAATCCCTCACTGATCTGTGAGGCAGCTGACAAGTTTGGCAGCCAGTGTGTGGTGGTTGCGATTGATGCAAAGAGGCGCGCAGATGGAAGCGGATGGAATATTTACAAAAACGGCGGTCGTGTCGATATGGGAATCGATGCCGTGGAGTGGGCGGTGAAAGCAAACCAGCTCGGCGCCGGCGAAATCCTGCTGACAAGTATGGACTGTGATGGAACCAAAAATGGTTATGACAATGAACTGACCAGAATCGTGTCGGAGCATGTTTCGATACCGGTCATCGCGTCAGGCGGTGCGGGAAGTCTGGAACATTTTCGCGATGCTTTCGTGGAGGGAAAGGCGGACGCAGCGTTGGCTGCATCCCTGTTTCATTTCAAGGAGTTAGAGATTTCGGAAGTCAAGGAATATCTACAGAAGCAGGGGATTTCTGTGAGATTGTAAGGATAAATGCAAGTATCATACATATGCGAAAGGAGATAAGATTATGGCGATGTTGACTGGAGAATGGCTGGATGCAATGCACGAGGAATTTCAGAAACCTTATTATAAGGAGCTGTATCAATTTGTGAAGGACGAGTACAGCACGACGGTGATTTTTCCGCCCGCAGACGATATTTTTAATGCGATGCATTTTACGCCGCTTGACAAAGTAAAAGTGCTCTTGCTGGGGCAGGATCCTTATCATAATGTCGATCAGGCACATGGGCTGAGCTTTTCTGTGCTTCCAAGCCAGACAAAGATTCCGCCTTCACTGCAAAATATCTATAAAGAGTTAAAAACAGATCTTGGCTGCTCGATTCCAAATAATGGATATCTGAAAAAGTGGGCAGATCAGGGGGTACTGCTGTTAAATACGGTGCTTACAGTGCGTGCACATCAGGCAAATTCTCATCAGGGTAAAGGGTGGGAGAAATTTACAGACGCCATTATTCAGGCAGTCAATGCACAGGACAGACCGATTGTATATATGCTGTGGGGCAAACCGGCACAGAAAAAAATACCGATGCTGACCAATCCAAAGCATTTGATCTTGAAGGCGGCACATCCAAGTCCGCTGTCGGCAAACAATGGATTTTTTGGATGCAAACATTTTAGTCAGGCAAATGAATTTCTGAAGGCAAACGGTGTAGAGCCGATCGACTGGCAGATTGAAAACATTTAATCCATAAATTTGGTTAAAATATCCAAAATATACGGAAATAAAGGAATGGAATGAATTTATTTCCGTATATTATAGGTATTCTTGTATAAAAA
>VSNR01000222.1 GCA_009774345.1 Lachnospiraceae bacterium | reverse complement strand
AAATAGTTTACAATAGAGCTTATTACAGATATGGAAAGAAGGTAGAAGTGCAGTTATGAGACCAAATCCCAGACCACAGGAAATTTACAGACATTTCAAGGGAAATATTTACCAGATCATCACACTGGCGCGCCATTCTGAGAGCGGTGTGAAAATGGTGGTATACCAGCAGCTCTATGCGCCGTTTGAGGTGTATGTGCGTCCCCTTGAGATGTTTATGAGCAAGATTGATGCCCGCAAATATCCAAATGAAAAACAGGTGTATCGTTTCGAACGGCTGGATATCAGAGGAGAGGAGGCTGCGGCACCATTAAAAGAAACTTCAGTGCAGACACTCAACAGGATTTTAAGCAGGGGAAAGAAGGAGCAGGAACAGGAACCAGTACCAGAACCAGCGCCAGCGCCCGCAGCAGAACCAGCGCAGCCGGCAGCAGGGACACAGGCGCATGAGACTGGAGACAGCGATGCGCTGGACGAGGGCGTGCTGGAATTTCTGGATGCAGACTCTTATGAGAAAAAACTTCAGATACTCAGTATGCTTCATCCGAGAATAACAGATGCTATGATTGATACAATGGCGGTGAGCCTTGACACGGAGGTAAAGGAAGGGGATATCGAGACGCGGTATAACGAGATTCGCAACTGTCTCCTGACGATGGAACGTTTTGAGTGCAACCGTCTTAGACCATAAAAGATTGGAGAGGATTATGAAATTATTATCAATAGCGGTACCATGCTACAATTCCGCAGCATATATGCGAAAATGCATTGATTCACTGCTTCCGGGCGGAGAGGATGTGGAGATCATTATTGTCAATGACGGCTCAAGTGACAGCACACCCGATATTGCCGAGGAGTACAGAGAGCGCTTTCCGGGCATTATCAAGGTCGTCAATAAGGAAAATGGAGGACATGGTTCCGCGGTCAATGCCGGTATTGAACATGCAAGAGGGCTTTATTTCAAAGTGGTGGACAGCGATGACTGGGTGAGCCAGAGCGCGTATATCCGCATACTGGACAAGATAAAAGAGCTCCTAAAGGGCGGAAAGTCCATTGACATGTTTATCAGCAACTATGTGTATGAGAAAGAGGGAGAGAAGCGTAAGAAGGTTATGAAATATACCCATACGCTGCCGGAGGAGAAAATTTTTACATGGAAGGAGGTGCGGCATTTCCGGGTAGGGCAGTATATCCTGATGCACTCGGTGATCTACAGGACAAACCTGCTGCGGGACTGCGGGCTGAAGCTGCCGGAGCATACATTTTATGTGGATAACATTTTTGTGTTCAACCCGCTTCCGTATGTTAAGACAATGTATTATATGAATGTGAATTTCTACCGTTATTTTATCGGCAGGGACGATCAGTCTGTCAATGAGCAGGTCATGATCAGCAGGATTGACCAGCAGATCAAGGTCAACAAACTGCTGGTTGACTATTACATTGCAGAGAGACAGAAAATTTTGACAAACGGCAAGGTGCGAAAGTATATGGTAAATTATCTTGACATTATCACGACGGTGTCCTCTGTGCTGCTGATCCGTTCAGAGCAGGAGGAGAATCTTGAGAAGAAAAAGGAGCTTTGGCAGTATATCAAGACCAAGGACAAGGTACTGTGGATACGGCTTCGCATGGGGATTCTCGGAAACGCGATGAATCTTCCGGGAAAACTTGGACGCAAGATTTCCGTGGACGGGTACAAGATCTGTCAGCGCATTTTCCATTTTAATTAACTCTTGTAAAATGCTGGAAAAACCGCTATACTAATGTATTGTATTAAAGTTAGATATCAAATATGTAAATACGGAGGAAAGATGCATGTATTCACTTGATGAAGTAAGAAAGACCGATCCCCAGATCGCAGATGCGATTGTGGCAGAGCAGGAGAGACAAAACAGCCATATTGAACTGATCGCCTCTGAGAACTGGGTCAGCAAGGCAGTGATGGCGGCAATGGGCAGTCCACTGACCAACAAGTACGCGGAAGGGTACCCCGGAAAGAGATACTATGGCGGGTGCGAGTGCGTGGATGTCGTAGAGAATCTTGCGATTGAGCGCGCAAAGGAATTATTTGGATGTGACTATGCCAATGTGCAGCCGCATTCCGGCGCGCAGGCAAATATGGCAGTGCAGTTTGCCGTCTTGCAGCCGGGCGATACGATTATGGGAATGAATCTCGACCACGGCGGACATCTCACACACGGCTCGCCTGTCAATATGTCCGGGAAATATTTCCATGTCGTTCCCTATGGTGTGGATGACAACGGCTTTCTTGATTACGACAAGATGCGTGCGCTGGCTTTGGAGTGCAAGCCCAAGATGATCATTGCAGGTGCAAGCGCCTATGCCAGAACGATTGATTTTAAGCGTTTCAGAGAGGTGTGCGACGAGGTTGGCGCTGTTCTTATGGTCGATATGGCGCATATCGCAGGACTGGTGGCAGCAGGGCTCCATCCAAGCCCCATTCCATATGCGGACGTAGTGACGACGACGACGCACAAGACACTGCGCGGACCGCGCGGCGGACTGATTCTTGCAAACAAAGAGGCAGCCGAGAAATATAATTTCAACAAAGCAATCTTCCCGGGCATTCAGGGCGGCCCGCTCATGCATGTGATCGCGGCAAAGGCAGTCTGCTTCAAGGAGGCGCTTGGCGACGAGTTCAAGGCTTATCAGCAGCAGATTGTCAAGAATGCGCAGGCGCTTTGCAAAGGGCTGACAGACAGAGCGGTCAAGATCGTCTCAGGCGGCACAGACAATCATCTGATGCTGGTGGACCTCACAACGTATGACCTCACAGGCAAGGCTGTTGAGAAGCTGATGGATGAGGCGCACATTACCTGCAACAAGAATACCATTCCCAATGATCCAAAGTCCCCGTTTGTCACAAGCGGTATCCGCCTTGGAACGCCCGCAGTGACAAGCCGCGGCATGAAGGAGGAAGATATGGACAAGATTGCCGAGGCGGTCGCGATGGTCATCAAGGAGCAGGAGAATGGTATCGCAGGGGCGAAGGCGATCGTACAGACACTCACAGAGAAGTATCCATTGATCTGATGAGCCGCTCATGAGTATGAGAGATGAAAGATCAAGCAGGCAGAAAAGAAGGCGCAGACGTCTCAGAAACCAGATGCTTGCCTATTTGGCATTGATCGTTATTATTATTCTGATACTGACAGCGGGCTATGTGGGTGTCAAAGCTGTCATACGGTATATAAATAATTATAATGATAAGGTGAACCGTGTGATTGAGGAGGCAGAATCCGGCATTATCACGGAGCAGGAGAGTTCGGCTTTTGACATTCAGGAGGAAACCAGCAGCATCGTATACAATGAGGGCTACAATTCTCCTGCGGAGGACGACCCTGTCGAGAACTTGGTCGAAAAACTGCTAAATGACATGACAATAGAAGAGATGGTAGCAGGCATGTTCATCGTGTCGCCAGAAGCCATAACCAATGTCGAGACTGCGGTACAGGCGAGCGAGGGCACGAAAACGGCGCTCGCTGAAAATCCTGTGGGCGGATTTGTCTATGCAGCAAAGAATTTCAAATCACAGGAGCAGTTTACCCAAATGCTTGCAAATGCAAAGGCATATTCCAAATATCCTTTGTTCAGGGCAGTTTCGGCTGAATGTGGAACAACAGAGTATGGGCTTGCAGCGACTGCAAAGGCGTCTGAGCTTTCAGATGCAGACAGTGCTGCGCAGGCATATGGAAGTATCTCAACAGCGTTGGCTGCATACGGCGTGGACTTGATGCTGATGCCGCTGCTGCCCGGTGATGCCGCACTCACAACGGCGGCAGTACAGGCGGTGCAGGGGGCAAAAGTCAGCGTGGTTCTTGAGTCTTTTCCCGGCGATGCCGCAGCGTCAAAATCCTTGGAGGAGTTGCAGGGCAGTGAATTTGCCCTGTATGATGCGGCAGTCAAAAGCGGTGTGGACTGTATCATGGTATCACACCTTCAGGCAAAGGGGATCACCGGCGATGATACACCAGCCTCTTTGTCCGCAGCGGTGATACAGGATACCCTCAGAAATACGTTGGGATTTCACAGCGTGGTCATGACCGATGCACTAAATGACAGTGTCATTACAGGCGCTTACAGTTCTGCCGAGGCGGCTGTGGCGGCAGTACAGGCAGGAGCAGATCTTCTTCTGTCGCCAGAAGATTATAAAGAAGCATATGAGGGCGTCTTGCAGGCGGTCTCAGATGGCACGATTACCAAAGAGCGCATCCGCGAATCAATGTACCGGATTTATCGTGTAAAATATAAAAATACATTAACTGAGTAGGGAAGATTCGTCTTCCCTACTCAGTTAATGAAACAGTATAAATCCCCCAGCAGAGCTGGGGAGACTAACAAATGCCGGAGGCGGTGAGCAGAGTACAAGAATAGAAAACTCCGCTGTATAATGAATGTAGGTCTGGTAAACCACATCATATACAACGGAGATGTCCGATGGACGATTTAAGTTTAGCACATAGCAGGTATAATTGCACGTATCATATTGTATTTATTCCAAAATACCGTAGAAAAACGATGTTTGGAGTATTGCGTAAGGCTGGTGGTTCGTGACTTTTATGGTTTTTAAGGGAAATATTAACTGCTGTATTTTGTTATCATAGTACTCGCTAACCTTTGAAAACATTAAGTTTATTGCTAGAGGGCTTTCCCTTAAAGTTTCTCTTGTGTGATAGATTAGTAGACCACTTTTAAAGCGGGACGCACGCCATGTCTGTCAGCATTTACACCATGGCTGCCGCCGAAGGCATTGCCGTCGCGGCCGACGAAGGCCGCGCTGGAATTAGAATCACCGGGCGAGCGCAGCCACCACCAACCGCACCCTACGGCATAACTCATATCATAGCCGTTTTTCAGAGAATTCTGTGCATCGGCTTCCGAATATTTTCCTACACCTCTTGCAACTGCATATGCCGTTGGGTTTGCACACACGCGGTTATCCTGTCCATAACAGTAAATAGCATACTCATACCAATTCTTATGTCCAAAACTGTGAATAACATACTCATACCAATTCTTAAGTTCAATAGAATAGTCATCATGATATACATTCATATCTATATGAAAATATCTCTCAATTTCTTCGAGTGACAGCAGCCATACCTTATCCTCTGTATCATTACCGCCCTCCATATCCCAACCCCAGTATGAATTATCTTCATTTATGACATTCGTATTGACAATAGCCGCCTGTTCCTCCTCAGAGAATGCCGTGTTATAAAACTCACCGTTCATCCAGCTTCTAAGGGTGCAGTTCTCCCAAGTGATATTTTCATCTGCTTCATGGTATTGCTGGCAGTCTAACAGATGAACAGCCAGCAGCGTTGCCTCTCCGTCTGCCTTGTCCAGCACATACCACTCCACTGGCTCTGTACCGTTAACCGCATCATTATCCTGCTCATAGCTTCCAAAGTATACGATATCTCCAACAGCAGCATCTTCAATCGCCGCCATCTCATCCGCATACAGCACCCTGTCCACTGTGGCAGTTTCTTCTGTAAAGCCATCCGTTTCCGCCGCTCCTCTCTTTGTACTGCTGCCTTTGGAAAAAATAATCAACGCTGCAGCAATGCATACAGCCACTGCAACAATGGCTGTTATGCCAATTAATTTCCTGTTTGTTGTTTTCATAGCTTTCATCCTCCCTCATAAAAGCTGTATCATAGCCGGTTTTGGAATAGCTGTTGCGTGTACCACAAATATGGAGCTTTTTCGTAAAAAGTATAATCTTTATGTAAAGCAAAAGAATTAATTTTCATACCCTTTATTTTACAACAAGAGCCAGATACCTGCAAGTATCTGGCTCTATTTTTTGTACGTAGACCAAGAAGTTATTACCAAAATAGGGCTGAAGCACTATATTAGCGCAACTGTCCCATGAAAAGAAAAGGAAAATTTACCCTAAAAGCCCTCCATCAAAATGATGTTGCATAACATTTCTGTAATCAGGGGCTAATGTGAAAAACTTTTTAAAATTCTCCTTTTTGACTATATGAAGGCTGAACTGTTACATTTATTTTAAGCGGGTGATGGGAATCGAACCCTAATACGCTGATGCTTTAAAATCCAATAAATGAAAGGGTTTCCGCTCGTCCTCACTCTCTTTAGTAATCAAAATTGGTAATCACTAAACACCCTTTTTATTGTAACACAAAAAATTTTTTTGTAAATCACTTTTTAATTGTCTACAAATGTAATTATGTCATTTGGTGTGCAATCCAATATCTTACATAGCTTTTCTAATGTATCTACTGTTATTCCTCTGTCATGTTTTAAAT
>VSNR01000221.1 GCA_009774345.1 Lachnospiraceae bacterium | reverse complement strand
ATAGTAAATATTTTATCTAAAATAGATAAAATATTTAGAAAAAATAATAGTAAAAAATTTATTTCTTTAGAATCAGATGAACAGGGAAAGGAGTGCTATGGATTTTATTAAAGGAATGGATGTGTCTATGCTGCAAGAGCTTGAGGCGCAAGGAGCAGTGTACCGTCATCAGGGAAAACAGAAGGATTTATTTCAAATTCTGCGTGAGTCAGGAGTGAATTTGATTCGGCTGAGATTGTGGCATAATCCGTACTCATTGCAGGGTGAACCGTATGGTGGGGGAACAAATGATCTCAAGACGACAATTTCATTGGCAAGACGTGCAGCACAGCAAGGACTGATGTTTATGCTGAATATTCACTACAGTGATTTTTGGACCGATCCGTCAAAACAGCTCAAACCTAAGGCATGGAGGGAGCTGGATCTGAAAGCGTTGAAAAATATCGTATACCAGTATACCACACAGACGCTACAGGAGTTGAAATCGGCGTCTGTGGAGCCGCAGTTTGTTCAGGTAGGCAATGAGTTAACCAACGGATTTCTGTGGCCCGAGGGGCATGTTGACAGTTTAGAAAATATGGTGCAGCTTTTGAATGCCGGAATTGCAGCAGTGAAGTCATTTAATGCGCAGATACCAGTTTTGCTACATCTGGATTATGGGACGGATAATGCATTGTACCGCAGGTGGTTTTCGGCGGTTGAACAGTATGAGTTGGCGTTTGATATGATCGGAATGTCCTATTATCCGTACTGGAATGGCAAGATAGCATTGTTAGAACAGAATATGGCAGACATTAGCGCACGTTTTCATAAGGATATCCTTGTGGCGGAGACGTCCATCGGTTATACGGCAGATTCGTTAGGATGTGAAGGCATGGTGTATTCACAGGAGCTTGCCGACAAGACGGATTATCCGCCGACTTGTGAGGGGCAGCAGCATTTTTTGGCAGATTTGATCAAGGCGGTTCGCAATGTGCCACAAAATTATGGGAGAGGATTGATCTACTGGGAGCCGGAGTGGCTGCCGATTCCGCAGTGTGCATGGGCCAAACCAGCAGGCTGCGAATATAACAAGGACAAGGGCGTGCTGGGAAATTCATGGGCAAATCAGGCATTATTTGATGCGCATGGAAATGCGAATCCGGCACTGCTGCATTTGAAAGAAATGTAAAATAAAGAATGTAAAAAGGAGAAAGAATGTATGGCAACGAAAAATTTACGTAAGGGTGTGATTGGTGTTGTATTGGCATCTGTGGTTTTGACGGGGACAGGAACTGGCTGTGCAGCAAACGATTCTGCACAGGGAACGCAGACCACTGCTGAAAAGGAAGGAGGTACAGAGACTGCGGACAATGCACAAGGACAGGAAATTGTGGTGTGGACACAGATGATGGACAACGAGGCAGCATTGCTACAAGAATTTGCAAACCAGTGGGCAGCTGAGACTGGAAATACAGTGTCTGTAATATCGCAGCAGACAGATATCCAGCAGTTTTCACAGGCAGCAAACAGTAAAGGTGGTCCTGACGGAATGTTTGGGATTCCCAATGACCAGCTGGCAAATTATGTATCTGCGAATTTAGTCGAAGAGATCCCCGACGGGGTTTGTCAGGACAGTGATTTTGTTGATGCGGCAGTTCTGGCGGGTTCTGTGAATGGCAGAAAGTATGGGTATCCGATTTCTGTGGAGACGCCTTTTCTGTTTTACAATACCGAACGAATCCCGGAAGTGCCTAGGACATGGGAGGAAATGGTTGAACTTGCAAAAGATAACGGGGGTATTGTGTATGAAGCGACCAGTGTGTATTACAATCTGGGGATGCTGCGGGCGTTTGACAGTTATATTTTTAAAGAAACGGATGGAGGATATGACACTTCAGATATTGGACTTGGGAATGCGAACGCAGTCAAAGCGTATACTTTTGTGAATCAACTCTCAAATGAGTATGGATTTTTCTCATCGGATATTACATACGATATGGCAAAGAGTAGTTTTCAGAATGGCGAGGCAGCGTTTTATATCGGCGGGGCTTGGGATGTGGCTGGATTTACTGAGACAGGGACACCATTTGGCGTATCGGACATGCCTTCCTTAAATGGAAAGGATTTTGTGACACCAGTGGGGACTTATGTTGGATTCGTCAGTGCAAAATCAGATGCGAAGGAAGAAACTTTTGCCTTGTATCAGTATCTGGTGGACAATGCATCTGTTGCACTTTACGAGGAGGGAGGCCGCATTCCGGCAGCGCACAAGGCACAGGAGCTGATTGACAATGCGTCCGAGGCGACGAGAGCGCAGATTGCCCAGTGTGAAAAGGGCGAACCGCTGCCCACGGTTTCTGAGATGGGACTGATCTGGCAGCCTTTTTCCGATAATATGAAACTGATGTTTACAGGCACAATATCCCCAGAGGAAGCAGCAGGATACATTGAACAGCAGGTAAAAGAATCTGTCGAAATGATGCAGTCGGGTCAGTAATCTGTAGTACTGGATGAAAGGGGAACATATCTTATGAAAAAAAGAAGAGATACCAGAACTGCTTTGATGTTTATTGCGCCAGCATTTATTTCCATTATCATATTTACAATCGCGCCGATTGTGTATACAGTATTTATTTCCTTTACCAACTATAATATGTATCATCTGGATGACTACAGCATGGTTGGTGTCAGCAATTATATCAGCGTGATCAGAGGAAGTATCAGTGAAATCTTTTTTCCGGTGCTGGGCTGGAATATTGTCTTTGCTGTGATTTGTACAGTGGGTGGGTATGCAATTGGCATGTTTTTGGCAGTTTTATTGAATAATCCGCAGATGAAAGAGGCGAAATTATATAAATCGATTCTGATCATTCCATGGGCGTTGCCGGCAACCATCGCGATTCTGTCATGGCAGGGGCTTCTGAACGAAAGTGCAGGAGGGATTAATACACTGTTAAAACTGTTTGGCATCAACGGTATTCCTTGGATGACAAATGTATTCTGGGCGCGGACAGGTATTATCATTGTCAATCTCTGGCTGGGGTTTCCCTATATGATGAATGTCTGCCTTGGCGGCCTGCAATCAATCGATACAGCGTATTATGAGGCAGCTCGTGTCGATGGTGCAACGAAATGGCAGAGCTTCAAAGCGATCACATTTCCAATGGTGCTGCGCCTCTCTATACCGTTGATTGTGTCAAATTTTGCGTTTAATTTCAACAATTTCTCAAATATCTTTATGATTACTGGAGGCGGTCCAGCGCGTGTCGGTTCACAGTTTGCGGGAAGCACAGATATTCTTGCAAGTACGATTTACAAAATGACAACGCAGTCAAACCGCTATGAATTATCAGCGACATTGAGTGTGATTTCCTTTATGATTGTTGGGACGCTGACCCTGATTAATCTGAATCTGTCGGGTGCGTTTAAAGAAGTTGATTAAGGAGGTTGGAGGATTATGGGAAAAAAGAAAAAGAGTTTGTTGTTATCCAGAATTGTGATCTGGATAGTCATAATCATTGTGATGTTTCCCGCGTTGTGGATTGTGATGGCATCTTTTTCTAAAGGAGATAGCTTTTTCTCATCAACATTGTTTCCAGAAGAGTTTAGTCTGGTGAATTATCAAAGGCTTTTTGCGGAGACTGATTTTGGATTGTGGGTATTTAATTCTCTGAAACTTTGCTTTCTGGTTGCCATCATACAGCTTGTATTGACAACCACGGCTGCTTATGCATTTGCGAGGATTCGGTTTCCGGGGCGGTCCAAAGGACTGATGACAGTGCTGGTGTTACAGGTTTTTCCTAGCAGCATGGCGTTGGCGGGTTATTATGTGATTATTTATAAATTTGGGCTGGTAAACAATATGATTGCGATTGTCTTTGTCCTTGCAGCGGGCAGTGCATATAATATCTGGCTTTTGAAATCTTATATTGACGGGATTCCAAAGGAGCTGGATGAGAGTGCTTTTGTGGACGGTGCCGGTCATGTGACCACTTTTGTCAGAATTGTGCTGCCGCTTGCCATGCCGCAGATTGCAGTGATTTTTATATTTTCATTTATTGCTACCTACAGTGAGTATGTGATTTCTTCGGTATTTTTGCAGACTCCTGACAGTTATACCTTGTCGATAGGACTTCAGTCTTTTATCGCAGACCAGTTCAACGCGCACTGGACCATGTTTGCGGCAGCGGCAGTACTGGCCTCAGTACCAGTTATGGTGATATTTTTGCTGTTGCAGCGTTATATTCAAGGAGGGCTTGTAGCTGGCGGCGTGAAAGGATGACAATATTATACTCACGACAGATAAAATCTGCCGTGAGTATCGCGCCAGCCGCAGCCACGAAGTGGCATACTTCCTTATGCGGCTGTGCGCATCACATTATACTGAGCGGTCAGTCTTTTCGACCGCCAGTATAAAATATACAAGAAAAGAGGCTGTTGGTCGTGTTCCAACAGCCTTTTGGCGCTATCCTATAATATCCGCACTGGTAATCTTGCCGTCAATCTCCGCGTAAATCACAATCGCATGGTCTGTAAACATTTCGTCCGCATCATAGTACACGGTCATGCTGCCCTCATCGTCAATCTCAATGCTCTCAATAGACAGCCTGCTCAGGAACTCGTCTCTCTTAATGGGCATTTCGTCGTCGTCAAAGTCCTCGTCGTCCTCGTCGTCTGGATCATACCAGTCATTTGCCAGTTCTAATAGTTTATCGGCTGCAAACTGGCGGAACTTGTCATCCCACGCAGCCCGGTCTTGGTACAGTGTCTGAAAATGCGCATACGCCTTCTCGGCGGTCTCGCCGTCCTCTTCGTCGGTAATTAAGTAAATCCGGCATTCTGTGCCAAGCCAGTCCGCCGCGCCCTCAAACCATGAATATTCGCGCTCAAGCAGGAAAGTGCCCAGTGCGCTGTCCTCGATCGTCACCGGCGCTGACACATGCTCTTTGATGGGGGCAAGCTGCGGGTCGGAGACATTTTCTTCGAGAATTTCCAGAAGCAGATAGTCTTCTTTGAATCTTTTGTGTTTCCTTGCACGGATGCGGTAAATCTGGAACTGCTCAAAGTCAAATCCCCACCCTTCCCGGTTATCGTCGGGAATCATCCATTGCAGATCGCCACTCTTGTGAGAAAGTTCTCCCGTTTGCAGATTGACAGAGGCGATAAATTTCAGGGAGGGGACAATCATTCCATCTTCTTTGTATCCGCCGCCCACACGCTCATTTGTCAGTACCAGCAGTTCTGTTATTTCGGTGTCATAGTTGCTTTCAAATTTTATCTTAACGTTCATAATGATATTCTCCTTAATCATATTCCGCGCAGATATATTTGAAATCCGCGGTCTTGTTGAGCACCGGCAAGGCGTGCTCCTCAATACGTTTTGACATGAGATCAACCATGTACAGGAAAGTATTTGTGGGATAATCCTCGGCACAGCGCGCCATGGTGATCAGCCGCTCATTATCGCCCTCGATGTTCTCAGAGGGATAGTCGCCGGCATTGTCCAGCACATCGCTGTTGCCGTGGTATTTTTGGCTGAGTGCTTCCATCTGTGCTGCGGTGCCGATTACAGCATGGTAATCCATACAGTCCCCATCTGAGTAATATTCAATGAAAAGCCTTGCGACTGCCTCGGTGCTTTGGCTGAGCTGTTCTGTGATCTGCGCTATGATGGCGTCGGCATTCTGAATGGCGAATTTCTGGATTTCCTGCCTTGCGTGCTCCTCGTCTTCATAGTGGATGTACAGGAGCGTCTCGTGACCGTCCAAGGTGGCAGTGACATTTTGGAGTGTCCCATCCTTGTCATAGACGGCGCGCAGCGTCTGGTACAGATCGTCCTCTGGAACGCTGTAGAGCGTCATCGCGCGCCCATCCTCCCCGGCGGGAATGACATAATCGAGGATTTGATACTGTGTGTCATAGTCAAGGGAGATGGCATTGTCGTCGTCAGCATCTGCAATTTGTGCAAGCTCGCTGGCACCGTACACGCCCTCTTTATAATGGAGTGGAATATTTGGTAATTCTGGCATTTGGGTATCCTTCCTTTCTGGTGTATTAGCTTCCTTTAAACACACTCTGGCGATGGTATTATTGTAACATATCGCATCTGCTGCCGCAAGAAAAACGGTATAGATTCAAAGGAAGTTGTTGGAGAAAAATTAGAGAAATCGTTGATATTTGTAGTGGTAATAAATATGTTTTTGGGTAAATTGTACAAGTAATCTGCGAAAAAATGGCGAATATAACAAAATGACCAGAATACGCAAAAATGTATTGCAAAAAATACAAAATCCATTATAATTTAGATATGATTAAAATAT
>VSNR01000220.1 GCA_009774345.1 Lachnospiraceae bacterium | reverse complement strand
ATACTAAAGCGGAGGTTCAATATGTATTATCTCAAGATTTTTGTCAAAACTTTTTTGTCGCTTTTTGCCATAATGCGCGTCACGGGAATGTCAACCAAAAATCCGTGCTCGCTCATTCTGTTTCTCGTTCTGCTGTATGTATTTGCAAAGCTGCACAGCGACCGGGTTGAGAGCCATATTCTTTCCGGGGATATGACCCTCTCTGTGCTCATTGGCGTACTCTTTGGCAGCTTTACATTAGCGGCAGCGTATCAGACCATCTTAGGCGGTATGTCGAGCGGATTGTTCTGCGCAGGCATTCTGCTGCTTACAGGCGCAGGACTTTTTATCCTCTACTACTATCTTGCCATCTGGTTTTTGCAGGCGGCACCGGGCATCACGCTCACGGGCTCTGGTTACTCCTATGCATGGATTCCCTATGTGGCAGCGTTTGTCTGCCTGTTGTGCTGGCTGCCCTATTTCCTCTATGAGTATCCCGGTGTCATGACGCCTGACAGCATCAACCAGTATGCGCAGGTCATTGGCGCCTATGCGCTGAGCAATCACCACGCTGTCGTGCACACGGCACTGATCGGCATGTTTTACAAGATCGGACTCTCTGTCACAGGGGATGCACATACAGGACTTGCGCTGTACACAGCTGCACAGATGATCTTTATGGCACTTGCCGCCGGTTATGTCGTGCGGACGCTGCAAAAAGCAGATGTCCGTATGCCGGTTCTGCTTATCACCATAGGATTTTATGCTTTGATGCCCTACAATGGCGCCTATGCTGTCACCATGTGGAAAGACATTCCATTTGCAGGCTGCATGACCATCTTCTGTGCAGCGTTGATGCGTTTTATGCTGCGCGGCAGCTTTGCCGCCTCCTCCGACGCTGTTCCCAAACTGCGGGCCAGTGAATATTTTACACTGCTGATTCCTTATGTGCTGTCAGGAACACTATTGTGCCTGCTGCGCACAAACGGCTGGTACGCCTTTGCTGTGTCCCTTCCGCTGATTTTGATAGCCTACCGCAAGTGGCTTAAAGTCATGCTGCCCGTCCATCTTACCATACTGGCGCTTGTCCTGTTTGTCAAATATCCGGTAATGCATGTCTATGAAATCCCACAGGCGGACTTTGTAGAATCTCTGTCCATCCCGGTACAGCAGATTGCCCGCGTCATTGCAAACGGGGAATCCATCACCGAACACGAGGCTGCCTACATTCATCAGTTAATGGATTTGGAACAGATTCCGTCAGCGTATCAGCCTGATTGTTCCGACAACATCAAGAATCTGATCCGCCAAAAGGGAAACAGCACACTCGAAGCAGATAAGGGCGCATTTTTCAAAACATGGCTCTCCATCGGCATCGAACATCCAAAGGCTTATTTTGACGCGTATGTAGCGCAGACAAATGGGTACTGGTACCCTGATGTACACAATGAAGTTGGGCTTGCAGACGGCATTTACCCAAATGAGTTTGGGCTTGTCTGGCAGCCTGTCATCCGCGGGAATATCATTATAAAAATAAAAGAGCTCTTGTTCAAGCTCCCTGAAATCATTCCTTTATATGGGCTGCTCTGGAGCATAGGCTTTGTGCTGTGGGTGCTGGTCCTGACCGCTGCACTCAGTCTGCGCATGGGAAAACCCGCAAGCGCACTGGTCTGTCTGCCCGTTCTTCTGCTGATGTTCACCCTGTGTATCGCAACCCCGGTTGCGGCCGAGTTCCGGTATGCCTATGCAGCCTTCTATGCGCTGCCGCTGTTGATCGTATCGCCTTTTGTATAAACGGCTGCCCACGTGCGTGCCCTTTCTGGTACGCTCTTATCGCTTTCAACAAATATTCCTCTGGATGATACGTGCGCACGCTCCAAATCCTGCCCGTATCATCCATGCTGGTCAGAAACGACCATCTGACCAAGAGGCATCGTCAATAAATGACTTCCACATGCTCAATCTGATTTTGATTAACATCAAACGCGATAATATTTTCATTCGTTCTGTGATGCGCCATATAATATCTGCCCTCAATTTCTGTGATGTAATACGGCGTCCCGCCCGACACGCCAAACTGGTCATAGATCTCCTCATAACTTCCATCTGAGAGCTTCTCAAGGCGGTCTGTCCTGAGTATCGTTGCGTAATCCTGATTCTCCTGATTGTCTGTCGAGATGGTAATATAATAAAAATCCCCGATCTTTACAAGCTGTACCATGCCCGCCGCCTGATCTGCCACCGGATATTCTTCCAAAATATCAAACCCGTCTTGTCTGCTGTTGACTGCGGCTTTGATAATTTTCTGATTGTTATGCCCTGACACAAAGTATATCCCGTCCTCCATCACGGTAAATGAACGCACATAGACGCCATATAATTCCTTGATTTTCAGAATTTTGTCCACATACAACGGATAAATCCCCTGCCCGTTTGGGTTCTTTGCCTTTTTGACCAGATACATTTCCCCTGTGATAGAGCTCCATGCCATAAACGTCTGATTTTTCGCATCGTACTGAACATAGTGCGGACGCATTCCGATATTTTCAAGCGTCTGGGTATGCACATAGCCTTCGTCTGTTCTCTGGAATGCCAGCAGACGGTTATTCTCCGTATCATCGACAAGAAACATAACGCCGTCCGAGGCAATCGTATGCGCATAGTGGACTTCGTCTGTCAGTACACACCACTGGCTCACCGGGTCTGTCAGATTTTTATTGTAGAGAATCTGGTCGTGATAACAGTCCGCGATAAAATAAGTGTCGTCCACTTTTGTGATGTATGTCGCCACATTTAAGGTGTCATAGGTGTTTTTCGCTCCGTTTGCCACTGGTTTTGGGAGCATTCCTACCAATTCCTCATTTGGAGCGTTGTTTTTGACAAGAACAGAATCGTCCCATATATTCTGTTCATCTGTCTGCTCTACTATCGTTTTCTGCGTCATATTTTTATCTGTACAGGCTGTTAAAAACAGAAACAGAAAAATAACAATACCTGCTGCATTTCGTTTCCTGCATAATTTTATTCTTACTGTTACTTTCATTTTTCTCTGGTGTCTCTTCCATAATTTCATCATAAATGTACCTTTCATTTTTCTAATGCCCCATCCAGACAAATTTGTACCAATAGCAAACAAAATTTTTCAGTAAAATGGTATTGGCTGGAGCGTTTCGGACTGTATGGAATACTAACGTATTTGTTTCATATGGACATCATTATAGCACTTCTTGCCGACCAGTTACAAGTACCACGTTTTAAGGCATTTTTGCTATATTTAAATATTTCTTATTGTAACTTTTGACGCTATTTGTGAATGATTTGTGAACGCGGCGTAAATATAAAGTAAATATAAAATGAATAAAGTTTTTGATTTTCTATTGACCTTTGCAAAAATTTATGTATAATAATCACTTGTAAGGCACAACAGGAATAAAAACAAAACCTTATTCCTGAAAACAATTTAGCACTACATAGTGCACGCGCAATCGTGCGACATGGAGGAGAGTAATTATGAAAAAAAGAATTTTAGCTACTATTATGACACTTACATTAGGCGCAGCAATGCTTACAGCATGTGGTTCATCCGCAGATGATGTAACTGCTCCTATTGAGACAGATGTTGTTGATACAACTACAGCTCCTGTTGAGGAGTCTACTGTTCCTGCTACAGAAGTAGATGCTCCTGAGACAGCACCAGCAGAGACTGATGATGCTGTGGCAGCTACTACAGAAGCTAACACCGAGACAGCTACTACTGAGGAAGCTGGTACTGCGACAACTACTACAGAAGCTGGCACTGAGACAACTACCACAGAAGAGTCTACTACTGAGGCAGCTGCAAACTAATCCATTCTACCAGGATTAATCAGGAAAATTTCCTGCATACACTATAGGCGTTGTGCGCCTTCTACAGAAAGGAACTGTCGATATTAAATATCATTTGTTCACTATATTGTTTAATCCATTTGGGAACACAACAATATAATGTATACAACGATATTTCTCGACGGTTCCTTTATATTTCTTTTGCTCAACTATTTGTTCGGTCTGGAATCTGCCTTCCCTCATGGTCCATATGATAAGATTCTCTGTATATTAGCTCAGATAATGGAACAAACTTATAACCTGCATCCTTTAAAGTTGTGATGAGTGTGTCCAGGGCTTCGGCGGTGTATTTGGCACCATTATGACAAAGTATAATCGATCCATTCCCTAAATGCTTATTTTTCGTGACCGTTTTAATTATCGACTCCGTCCCATAATCTTTCCAGTCAAGACTGTCCACATCCCATTGAATTGCATAGTAGTTGCATTTCCTTGCAACGCGAATCAGCTTTGAATCATAGTCACCATACGGCGGCCGAAACAGAAACATATCATATCCTGTGAGCTCTTTGACCTTATCATGCACGGACATGAGTTCCTCTTCTTTTTCGGCATCTGAGATCTGGCTCATATTTTTATGATTCTGGCTGTGATTACCAAGGTCATGCCCCTCCGCAAGAATCATCTTGACATCGTCAGGATAGGATTCCACCCATCCAAGTAGGCATATCGTAAACGTTATTTTTGCCCATTTTATCACATTTTACGGAAAGATAATCCACACTCTTTAAGAAATCAAGATAGACATCCAACCGCTTTTCAAATACTTTTATTTGCTCAATATGAGAACACATTATTGGAACTTCTATGCCCTGTTCTGCTTCATTTTGAAACAAGGTTCTGACTCTGTTTAATCGTGTAAATAACTCCTCATTTTCTTCGTTCTTTTCTAATATTTTCACTTTTTTCTCATTAAGCAGCGTTATTTGTTCTGTTATATGATCTATTTTTGATGCATAATCTATTTTTGTAATTGTCCCATCCAGCAAAAAATCCATCAAAGTATCTTTCCTTTTTTCAAGCTTCTCTATCTGCATTTGAATATCATCAACGCTTTCTCTATGATCTACCGTTGTGAGTGACTCATAAATCTTTAAAATCGCATTGCTCAATACTTCTTCTTTTTTCTCTTTGGCAATTAACTGACTTCCCATTTTTTGTATCAGGGACAATATTTCATCTTCTTTTAAATTCAAAGATGCACATTTCATTCCTGTCTTTTCTCTGACTTTACCAGAACGGGCACCTTCACTACAATACCAGTAAATTCCTTGTTTCCGTTTATTTCTCCAATATTTTGAACCACACTCACCACATATTATTTTCGATGAAAGGATGCTATTCCCTTTATTTATCCCAACATTGTGTGTTCTGTCTATCGTTTTTCTATTTTGAATCTGCTGATTTGCTCTTTCCCACAAATCAGTATCAATCATCTGAGGAACTACTCCTTCTCTGTAAATCCACTCACTTTCAGGATTTTTAATAATCTTTTTGGCTTCGAAATCAAAGTGCTCTTTATTCATAACCACAATCCCTTTGTAAAGCGGATTCTTGACAATATCACGTATGGTATTTTCTGATAATGTCTTACCATTTCTGTTTCTTATACCACTTTCCCTTAATATTCTCGCCACTACACGGCCGCCATATCCTTCTGCAAACAACTGATAAATCTGCCTTACCATTTGTGCTTCTTCTTCATCTATCGAAATTTCACCATTCATATTTTTAAATCCCCATGTACGGTTTGTTATGATCGGCTTCCCTTTTTCCTGCCTTCTTCTCGTTGCAGCATTTCCTTTTTTACTCAAATCACGACTATATTCCTCTGCCATCATTGCTTTTATGCCAAAGATAAATTTATCTTTTGGATCAAAATATGTATTTTCCAGATACAAATATAATTTCTTTTGATTTTGAACAAGCTCATTCAAAAATATATACCAGTCCATTGTATTTCTCTGTAAGCGCGACTGATCTTTTACCACAATAATATCAAATTTATCTTTCTTGATCTCGTCCAGCATTCTCAGATACTCATTTCTCTTTTTTGCCTGTGTCCCTGTAATCCCTTTATCTATATATTCATCCACCAAAATCCAGCCTTTTGCTTTTATAACATCACGGTTTTCTTCAATCTGTTTTTCAATCGCATTCAACTGCTCTTCCTCTTCCGTACTTACTCTTGCATAAAATACAGCTCTTAATTCTTTTTCTCTCATATGTTCCCACTTCCTAACTATATTTGTACAAAACTGCATGATATTCCTCTTCTGTAATTATATCATGCTTTCTCATGACTTCCAATAAGTACTTAACGACTGCTGTCTCATCTTCATTCGAAATAGTTGAAAGTTCTTCCTTCATACATACTTCCTTATTTGAAGAAGCATTTTTACTATTATATTCAGAATAATATCTTTTATCAACAATAAAAGACACATATTTATTTCTATTTGACAGATCATCCAATGTTTTTAAACTGCTTATAAATTT
>VSNR01000022.1 GCA_009774345.1 Lachnospiraceae bacterium | reverse complement strand
AATTTAAATTATCAAGAGGAGTTATAACGGATTTTAAGGAGTTAAGGGGGAAACTGAGACATGAAGATGAAGAAAGCGGATATAGGTGTAGCTCTCTATTTACTTGGCGCTATCATCATGTTGATTGTACCGATTACCAGTACGCTGCTGGATGTGCTGCTCGCGATCAATATCTCGCTGGCATTTACCATTTTGTTCACAACGATGTTTACAAAAGAAGTGTTGGATTTGTCTTTTTATCCAACAGTATTGCTGTTCACAACGATCTTCAGAATCGCTCTGAACGTTTCATCGACCCGTTTGATCTTATCGACGGGTAATCCGGGAAACGTCGTGGCGACATTCGGTAATTTCGTGGGCGGCGGAGATTTGGTTATCGGTATCGTCGTGTTTATTATTTTGATTATTGTACAGTTCGTTGTTATCAACAAAGGTTCTGAACGAGTTGCGGAGGTAACGGCGAGATTTACACTGGACGCTATGCCGGGTAAACAGATGGCGATTGATGCCGACTTAAATACAGGTGCGATCACAGATGCAGAGGCAAAGGTACAGCGTGAAAAGCTTCAGCAGGAGGCAAGCTTCTTCGGTTCCATGGACGGTGCTGTTAAGTACGTAAAGGGAGACGCAACTGCGGGTCTGATCATTACATTTGTAAATATCATTGGCGGTATTATTATGGGCGTTGTGAGGCAGGGCATGGACATTGGCGCTGCCGCAGATAAATTTACGATTCTTACAATCGGTGATGGTCTGGTGAGCCAGATTCCCTCACTGCTTATTTCGTTATCCACAGGTATTTTGGTAACAAAGGGCTCCAAGGAGGCCGATTTTGGTACAGTGCTTGTAAACCAGTTATTTGGTATTCCCAAAGTACTGTACATGGTGGGCGGCGTGCTTGCATTTTTGGGATTAGTGACACCACTCAATCCTTTGATTTTCGTTATTCTGGGCGTTATCTTTATCGTGTGCGGACGCATGATCGCATCGACGATCGAGACAGCGGGCATCGAGGCGGAAGCCGATCTGGAGGAGGATACCGCCGACGAAATCCGGAAGCCGGAGAATGTCAATTCACTGTTGCAGGTGGATCCGATCGAGCTGGAATTTGGTTATGGTATTATTCCGCTTGCAGATGTCAACCAAGGCGGAGACCTTCTGGACCGTGTTGTCATGATACGTAGGCAGATTGCGCTCGAGCTTGGTACAGTCGTGCCGATTATTCGTCTGCGCGATAATATCCAGCTAAACCCCAACCAGTACATCATTAAGATAAAGGGCATTCAGGTGAGTGAGGGCGAGATTTTATTTGACCATTATATGGCAATGAATCCCGGTTTTGTGGAGGAGGAGATCTCAGGTATTCCCACTTTTGAGCCGTCATTTCATCTGCCGGCGATCTGGATTACAGAGAATCAGAGAGAGCGTGCAGAGAGTGTGGGCTATACTGTAGTAGATCCGCCATCTATTATTGCAACGCATCTGACAGAGATTATCAGGCAGTATCTCTCCGATCTGCTCACAAGACAGGATGTGCAGAACCTTGTCAACAATGTCAAGGAGACCAATCCTTCTCTGGTGGAGGAGCTCGTGCCAAAGCTTCTGGGGTTAGGCGATATCCAGAAGGTATTGCAGAATCTTCTGCGGGAAGGAATCTCTGTGCGTGACCTTGTGACGATCTTTGAGACGCTTGCAGACCATGCGGCATCAACAAGAGATACGGATATTCTGACAGAGTATGTGCGGCAGAGTCTGAAGCGCGCCATCTCCAACAAATATTTCCCAGTGAATGAGACGACGAGTGTGGTAACGCTCGATCCGGGATTGGAGCAGGAGATCATGGGAAGCGTCAAACAGACAGAACAGGGGGCATATTTGACATTAGACCCTGAGAAAACAAAGACAATTATGGCTTCTGTTGAATCAGAAGTGGGTAAGCTTGAGAAGCTTGGCAAGAATCCAATCGTGATCACATCACCGATTGTCAGGATGTATTTCAAGCGGCTCACAGAGGATTATTACAAGGATTTGGTAGTAGTATCTTATAATGAGATCGATTCAAATGTTGAATTACAATCAGTAGGAATGGTGACAGCATGATAATTAAGAAATTTCAAGGGAGAACAAAAGACGAGGCGCTGGAGAGTGCAAGAAGGGAGCTTGGCGTTAATATTGTAGAAATGAACGTCAAGGCGTTGAAGCCAAAGGGAATCATGGGACTGTTCAGAGGGACAAGATTCGAGGTGACAGTTGCCAGAGAAGAGGAGAATGAGAAGTACAGTGCCGCCGCTGCAAAGGATGTCCAGAAGGACGGCGTGGCAGTCAGCTTTAGCCACAATGAGCCGCAGGGAAAAATCATTCCTATGAAAAAAGAGGAAGTACAGGAGGATACCAAGGCAGTAGGACTGGCAGTAGCAGATGTTCTCTCCACATATCAACCGGAGACTGCCAGAGATGAAAATGTAAGAGAGCGCAGTCGGTTTGAGCCCCGAACAAGCGCGCCAGTTCGGGAAAACGGTCTGGAAGAAAAGCTTGACAGTCTTCAGAATCTGATTGAGAAACAGCTTTCCAGGCAGGATGTCAGATCACAGCCAGAAGAGTCCAAAAGCATTGAGGAAGAGAAGAAGGAAGAAGACACGGAACGAATAAGCTTCCTGAAAATTTTGTATAATAAAATGACTGACAATGAGATTAATGAGAAGTATGCAAATGAGATGATTGATGAGATTGACAGGAATTGTAAGGCAGATGTGACATTAGATTTTATGCTTTCTGAAATATATCAGAGAATGATATTGAAATTGGGAAAACCTTATGTGATGGAGGAAGATGGAAAGAGTCCTAAAGTTATATTTTTTGTAGGTCCTACAGGAGTGGGGAAGACAACAACTATCGCAAAGATCGCATCGACCTACAAGCTAGAGCACAGAAAAAAGGTTGCGATGCTCACGGCAGATACATACAGGATTGCGGCTGCTGAGCAGCTAAGGACATACGCAAATATTCTTGAGGTGCCGTTTAGAGTTGTGTATACAGCAAAGGAAATAGAAGCAGCTGTTGAAGATTTCAGGGAATATGATTATATTTTTGTGGATACAACAGGTCATTCTCCAAATGATGAGGCACAGTGTGAGAATATGAGTGCTCTTATTAATTCTGTCGATATCAAAACTTCCAGAGAGGTATTTCTGGTATTGTCGGCCTCAACAAAATATAAGGATCTGATGAGGATATCAGACACTTATAAGGAAATTACAGATTATAAGCTGATCTTTACTAAGCTTGATGAAACGTCTGCGCTAGGAAATATCTATAATCTGAAGCTTTATACAGGTGCGAAACTTTCTTATGTGACTTGTGGTCAGAATGTGCCTGATGATATTGAGTATTTTAATCCACAGTCAACTGTGAAACAGTTGCTTGGGGGAAGGCGTTGATAGGAGGGTAGTGTATGGTGGATCAGGCTGAACAATTGAGAAATGTGATTAAATTGAATCCAGCGCCAAAGCCACATGCCCGTGTGATCACGGTGACAAGTGGAAAAGGTGGTGTGGGAAAATCCAATACATCTATAAACCTTGCCTGTCAGTTTAAAAAGCTGGGAAAGAGAGTCATCATATTGGATGCAGATTTTGGTCTGGCCAATATAGAGATTATGTTTGGTACAGTGCCGAAACATAATCTGTGTGATCTGATATATCAGGGAAAAAATATCACAGATATCATAACATGGGGACCTATGGACATAGGCTTTATATCAGGGGGGTCTGGAATTGCCGGTCTCTCTAATCTGAGCAGCGACTATTTAAATTATATCATTCGCAATCTTGCAAAACTGGATGCAATTGCCGATATTATTATCATAGATACAGGAGCAGGAATATCGGATGCAGTGCTGGATTTTCTCGTTGCAAGCGGTGAGATTTTGGTAGTGGCAACGCCAGAGCCGACTTCGATCACAGATTCTTATTCGCTCTTAAAGGCGTTGAATCGGCATCCTCGTTTTTCAAAAGAGGATTCTAAGATTATGGTGATAGCCAATAAGGTATCTGATCTGACAGAGGGAGATACGATGTACACCAAACTAGAGACCGTGGCAAACCGTTATCTGAAACTTCCTGTGTCATTTCTTGGGTCTGTGCCGCGCGATCGCTATCTGGAGGAGGCAGTGATGCAGCAAAAACCAGTGAGTATGCAGAATCCGAACGCAAAATCGTCTATTGCATATGAGCGGATCGCATATCTTTTGATGGATAAGGAATATAATAAGTCGTTGGTAAAAAGGGGAATGGCAGCGTTTTTCTCGCATATTGTGTCGGGAAATAAAAAAATGGGATGAATCGTGAGTTCAGGAGGAGTCTATGATAGAAAAATTTATATCGCCGGGAGATAAGCTAGAATTGAAATCAACAGTTCAGGTGACGCTTCCTGACGGTACAGAAGGGGTAAAGACTTACAGGACTTCAGTATATAATATTTTGGAGGATGGAAAGCTTGAGCTGGTAATGCCGATGGAACAGACAAAACTGGTGCTGCTTCCGGTAGGCGGAGAGTATGATGTATGCTTTTATTCTCATAAAGGAGTCTATCGTACCGATGTCAGGATTGTTGACAGACAGAAAGTAAATGGGATGTATATTCTGATTGTGGAGCTGATCAGCAGCCTGCACAAATATCAGCGGAGAGAATATTATCGTTTTAACTGTATTGTGGATGTGATGGCACGGGAGATGACCAAATACGAAGAAGATGCTTTTGCCAGAGGCCGGACATATATCGTCTCTGAGCAAGACATGATAAAGGGAGTGATTGTAGATATCAGTGGCGGTGGAACTCGCTTTGTATCAAAGCACAAATTCACTGAGGACAGCATGATATTGATGCAGTTTGATTTGTCAATTCTAGGCAGCTACCGATCTTTTCTGCTGGCTGCCAAAGTGATTTATTCCGGTGAGATCGAGAACCGGGAAGAAGAGTACGAAAACCGTGTGAAATTTGAATATATAGACACGATGACACGCGAGGAGATTATTAGATATATTTTTGATGAGGAAAGAAAAAATAGAAAGAATGGGAAGGATTGTTGAATAGTATGACAATGAACTCAAACATCTCAAAAATAAAGAAAAAAATTCTGGTAGTTGATGATTCTGCACTTATGAGAAGAGTTATGTGTGATATAATTAATTCAGATGAACGGTTCCAAGTAGTGGAGCAGGCTTTTGATGGTCAGGCAGCATATGAACTTCTGAAAAAGAATCAGTATGACGGCATCGTTCTGGATGTCAACATGCCTAAGATGAACGGTATCCAGTTCTTACGTGCGTTGCAGCGGGATAAGATCAGGGCGCGCGTGATGATGGCGAGCACCGATACCAGAGACGGTGCGGCTGTCACAATGGAAGCGCTGGATCTGGGCGCGATTGATTTTATCGAGAAGCCAGTCAACATTGTCTATCTAAAGAGCAGCGGATTCAAAGACCAGTTTTTGGATACACTCTATGCGGTCGTGTCGAGCCGCCAGACCAACATTTCTGCATCTCCTGTACTGACAAGGGAAAAACAGGAAGAAAGAACACAAAGCCTTGTGAGCATCGTCAGGAAAAGCAGTCCAGTGGTGAGCGGACAGAAGATTGTAGCGCTTGCCTGCTCGACAGGCGGGCCCAAGGCACTGCAAAGTGTCGTGCCAAGACTGCCGGCGGAGCTTGCGGCACCTGTTCTGATCGTCCAGCATATGCCCAAAGGGTTTACACAGTCTCTCGCAGAGCGGCTTGACTCGATCAGCAAAGTCCGGGTCAAGGAAGCAGCAGAGGGGGATGTGCTTGAGAATGGCGTGGTGTATATTTCCATGGGCGGCAAGCATATGAATGTTGTGACCAAAGGCGGAAGGGCGACGATCAAATATACAGATGAACCTCCAAGAGAAGGCGTAAAGCCGTGTGCAAACTATATGTATGAGTCCTTGAAAGCAAGCAGTTACGCGCAGATTGTCTGTGTGGTACTGACCGGAATGGGCGCAGATGGCACCAAGGGAATCGTGAATTTGGAAACTTCAAAAAAGATACACGTTATCGCACAGGATGAGGCGTCATCAACGGTGTACGGTATGCCCAAGGCGATCGCAGCGACAGGACTGGTAAACCAAGTCGTCCCACTTGATAACGTGGCCCAAGAAATAATTATGAATGTGGGGGTCAGGTAGAATGGATACAAGTCAATATCTTGATATTTTCCTTGATGAGTCAAAGGAACATTTACAGAATCTGAGCGATCAGATTATGGATCTGGAGCAGAATCCTGAAAATATGGATACGATCAACGAGATTTTCAGGGCTGCCCATTCCTTGAAGGGCATGGCAGGCACAATGGGGTATAAGCGGATGCAGACGCTTACCCATGATATGGAAAATGTATTTTCTGAGGTGCGCAATGGAACATTCAAGGTACAGCCCGGCATGATTGATATTCTGTTCAAAAGTCTGGACGCGCTCGAAGAGTATGTCAACAATATTCAGCAGACGACAGAGGAGGGCACGAATGACAATCAGGATTTGATCGATGCGCTGAACAGTATCCTCAAAAATAATGGCGAGGTAATACTTGGCGGTGATGCACCGGCAGCGGATACAGGAGCAGCACCCCAAGCATCCGCAGCAGCACCATCAGACACCGGAAATGGCAAGAGGGAAAGATGGCAGGATATCAAGATCACAGATACAGAGAAAATGCTGGTCGAGAAGGCAAACAGCGAGGGTCTCAAAGTCTATGGCGTGACGGTCTATGTCGAGGAGGCTTGTGTGTTAAAGGCTGCCAGAGCATTTCTGGTGTTCAAGGCATTGGAGAAGCTTGGAGAGATCATTGTCTCATCACCGACAGCACAGGATATTGAGGATGAGAAATTTGAGCTTACGTTCAGCCTTATTTTTATCTCAGGCAGCACTGCGGAGGAAGTCAAAGAGGCAGTCAAGAGTGTATCTGAGATTGAGGAGGCATTCTGTTCAGAGTATGTGATCGCAGCGCCAGCCAAGCCCGCAGAGCCAGAGAAACCTGTGGAGAACAAGCCGGCAGAGGAGCCAAAGGCAGCGCCTGCTCCAGCAACAGCAGCGGCGCCTGTGGCAAAGCCAGCGGCAGCGCCGTCACAGTCGTCCGCAAAACCAGCGGCAAAGCCAGTGGTAAACAGGACCGTCAGGGTCGATATCGAGAAGCTGGATAACCTGATGAACTTGGTGAGTGAGCTTATTATCGCGAAAAACTCCCTGATTTCAGCGACCGCCGCAGACGATGGCAGGGGAGATACGGGTTCCGTCAATGAACAGATTGAATATCTTGAGAGTGTGACAACGAACCTCCACGAATCGGTGATGAAGGTTCGAATGGTTCCAATTGAGAGCGTTGTGGCGAAGTTCCCGCGTATGATCCGGGATTTGTCCAAGAAGCTCAACAAGAAAATGGAATTGTACATGACAGGTGAGGACACCGAGCTGGACCGTACAGTTGTCGATGAGATTGGCGACCCGCTGATGCATATGCTCAGAAACTCCGCGGATCATGGTCTTGAGCCAAATGATGTGCGTGTTGCAAACGGCAAGCCGGAGGTTGGTTCCATTTTCTTAGATGCCTATCAGGATGGCAATAACGTTGTGATCGAGGTGCGGGACGACGGCGGCGGAATCAATGTGGAAGCTGTCAGAAATAAGGCGATCGAGCGCGGAACAGTTACGCCTGAGCAGGCAGAAACCATGACGGAGAAAGAGATTATTGATCTCTTGTTCCTGCCAAGTTTCTCCACGGCAAAGAAAGTCTCGGATGTGTCAGGGCGGGGTGTTGGCCTCGATGTCGTGAAGTCCAAGATTGAATCCCTGAGTGGTGAAGTCGAGGTAAAGAACCGCTTTGGAGAAGGATCTTCATGGATTATCAGACTGCCGTTGACGCTTGCGATCATTCAGGCACTGATGGTTGTGATTGGTGATGAGAAATATGCGATCGCGCTTGGATCGATTCAGACGATTGAGGATGTTCTGCCAGAGGACATCAAGCTTGTACAGGCAAAAGAAGTCATTCATATTCGTGGAACAGTCATTCCTATTATCAGGATGGATAAGGTTCTTGACATGCCGCCAAAGGAGGGTGACGAGGACAAGAACAAGAATCTCACAGTAATTATCGTCAAGAAGGGTGAGAAACAGGCAGGCTTGGTAGTAGACGAGCTCATTGGACAGCAGGAGGTAGTTATCAAGTCTATGGGCAAGTATATCAAGGTGCCAAAGATGATCAGCGGCGCTACAATTCTGGGCAATGGTGAAGTGGCACTGATTCTTGATACCAATGCGTTGATTTAATCCGATTGATAATGAAAGGCAGGGCATAGAACATGGATGAAGTAAGAATAATGGACGAACAAAAGCGGAATGCGAGTCTCAACCGTCCCGTGGAGCGCGATACGACGCAGTTTATCGTGACCCAGCTTGGCGGTGAGCAGTACGGTATAGATATCAAGTATATATCAAATATTATCAGAATGTCAAAAATCACAAGGGTGCCAAAAGTACCCAATTATATCAAGGGCGTGATCAATGTCCGTGGTGTAGTCATCCCGACGATCAGTCTGCGGTTAAAAATGGGACTGCCGGAGGATGAAGTTACCAAAAAGACCCGTATTATCATCTTGACGCTGGAACAGCATGAGTCGATCGGTGTGTTGGTTGATGAGGTGAAAGAGGTAGTAACGCTCGACGAAGAACATATCGAGAGAATGGGATATGAGAAAGATGATAAGGAGAGATACCTTTCCGGTGTAGGAAAATCGGACGGAAAGTTAATCTCACTGCTTGACATCACCTCTGTGCTGGCAGAAGTGGTTGATGTGTAGACTGGATTTATATCTTGTGACTTTTGAATTAGGAAAGGCTTAGGTTTTATCATGGCAGATAATATGAGTTTCGAGAGAGTTACGACAGAATATTATGATGTATTAAAGGAGCTTGGAAATATCGGGGCAGGCAATGCGACAACAGCGCTTGCCCAGATGCTCCAGACCAAGGTGGATATGAAGGTTCCACAGGTCAGGCTGTTGGATTTTAAGGATGTCGGTGTTGTTATGGGCGGGGAAGAACAGCTTGTTGCAGGCATCTATCTGGCTGTTGAGGGGGATATCACAGGCAGTATTATGTTTATTCTTGAACAGAGTGCAGCAAAATCGCTTGTATCAAAGCTCATGGGAATGCCACCATCGGAAGGCGGGTTCACAGAAATCGAGATCTCGGCAATGAAGGAGATTGGCAATATTATCACAGGTGCTTATCTCAATTCGTTGGCACAGATGACAAATCTTAAAATGATTCCGTCGGTTCCGGACTTAAATATTGATATGCTCAATGCGATACTAAGTGTACCGGCTATAGAATTTGGTATAATAGGGGATCAGATCTTGCTGATACAGACTGTATTTACGGATGATGTGGATTTGAATGGTTATTTTATTCTCATGCCAGATCTTGAGTCATATTCAACAATGTTGAAAGGACTTGGGCTGTCAATATAACTATACATTCATAAATTAGCAACACTAAATAGAGAAGGGGCATAGTGAGCGATGGCGAATATAGTTAAAGTAGGAATGGCAGATTTGAATGTGTGCAAGAGCCCTGATGGTATTACGACCTTAGGATTGGGTTCTTGTGTGGGGATCTGTATCAGGGATCCGATTGCCAAAGTAGGCGGGATGGCACATGCGATGCTGCCGGACAGCAAGCAGATAGAAAATAATTCAAACAGAGCGAAATTTGCTGATACAGGAATAGAGGATCTTGTAAAAAAGATATTGGCAATGGGTGGCAGAAAAGGAAGATTGGAAGCAAAAATCGCAGGTGGAGCACAAATGTTTGCATTTCAGAATAAATCGGATATGGTACGTGTCGGAGAACGAAATGTGGAGGCCAGCAAGAAAAAACTGAGAGAGCTGGGAATCCCATTAAAGGCTCAGGATACAGGACTCAATTATGGTCGGACTATTGTTTTTTATCCTGAAACGGGCGAATTAGTCATACGTTCGGCAGGGAAACCTGAGAAGAAGATTTAGAAGGGGATAATCAAATGGGAAATAAGACCAGTCTTATCACACCTTTTTTCATGCTTTTGGCTGGTGCGATAGCGTCTATAATAATGTATATTAAAGGATTTGACTTGACAACAACCTTATGGGGATTACTGATCGTTCTGGTGATATTTTATATCATTGGGGATATAGCAAGATACATCTATGCGTCGATCAGACCCCGTATTATACCTACCGGAAATCTTGAAATCATGGTTCAAAAGGCAAAAGAGAAGGGTAATCTTACGGGGAGTGTTGTTGCGTTTGAAAATGATGATCAAAAAGATCAGGAGGGCATGGATGCGGGTGGCTTTATGTCGGATGATGCAGAGAACTATTTTGAAGAAGGCTACTCTGAGGAGGCGTTTCAAGACAATGCTGAGGATATGACAGCACAAATGGAGGATTATGCAGACAGCCCATTTGAGGAAACTTAAAAAGAATGAAATATTCGTTGGACAACATTGTGTATAACGGGGGAATAACATGAATGATGCAGCACGCAAAAAACTTTGGGAGGACTATGCCAGAGTAAAGACTCCTGATCTGAGGGAGAAGCTCATATTGGAATATGCTCCGCTGGTTAAAGTAGTGGCAGGACGGCTTAGTATGTATCTTGGATACAACGTAGAATATGAGGATCTGGTTAGTTATGGAGTGTTTGGTCTGATCGACGCCATCGATAAGTTTGATATGGGCAAGGAAGTGAAGTTTGAGACTTATGCCAGCCTGCGTATTCGCGGTGCTATTCTTGACCAGATCCGCAAGATGGACTGGATACCGCGCACCATCAGACAGCGTCAGAAGCAGATTGATACGGCGATGAAGGAATTAGAGCAGCGCAACGGCAGGCCGCCTACAGATGCTGAGATCGCTAAATATATGGGAATCAGTGAAGATGAGTTTACGGACTGGCAGAATCAGGTGAAAGCGGATAATATCATTTCCCTGAATGAATATGTCGAGCAGGGCAATGATATTTCATCGGAAAAAAGTATCAGTTCAGGCTTTGATACACCAGAGGGTGTCATAGAGAAAAGTGAGCTCAAGAAAGTATTGGAAGAGTCGCTGGAGGTATTGACAGATAAGGAAAAGAAAGTAATCCTGTTATATTATTACGAGGAATTAACGTTGAAGGAGATTAGCCGTGTGCTTGAGGTATCCGAGTCGAGAATATCTCAACTGCACACAAAGGCACTACAGAAGATGAAGACGAAAATGGGAAATTACATTGGGATATTCGATTGATAGTTTCCTTGGATGGAGCAGATCGAGTGCATGGAGGCATGGCTTATATGAATGGATATTTTCAATTACAGACAAGCGAGCAGGGGGTAAGCCTGCTGTTGTCTCCTCCCACTGGGGATGGAGAGAGGATACGTGTTGCTGAATTAAAGGAGTATCTCAACAGCGTAGGCGTACCCTATGATGTCAAGGCAATCAACTCTGCCCTGTTATCGATGGGGGAAGAGAAGGTTGTTCTTTTTTTAGCACCAATGAAGATACCGCCAGTGAATGAGCGGTGTGATATCCAAGTTATGTTAGACAAAATGACGGTGGTATTAAGGATGTTTCCGCCGAGTGAAGGAGGATTGCAGACCAGCAAGGCGCATATTATGGATATGCTTGCACAGCGCAAGGTGCGGGCTGGAATTGATGAGGAGACCATCAACAGAGCAATTGAAAAGAAGCCATACTGCACAGATATTATAGTGGCGAGAGGAAAAGCGCCGACACATGGGCATGATGCGTCCCTCATTTATCATTTTGATACCAATAACGCGGCACGTCCTGAATTAAAGGAAGACGGCACAGTAGATTTCTTTAAGCTGAATAATCTCCATCAGTGTACCAAGGGGCAGGTGCTTGCAGAAATCATTCCCGAGGAAAAGGGAGAAAATGGTTTTGATGTCTATGGCAGTGTCATTCTGGCAAGAGAGATAAAAAAGGTCTCGTTTTCTTTTGGCAGGAACATGGAGATCTCAAAGGATGGCTTGAAGCTGCTCAGCACAGTTGATGGAAATGTGTCTCTGGTAGACAATACAGTTTTTGTAGCGGATGTATACAGTGTAGAAAATGTGGGTACCTCCACAGGAAACATTGAATATCACGGAAATGTCGAGGTCAAAGGGAATGTCTGTGAGAATTTCAGCGTCAAGACAGACGGCAATGTGTTTGTGACGGGCGTTGTGGAGGGCGCAGTGATCGAGGCAGGCGGCGACATTATTATCGCAAGAGGAATGCATGGACAGAACAAGGGCAGGCTCAAGGCAGGCGGAAATATTATCGCGAAGTTTATCTCCGCAGCGCAGGTGGAGGCGGCTGGCTTTGTGGAGGCAGAGCAGATTATAAATGCCAAAGTATCGGCGGGCACAAATGTGAATGCAGATGCAGGAAAGGGGCTAATCACAGGCGGAAGAATTGTTGCTACAGGAGTGATCAATGCCAAAAATATCGGCTCTGCAATGGGTGCTTCCACGATTGTAGAAGTAGGGACAGACCCCAGCTTAAAGAAACATCTTGCAGAACTGCAAAAAAGTGTCGGTGAGAAGTCAAAATCACTGCCTAAGATGAAAAAAGTGCTGGAGGAAGTTACCAAAAAGCTAAAAATGGGAGTGAAGCTCTCACCGGACCAGATTAAAAATGCGAAGATGGTACAGCTCAATATTGCAGAGACACAGGCAAAGATACAGGAGGAATTAAAAGAGATCGAACAGCTTGACAAGCTCTTAAAGACGGAAGTCCCAGCACAGATCAATGTCCGCGGCACCATGTATCAGGGGGTGGTAGTAAGTATCTCTGGAGCCACAATGACAGTCAAAAATGAGTATACATATTGCCGTCTGATAAAAAAAGATGCAGATATAGCTTCTACAAATTTGTAGGGGCTATTGCCTTTTTTGTCAAAATATATTACAATAAATCGAAGTGGGTCGAACTATGTAAACTGAGGGGGGATACATATGGCTATAAGTCCGATATTACTGAACGGCAGCATACAACAGACTGACAATGTCCTGCACAACCAGCTTCGGCAGATGGAGAAGGGGATGGTTGATCAGGGAAATATACAGGTGCAGGAGGAGAAGCGGGACCAGCAGCTTGCAAAACAGGTGGTTCATGCGGATGAGACACTGTTTAAGGAAGAGCGTTTTGACGCGAAGGAAAAAGGACACAACGGTTATTCTGGCGATGGTGGAAAGCGCAGAAAAAAGACAAAAGGGGATGGAAAAGTGGTTGAAAAATCCGAGGGAGGATTTGATATCAAGATATAGTCATTCGTCCTTGGGAGACAGATTACATATTGAAAAAGTAGAGAGGTTTGGTATTAGATGAATTGGTTAGAGGTAGTAATGCTTGTATTTGGCGTTGGCGCATTTGCAGGAAGTTTTTTAATCAGGGATAAATCGTCGGAGGAAGGAGAAGGCCAGCATGTCGATGTAGATCTGATCAGAGATGTGATCGAGAAAGAGATGAAGGATGCAAAAGAGCGTGTTACCGAGGTGGTGGATGAGACGCTTGAATATGCAGTGGAGAAGACAGAGCGGGCGTCTGAGCGCATTTCGAACGAGAAAATTATGGCGATCAATGAGTACTCGGAGACCGTCCTTGCAGACATCAATAAATCACATCAGGAAGTCATGTTTCTGTATGATATGTTAAATGATAAGCATAACAATCTCAAGGAGACGGTCAAGCATGTAGACCGGACTGCGAAGGAGGCAGAGGAGGCTGCCAATGCGGCAGCGCTCGCACTCGCAGCCAAAGCAAAAGAGGAAGCTGAGGCGAAAGAGAAGGAAGAGCAGAAGAAGCAGGAGGAAGAAAAGAAAAAGAGTGCTGCCAAAAATATGCTGGTGGATAAGGATGCGCAGGAGAAAGAGTTTGCGCGCCGCCAGATGGCAAGACTGATACTGCCGATGCAGCAGGAGCTTACCATGCACCGCCAGATGGACCCCCGCGCTTTGGATATGAAGTCTCTGATGGTCAGTCCGGTAAATAAGCAACACGTCGAGAAGCCGGCGGAGTTAAGTCCGCTCGTTGTGAAAAGTGTGGAGATTGTGACAGCCGATATTGTCACATCGAACGACATGCAGCCAGTTGTGGCAAGCACAGGAATAGAGCCTGTGAGTATGGCTGATCTGCAAACACTTGGCTCCCGCCCGGAGAATATGAAGGTGGTTGACGTGAAGCCCGCTGATATCAGACCTGTTGAAGTTTATTCTTTTGTAGATCAGGCGCCGCATATCGAACGGCCAGTCAAAAAAGAAACACAGGCTGCTGGAATGAATACAGGGAATCAGCAGGAGGCGTACACCGTATCTGAGTCTGTTGATGATTTCAAAGAAAATAACAATGACAGGATTCTGCGGCTTCACAAGGAAGGGTATTCCAATGTGGAGATTGCAAAGGAGCTGGGGCTTGGCGTAGGAGAGGTTAAGCTGGTCATCAATCTGTTCAAGGGGGCTGTATAAATGAAATTTAAATATATGATAAGAGGATTGGGACTTGGTATCATCATCACGGCAGCGGTTCTGGGAGCCTATAACCGAAATGCAGTGGCAGATGCGAGAGTCGCTGTGCTAAAAGATTATGGGCTTGACGGGGAAAGTCCGCTTGATGAGGAGACGGAGACGACGACGGAGGAAGAGCTCTCGGCGGCGGAGACGACAGAGCCGGTTATTATGCGGGATGAGGAGAAAGAATCTGAGATTCAATCTGTGATTGACGCTGCCAAGGATGCAGAGCAGGGAGACCCGCAGACAAGTCCGCCAGATGCCGAAGATTTGGATGGACAGGCCTCAGATGGACAGGTTCCAGATGCCGAGGCTTCAGATGGGCAGGCCTCAGATGCAGAGCCTTCTGGACAGGAGGTTCCAGATCAGGATTCTTCGGCGGTCGTGGTGGTTCCGTCAGGGGAAGAGGCGGATTCAGGAGAGACGGTTGAAATCGTAATCGAGTCGGGGGATGATTCAGGAACTGTTTCCAGAAAGCTCCACAATGCGGGAATTATAGAAAATGCATCGGAGTTTGATGCCTTTTTGATGCAGCATGGCTATGACAAGAAAATCAGCACCGGGAAAAAAGTAATCGGTGTCAATGATACATGGCAGGAGATCGCGGATAAGATTTCGAGAAGATCGTGAAAAAAGCTTGCGCATGTGCTGCTTTTATGGTATATTATTGATGTTGTGGCTGTATTCGGGTATTGCAGCCATGACATCAATTTTTATTACAAATCAATCACGTTTGCAGATTTGCGGTCCATGCCCAATGGTAGCCCGCAGGGATGAAGCAGACGGAAGCGCGGTGGACCCGCAGAAAATGGAGGTAAGACATGAGTGTTATTTCAATGAAGCAGTTATTAGAGGCAGGTGTTCATTTTGGACATCAGACAAGAAGATGGAACCCTAAGATGGCTCCTTATATCTTTACAGAGAGAAATGGTATCTATATCATTGACTTACAGAAATCAGTCGGCAAAGTAGACGAGGCGTACAGAGCTGTGGCTGACATTGCAGCACAGGGCGGTACGATTCTCTTCGTTGGTACAAAGAAGCAGGCTCAGGACGCTGTCCGCTCAGAGGCAGAGCGCTGTGGTATGTTCTATGTAAATGAGAGATGGCTTGGCGGTATGCTCACAAACTTCAAGACGATCAGAAGCAGAATTGCCAGATTGAAGGCGATTGAGACCATGGCAGAGGACGGTACATTTGATGTTCTGCCAAAGAAGGAAGTGATCCAGATCAAGAAGGAATGGGAAAAGCTTGAGAAGAATCTTGGCGGTATCAAGAATATGACAAAGGTTCCTGACGCAATCTTTGTAGTAGACCCTAAGAAGGAGAGAATCTGCGTACAGGAAGCACATACCCTTGGCATTCCACTGATTGGTATTGCAGATACGAACTGTGATCCTGAAGAGCTTGACTATGTAATCCCGGGCAACGATGATGCGATCAGAGCAGTGAAGCTGATTGTCTCAGCGATGGCGGATGCTGTGATCGAGGCAAATCAAGGAGAGATGATGACAGAGGCTGCACCGGAAGAGATCGGTGAGGAAGAGGCAGTCGTAGAAGAATAATGACGGTTTGACATAGATTGGGATAGAAGATATAAGAAGCAGGAGGAATATAAAAAAATGGCTATTACAGCAGCAATGGTAAAAGAGTTAAGAGAGATGACTGGTGCTGGCATGATGGACTGCAAGAAGGCACTGAACGAGACAAATGGAAATATGGATGAAGCTGTTGAGTTTTTGAGAAAGAGCGGACAGGCTAAGGCTGTAAAGAAGGAAGGCCGTATTGCAGCAGAAGGACTCTGCCGTGTTGTGACAGACGGTGACAAGGTTGCAGCAGTCGTTGAGGTCAACTCAGAGACGGACTTTGTGGCGAAGAATGAGCAGTTCCAGAGTTTTGTGGAAGCAGTTGCAAAACAGGCGCTGGTTACTTCTGCATCTGACATTGATGCATTCCTTGCAGAATCATGGAATGAGGATTCTTCCAAGACTGTAAATGAAGCATTGGTTGACAAGATCGCAGTGATTGGCGAGAAGCTGAGTATCAGAAGATTTGAGAAGGTGGTAGCTGAGAACGGCTGTGTTGTGACCTACACACATGGCGGCGGGAAGATCGGCGTCATCGTGGAGGCAGAGACTGCTGTAGTGAACGATGCCGTGAAGGAAGCGCTCACAAATCTTGCAATGCAGGTGGCAGCACTCTATCCAAAGTATGTATCTTCCGACGAAGTTTCTGAGGAATACAAGGCGCATGAGAAAGAGATTATCGCAGAGCAGATCAAGAATGATCCTAAGATGGCTGGTAAGCCGGAGAATGTGATCGAGGGTGCTGTTGCAGGTCGTCTCAACAAAGAGCTGAAAGAGGTATGTCTGCTTGAGCAGATCTATGTGAAAGCAGAGGACGGAAAACAGACTGTAAAGCAGTATCTTGACGCAGTTTCCAAAGAGAATGGAACAGCAGTCCAGATTAAGAGATTTGTCCGCTTTGAGACAGGTGAGGGCATCGAGAAGAAAGTTGATGACTTCGCAGCAGAGGTTGCAGCTCAGGCTGGAATGTAATTAGGAATTGTAGAAAAACAAATGTTGAGACAAAATCCATCCTAAATTCTATCATCAAAATCTGTACTTTTACTGGAAATAGAATCTGAATACTTGCTATGCACAGGGTTCAGATTTTGCATGATAGGAGATTAAAATGAAGAAAAAATTGAATATTGACAGACTTGATGTGCTGGCATTTTTGAATGGATTAGTATTTTATGCGCCGGTTGCGTTATTGGTGCGGACCTATGCAGGTGTGACGATGGCACAGTTTTTTGTGCTACAGGCAGTATTGTCGCTGACCGTGTTTTTGTTTGAAATTCCCACAGGGATACTTACAGATAAAATTGGGTACAAAAACACAATGGTTTTGGCGCAGGGCATCTTGGTTTTGGCGAGAGGACTTATGATTATCGCGTATCTTACAGGCAGCTTTTGGCTGTTTGCCGTGGAGGCGGTCGCAGAGGGATTTGCTGCCTGTTTCTTGTCAGGGACACAGGATGCGTATGTATATAGTGTTTATCAAGAGACACAGTATCCTGTAAAAATAGCGCGTGTGTCAAATTTCGGAACGGCTGGATTTATTGTGAGTACGTTGTTTTATGTGCTGCTTTACCGCCTTGGGGGGATTGTTATCCTGCTTGTGGCGACAGTAGCTGCCTGCGGCACCGGTCTGCCCTGTGCGGCAGGGCTGATGCCGGAACCCAAGACAGCAGGACATGTGAAAGAGGCACAAGAGCAGAACCATTTTCATATGCTGCGGATTTTCCGGGATGCGCCGATGATCCGAATGGTTTTTCTGGCAACGGGATTTTCGCTGGCATTTTTGCTCATCAATTTCTTTTATGTAGACAAACTTCTGGCGTGCGGAATACAAGAGACGTGGATGTCACTGATTATCCTTGTCTATTCTGCTATACAGATGCTTGCTGAGAGACTGCTTGACCGAATCGAAGGGACGTCTGGTCGACGGGAGATGCTTGGTGCCATTTTAATTGCAGGCATTCTTATGGTAATTCTTGCCATCAGTACAGTGCCTGCTGTTGTGGTATTGATTATGGTAGTTCTTCCGCTAGTCCTGACTTTCCCGGAGTTTTTACTAAATGGCATGGAAAATGTCTATATTGACCGATGCGGGCTGTCAGAGCAGAGGGCAGCGATTTTGTCTGTCGCGAACATGGCTGGAAACTTGATGGAAATTGTCTTTTTATTGGCATCTGCATATATTGCTGGGATTGGAACGGCCGCCTGCTTTATAGGTGCGGGGCTGATGCTGGCAATTTTTGGAATAGCAGTGTGCTGTCATAGAGCATAATAATTGGAAATGAAAAGAAACATCCTCTACCTTAGATGGTATAGGGTGTTTTTTATACGAAAAAATACAAAGACTATTGACAAAAAGGTTTAAAAGTTTTAGACTACTATTAAGTTTAAAACTTTTAAACCTTTTTGTCCACGGAGTGAACAGTATACAAAAAGACAAAGGAGGATTTGTAATATGGTCACATACAATATGACAGAGGCGGAAACGCTCCTAGCAGAACTAATCTGGGAGCAGGAGCCCATTGGGAGCGGGAATCTGGTGAAGCTGGCTGCACAGCGTCTGGGCTGGAAGAAGTCTACAACGTATACCGTGCTGCGCAAGATTTGTGAAAATGGTATTTTCCAGAACAAGGCGGCAGTGGTTACTTCCAAGATGAGTCGGGAGGAGTATATCAACCGTAAAGGAGAGCAGTATCTGGAAGAAAATTATAATGGTTCCCTGCCGAATTTTGTTGCTTCCTTTTTGAAGCGGAAGAAGCTGAGCAAAAAGCAGATTGAGGAGCTTGTCGTACTGATTGATGAATATAAGGATTAACTTGGGAGGGGAGGCGAGGATTTGTTTGTCAGAATATTGAATACCAGCATGATCAGTTGTTATATTATTGTAGTGGTGATGTTGTTTCGTACACTGTTGTTAAGAGCCGAAAGAAAGTATGTGTATTGGTTATGGTTTGTAGTCTTTGTCAATCTGTGCATTCCGTTTCGAATCTCAGGACCGTTTAGCCTGATTCCGAGATGGGTTGCAAACTTTGATATTGCAGAATGGGGAAATGCGGTTGTTTTACCTGCGCAATCCATTGTGGAAGAAGTGACAAGCGGCAGCGTTCACCACGGTTATGTATCCACGGATGGAAAGGGTGCAGTACCGGGTACCGATTTGAACAGGGAATCTACATATATACAGGAAGAAGCCAAGGCATACTCAGAATACATTCCCAATGTCAAGATCACAGAAAACAACACAGAGAATGCGCATGAATATATACCAGAGCGTTTGGACGGCGGAGTGCCGGGCATCGATTCCAATACTGGGACTACGTATCATGCATATCATATGGAGAATATGTTCGATAGAAATTTGCAAAAAATTCTGGCAGTTGTGTGGGGTTTTGGCGTCTGCGTGCTGGCGGTGGGGGCGGTACGTTCCTCTGTAAAACTGCAAAGAAGGTTAAGGGATGCGGTATTGGTAGAGGGAACTGAAAAAATCAAGACCACAGACAAAATAGAGACCCCTTTCTTGTGGGGAATTTTCGAGCCTGTGATCTATCTGCCGCACAGGATTGATGAGAGTGAACGCAAATATATCATTGCACATGAAAGTTTTCACAGAAAGCGGCGGGATTATATCGTGAAACCTCTTTTTTTCATCATTGCGGTGATTCACTGGTTTAATCCGTTTGTCTGGGCAGCATATTTTCTGTTTGTGCGGGACATGGAAATCTCATGCGATGAGGCGGTGATTGCGGCGGCAGACAAGGATATACGCAAAGAGTATGCAGCGAGCATCTTGAAGTATGCGGCGAGACTAAATGGCTATACATTGACCCCAATTACCTTTGGTGAACCATCTCTGAAAAGCAGGATTAAGAATGTACTGCATTTCAGGGAGCGAAGCCCAGTCTTATCTGTCATGATGCTGCCCATTGTAGTGCTGCTTATGACAGGACTGACGGCAAAGCCCTCACTGGAAGAGCAGAGAGAATGGAATCGTGCCAGCATGGTTCACTGGGAATCAATGCCGGAGGGGACAGGCAATGAGATCTTGGTGCCGGCAGAGTCCATGATGGAATTTAGGGAAGCCGTGATTGCTTTGATAGATGAACTGGCAGCGTATATAAAGAACAGATAAATAAATAGAAAAAACGGATTGGAGATTTTGGCTTTCAATCCGTTTTTTATTATTTTAGATATTATAATAGTTTTGGCATGATCGCTTCAACAGTTGAGGAGCGTGCCTTTGAGTATACTTCGGGATTGCGTTTGCAGAACACATAGAACAAACATTCTATAATAAAGAGCTGGCCTAGTTTGGCAGCGACAGAGCCAGATTGAAGAGGGCTTTCATTGTAGCCGCAGAGCAGAACTACATCCGCGTATTCTGTGGCACGTGAGTTGGGGAAATGTGTAATCAGAATAACGGATACACGGCGTTCTTTTGCGATGCGCATGATGTCCTCCATATCTTTCGTGGAGCCAGAGTAGGAGAAGAATAAAATGACATCTTTGTCAGTAGCCAGCGCAATATTCATAACCTGCATGTGTGAATCTTCGACGTGAACGAAGTGGGAGGTGGCAGTGGAAAAACGCGCCCATGCCTCCATCGCCATGACCATGCTGCCTCCATGACCTAAGCAAAAGACTCTGTTTGCGGCAGAGATCAGGTCTACCGCTTTGGAGATTTCCTCTTCGTCTAACAATTCCATCGTTTCATTTAAGGAAAGAATATTGGCATCATATAGCTTGTGAAAGATGCTTCCAAGGGTATCCTCTGACGTAATATTCTCGGGGGTATCCGATGGATCTCCGATATCTGTGACGTAAGCTGCCTTGGCGAGCGCCAGTTTTAAACTGTTGTATCCTGACAAGCCGAGGCTTCGGCAGAAGCGTGTGATGGATGCTTCCGACACGCCGCTGCTCTCCGCAAGGCTTGAAATGGACATATATTGTGAGTCGTGGGGATTGGCAAGAATGTAGTCAGCTAGTTTTCTGCTGGAACGGGTCAGGGAATGATACTGCTCTGTGATAAGTTCCAGAATGTTTCCTGCCAAACAATCATCTCCTTTCATGTAATACAGCAGCACCCAGCATACCGGCACGATTGCCAAGTGCTGCTTTCTCGATTTTTACCTGACGGAAACTGGATATAATATTTGGATACAGTTTTTCGCGGAGCTGCTCCAATACATATGGCTGCTCCATAATACCGCCGCCAAGAATCGCACATTCGGGATTCAGCATATGAATAATTGTGGTCAGTCCATAGATTATTTCCAGTATCCACTGATCGACAAGTGCCTTCACTTGAGGTTCATCAAAGCGTTCAAATATTTTGCGTCCATTGGACAAGGAGGAATCGAAGCAGGCTGCCTTTTTTACAAGTGCCGTTGTGGAGGCATACTCCTCATAACAGCCAGAAAATATGTTTTCCCCGACAAAGCGGGCTTCGGGATGCGTGACAATGGCACCAAATTCTCCGGCGGAAAAACTGCCCCCGGTATAAAGTTTTCCGTTGGTGAAAATGGCACCGCCTACCCCTGTGCCATATGTCAGGCAGACAAATTCTTTGAACCCTTTGCCTGCACCAAAGACGGACTCACCGATGGCGGCTGCATTGACATCATTTTCTACAGAGGCAGGTACATGAAACTGCTGCTCTAAGATCTCCTTTAGCTTCGTTCCAGTGTAGCCGGGAATGTTTTCGTTCGCGTAAATGATCTGGCCATGTACAGGGTCCACCTGCCCGGCAGTGCTGATGCCGATGCGCTCAAATGCGCTGCGCTGCTGATAATCTGTGATAATCTCCTTTGCGCGGTTTACCACATGGGCGCCGCCCTTGTGGGATTCGGTAGGGGTCTCCCTTATGTCTGTGAGTGCCCCGTCAATGTATAAGCCGGATTTGATGGCTGTTCCTCCGATATCGAGAACCATGATAGCCATAGTCTGTTACCTCCTTGTCATTTATATGCCGTGGTGAATCACGGTTTTGATCTCCAGATTTTTATCCAGAATCACAATGTTTGCATATTTGCCGGGCGCGAGACTTCCGTAGGCATCATAGATTCCGACTGCTTTTGCCGGGTTGACAGCGGCACATTTGACAGCGCTTGCAAGAGGAATGTTCATGTCGCGGACAGCGGTGCGCACACAGTCCATGAGATTTGTCACAGAGCCTGCGATCGTGCCGTCCTTCAAGACTGCCAGATTTCCTTTTACCGTAACATTTTGTTCGCCTAAGTCATACTGCCCGTCCTCAAGACCTGCTGCCCGCATACTGTCACTGATGAGGATGATTCTGTCGTCGCCAAATATCTTAAAGGTAGTCCGCACGACAGCAGGATGGATGTGGATGCCGTCACAGATCAGTTCTGCCCGGCAGTCCGCATCATCCGCCGCAGCCCCGATCGGTCCGGGGGCGCGGTGGGTGAAAGGCGGCATAGCGTTGTAGGTATGTGTCAGCTGTGATGCACCGCAGGCGATTGCCTCTTTTGCAGTGTCATAATCCGCTGCGGTATGTGCGATGGAAATGTTCACGCGGCTGCTGTTCTCGCGGATAAAATCCATTGCACCCGCTGTCTCGGGAGCGATCGCAACAGTGCGCAGCATATTATCTGAGAGATCTTGCAGGCGGTTTAGCATGGCAGTGTCCGCAGGCGTAATGTATTTTTCGTTCTGCGCGCCTTTCTTGGAAGCATTGATAAAAGGGCCTTCCATATAGAGACCACAGAAATCTGCGGCATTTTCATCTGCCGAATCACGGTAAGTTTTGGCTGCGCGGCAGATGCTGGATAAAACCTCCTCTGACATGGTCATGGTGGCAGGTGTGATGGAAGTGATTCCCTGACTCAGTTCATAGCGCGCTATGGTCTGAAAAGCTTCCACGGTGCCGTCGCAGCAGTCGCTTCCCATGCAGCCGTGAAAATGGATGTCAGTCAAGCCGGGAATCACGTAATTTCCAGCGGCATCTGTCACTGTTTCACTGCTGGATGCATTGTTGTATTCTTTTTCATATATTTCCTGCGATACGATTTTTTCACCGCAGATATAGACTGTTTCAGGAGTAAAAGAGCCGTCTTCATGAAAGACAAGGCCATTGATAATTTTTCTTAACGCCATGTTGTCCGCCTTTCTATTTCTAATACTGTTTCAATATTGTTTTAGCACTTTGAGAGTGCTGCTTCGTCAGCCACGAGGGTTACATTCCGGTGAAGCTGTAAGATAGAAGCCGGCACCTTGGGTGTGATGGGGCCAAAGAACGCTGTCTTAACGATCTCTGCCTTGTCTGCGCCAGATACGATGATCAGAATCCTGCGTGCAGACATGATTGTCTTGATGCCCATTGTGTATGCCTGACGCGGTACTTCTTCCTCAGTCTCAAAGAAGCGCGCATTGGCTTTGATCGTCTGCTCGGACAAGTCAATACAATGTGTCTCTGTCGAGAAGATATCGCTCGGTTCGTTGAATCCGATATGTCCGTTGTGTCCAAGTCCAAGGAGCTGTAGATCTGGTTCGCCTACAGCGCGGAGAATTTCATTGTAAGTTTCGCAGGCCGTCTTGCTGTCAGGCTCTGTCCCGTCTGGCAGGAACGTTCTGTGCTTGTCGATGTTTACTTTGCTAAAGAGGTTTTCATTCATAAAATAATAGTAGCTCTGTGGGTTTTCGTGGGAGAGTCCCTTATACTCATCAAGGTTTACCGTCATGACTTCGGAGAAGTCGAGATCACCTTTTTCATACCATTCAACGAGCTGTCTGTAGGTGCCTAATGGCGTGGACCCAGTGGCAAGACCAAGCACGCAGCTGGGCTTTAGAATGATCTGTGCTGAGATGATGTTTGCAGCCTTGCGGCTCATGTCATTGTAATCCTTTGCTCTGCAAATTTTCATAGTGTACCTCCTTCAATGTATCTGTTACAATAGTTCGAATTGGGACATATTCCCTATGAGGCTACTATAGCATATATTTTGAATAGATGCAATTCATATAAAGTTTTTATGTGAAAAATTTTCAAAAAATAAATAATTAGAAAAATTTTTTCAAAAATGTATTGACAAAAATACACAGTGAAAGTACAATGATGTCATAATCAACAAAAACCTTACATAAGGTTGCATTTTTTTAAACAATTTTTCTAAATTAAAGGAGGGCTTATTATGAAGAAGCGTAAATTTATGGCATTGGCACTGAGCTGCGTTATGGTATGTTCCCTTGCTGCATGTGGCGGCAAAGACACGGGGGCAAGCCAGCCAGAGCCAGCACCCGCACCAGCGCCCGCAGAGAAAACAGATGACAATGCAGCCAGCAATGCAGATGCGGACAGCCAGACACCGGCAGACACATCCGCAGATGCTTCACAGGCAGCAGATATCACTTTGTGGACGTATCCGGTTGGAAGCTGGGGAGATGCGGCGACCGTGAGCGGCATGATCTCGAATTTCAATGCTGCTTATCCTGATATCCATGTGACAGTGGAATATCTGGATTATACAAATGGTGACGATCAGATCAACACTGCCATCGAGGGAAATCAAGCACCAGATCTCGTGCTGGAAGGACCGGAGCGTCTGGTGGCAAACTGGGGTGCAAAGGGTCTGATGGTAGATTTGGGCGATTTGTGGACAGATGAAGCGAAGTCTTTGATTTATGATTCTGTACAGAATGCATGCAAGAGCAACGATGGTGTCTTCTATGAGTATCCGCTGTGTATGACAGCACATACCATGGCAATCAACAGAGATATCTTTGAGGCGGCAGGTGCGCTTCAGTATCTTGACGAGACAACAGGGACATGGACAACAGAAAATTTCCAGAAGGCAGTTCAGGCAGTGTATGACTATGGACAGAAAAATGTAGGCGCAGTATATTGCAGCGGACAGGGCGGCGATCAGGGAACACGCGCACTGATAAACAACCTGTACGGCGGTACCTTTACCAATGCGGAGCACACACAGTACACTGCAAACAGTGAGGAGAATATCAAGGCGCTTGAATTGTTGAAGAGCATGGATGGAATCAACTTTGATGCATCAATAGCAGGCGGAGACGAAGTGAATATGTTCTGTAATGGAACATTTGCGATGGCGTTCTGCTGGAATGCAACACAGGAAAAGAATAACACCGATCAGGGAAATATTAACTTTGATGTTCTGCCGATGGCATTCCCGTCAGAGACTGGTGAAGCTCAGCTCTGCGGCGGAATCTGGGGCTTTGGTATCTTTGATAACGGCGACCCGGCAAAGATTGCAGCGGCAAAGACTTTCATAGACTTTATGGCAAATGATGAGAAGCAGGCTGTTGAGAGCGTAAAGGCATCAAACTTCTGGCCGGTAAAGGATCTTGGAGATATTTATGAGGGCGATGCACTGATGTCAGAATATGCGAAATTTATCCCTTACATGGGCGACTACTATCAGGTAGTAGGCGGATGGGCAGAAGCTCGTACAGCATGGTGGAACATGCTTCAGCAGGTTGGTTCAGGCACAGATGTCAAGACGGCTGTTGAGGAATTTGTAACGACAGCAAATGCGGCAGCATCAGCACAATAATGCACAAAATAATTTAGCGCTGCGCCCCTTTCCGAAACGATGTGGGAGGGGCGCTTCCTTGTAAAATGATTTCATTGGAAGGAGGAATCCTTATGTCTAAAAATAATAGCATGAGTAAGGCATTGGTGCGCCGGGAGACAATCGCTGGCTATGCTTTTATGCTCCCCAGCCTGATATTCTTTCTGGGATTTGTAATCTATCCCATGGTGCAGTGTGTGTTTACCAGTTTCTTTGACGCGACGATGAACCGCGAGGATATCTTTGTCGGTTTTGCCAATTATATTGAGCTGTTTCAGGATAAAGTATTTCTCGGCTCGCTGAAAAATACGGTGATCATCGTAATCGTTTCTGTGCCAGTGACCTGTATTTTCTCCTTGTGGGTAAGCTCCGTCATTTATGACCTTGCAGGACCTGCCTGCTCGGCGTTCCGCTGCATCTTCTATCTGCCGGTCGTGACGGGTTCTGTTGCCGTTGCCGTTGTGTGGAAGTGGATGTTCAACAATTATTATGGCATTTTTAACTACATAGGAACAAGTACGGGACTGATGGAAAATAATATCAACTGGCTGGGGGATGAGAGATTTGCGCTGGGGTGCATTATTCTCATCCTGCTGACAACCTCTGTGGGACAGCCGATTGTATTGTATGTATCTGCCCTCAACAATGTAGACCAGTCGCTTGTGGAGGCGGCGGAGGTTGACGGCGCTACGAAGTTCCAGTGTTTCTGGAAGATCAAATGGCCTCAGATCATGCCGACAACATTGTACATTCTCGTTATTACGACAATCAACAGCTTCCAGTGTTTCGCGCTGATTCAGCTGTTGACAAGCGGCGGGCCAAACCACAGCACAGACACCATTATGTACTATATTTATTACAACGCATTCAAGCTGTACCGCTATGGTTATGGAAATGCGATGGGCGTCGTGCTTGCGATTATTATCGCAGTGCTCTCTGCATTGCAGTTTAAGATGGCAGAGTCGAAGTAGGAAAGGGGGAAATGTATATGAAACAGAACCAGTTTAACCGTTCAGCCTGTTATAAAATCATATCGGTTATCATCATAGCAATTTTGGCATTCACCTTTGCCTTTCCACTCTACTGGATTATCATCGGCTCCTTCAAAACTTCGGCAGCGATCAATGCCACAACACCGCAGTGGTGGCCGCAGGAGTGGGTGCTTGACAATTACAGGAAACTTTTTAGCAGGCAGGTAGCTGCACTCTGGGAGATCAATATTCCATTTACCGGAATCAGCCTGACAGGACCAGAAGTGCCGGCGGCGATCAGATGGCTTATCAATACAGTGTTTATGGCAGTCGTTGCCATGCTGCTTACCTGTATCACGTCTGCGATGGCAGGGTATGCGCTGGCGAAGAAGCGTTTCATCGGGCGCACGGTTGTATTCTCTTTGATCGTGTGTGCAATGGCACTGCCAAAGCAGGTAATCTTGATTCCGCTGCTGCGTGAGATGGCTGCCTTGGAACTCTATAACACGATCTGGGCTGTTATCTTTCCAATTGTGGGCTGGCCGTTTGGCGTATTCCTGATGAAACAGTTCTCAGAGGGCATACCGGGAGAGATGATGGAGGCTGCCAAGATTGACGGCGCAAATGAGTGGAAAACGTTCTATACCATTGCGCTGCCATTGATTAAGCCGGGCATCGGCGCACTGGCAATCTTTACATTTATTAATTCATGGAATGATTATTTTATGCAGTTGATTATGCTGACCAGTACCAAGAACCTGACGATTTCTCTTGGTATTGCAAAGTTACAGGCAGAAAATGCGACAGATTTTGGTCTGATTATGGCAGGCGCCTCTCTGGCAGCGATACCAATTATTGTTATTTTCCTTATTTTCCAGAAGTATTTTACCAAGGGAATCACAATGGGCGCAGTCAAGGGCTAAAATTTGGCAGCAATGGAGGAATAGTATGATTTATACGGAAATCGCAAATATTGGGCATTATCAGGGCCTTGGCAAATATCTGGATAAGGCGGTCGCCTATCTGGGCAGTCATCCTCTGGAAGGGGTGAAGGCAGGACATTATGATATTGATGGCAATATGGTATATATGAATGTGTTTGATTATGAGACGATTCCTGAGGAGGGCGCGTTTTTTGAGGCACATAAAAAATATGCAGATATTCATATGACCGTGACTGGAGAGGAGATTGTCGGCGTATCCGACCTGTCGAAAGTATCGGTAAAGAGCTTTGATGAGGAAAAGGATTTGATGGAAGTGGATGGTCCAGTGGAGCATTATATCAAACTGATTCCGGGCAAGGCGTTGATCACGCTGCCGGAGGATGCACACAAGGTCAAACTTGCCGTGGGCAGTCCTTCCGCAGTGAAAAAGGCAGTTATTAAAGTGTATGTAGGAGAGTAAAGAGCGTGCTGCGGTGCGCAGAAAGGGGCAGATATGAGAGATATCAGCAAATATCAGGGAATTATTCCGGCGTTCTATGCCTGTTATGATGAGAAGGGTGAAGTGGACGAAGGGCGTGTAGAGCAATTGACAGACTATATGGTAAAGAAGGGCGTAAAGGGCGTCTATGTAGGCGGCTCATCAGGGGAGTGCATCTATCAGAGCGTAAATGACAGAAAACGCACGCTAGAGCGCGTTGTGCAGACAGCCAATGGGAAATTGACAGTCATTGCACATGTGGCTTGCAATAATACAGAGGACAGCAGGGAGCTTGCAGCGCACGCGCAGAAGCTTGGGGTGGATGCGATCGCTGCGATTCCGCCAATCTATTTCCACCTGCCTGAGTACGCAATAGCGCAGTACTGGAATGACATTTCAGATGCAGCGCCTGACACAGACTTTATTATCTATAATATTCCGCAGCTTGCAGGTGTGGCGCTGACGATGCCGCTGTTTCGTGAGATGAAGAAAAATCCAAGAGTGGCAGCCGTAAAAAACAGTTCTATGCCAACGCAGGATATTCAGATGTTCAAGGCGGAGGGCGGCGAGGGATTTGCTGTGCTCAACGGTCCTGATGAGCAGCTTGTCGCAGGTCTTGCGATCGGTGCAGACGGTGGAATTGGCGGGACTTATGGTGTGATGCCGGAGCTTTTTCTGAAAATCATGGCGCTTGTCAATGCCGGGAAGCTCGAGGAGGCGCGGCAGGTACAGTACGTTGCAAATGAGATTATCTACGGCATGTGTGCCTGCCATGGAAATATGTATGGAGTGATTAAGGAGATCTTAAAGATTCGTGAAGGGCTTGAGCTTGGAGGAGTACGCAAACCGCTTCCGCTGCTGATTCCAGAAGACATGGCACAGGTAAAGAAGTGTGCAGAAATGATTGACAAGGCAATAGAGAAATTTGTTACGGAGGTTTAGAATGACAAAACAGGAATTATTTGAGCAGATAAAAGGTAAAGTGATCGTATCCTGTCAGGCAGTTCCGGGAGAGCCCTTATATGTGGAGGAGAAATCAATTATGTATCTGATGGCGCGGGCGGCAAAACGGGCGGGAACGCCGATGATTCGCACCAGCAGTATCCGCGATGTGGTGGCGATCAAGGAGGAGACAGGACTCCCGGTCATTGGTCTGATAAAAATACAATATGATGGCTTTGAGAGCTATATTACGCCCACGATGAAAGAAGTAGATGCGCTTGTGGAGGCAGGTTCGGATATCATTGCACTCGACTGCACAGACCAAAAACGCGGGGATGGCAAAAGCATATGCGAGTTTATCACAGAAGTGCGCACAAAATATCCCAATGCAGTGCTGATGGCGGATATCTCCACCTATGAGGAGGGGGTACAGGCGTGGAAGCTTGGCATGGACCTTGTAGGAACAACCATGAGCGGATACACAGCGCATTCTCCAAAACTTGACGGACCGGATTATGAGCTGGTAAAGAAATTGTCTGAGACGGTAGATATTCCAGTGATCGGAGAGGGCAGAGTACATTCGCCTGAGCAGGCAGTTGAAATGCTGAATGCGGGTGCATATGCGGTTGTGGTAGGCGGTGCCATCACAAGACCGCTTGAGATTGCACAGCGTTTTATAAAAGCAGTGGAAAGCAGGTAGAGGATGAAAAAGCACATTGTATGTTTTGGAGATTCGAACACACATGGATACTGCGCCAGCACAGGCGGGCGTTTTGACGAGACACAGCGCTGGTGCTGCCTGCTTCAGCAGAGGCTTGGCGATGAATACCTTGTGATTGAGGAGGGTCTGAGCGGGCGCACGACCTGTTTTACAGACCCGATTCACGAGGGATTAAACGGCCTTGAGTATATCTATCCATGCCTGATGAGCCATGAACCAGTTGACCTTTTGATCATCATGTTGGGGACAAATGATACCAAGGAGCGTTTTGGCGCATCGGCAGAGTGTATCGCACTGGGGCTCAAACGTCTGATCGCAAAGGCGGTCGCGACAGTGGACTGCTGGCGCGGCGGGAATCCAAATATCTTAGTAGTGTCGCCGCAGAACATTGACAGGCGGTATCTTGCGTCGGATGTCGGCGGGACGATGGGGCGCGGCTGTGCGGAGAAGTCGGCAGGTCTTGCGAAGGAGTTTGAGAAGATTGCAGAGTCCATGGGGTGTCAGTTTATGGACGCGAATGCAGCGGTCATAGCACCTGTCAATGACATCGACTACATGCATCTGACGATGGAAGGACACCGGCAGCTTGCGGATGCGCTGGCGGAAAAGATACTTGGAAGTTGACAGGGTGAAAACGTGAACAGGGGAAGAGTTCTCTTCCCCTGTTCACGTTTTTTATGCGGCATAGTCAATATTTGCGCCCTTGAATTTCGCAGCGTCAAGCTGTTTTTGATTCTTGGTATAGGGATTGTCCTCGTTGGCGTACTTGATCATCGTGTTGGTGACGCCGCCGGATACATAGGTGCGTCCACATTCAGGACAGACTGAAGTATGTATGGAGACGGAGGCGTTGACGACCTTGCCGTTTTTCTGTGCCGCCTTTTTGTAGGCATTGGATACATGCTCGCCCTCGTGTGCGCGGACTCTGGCGCCTGCGGACTCAGGAGATACATGGGATGCCGTCTTAAAGGAAACGTTTCCTTCGTCAGAACCGTCCTGATATTTGCGGTTGGCACAGGTCTCACATTCCTCTGGTGAGGAGCGTTTGCCAGCTTTCTTGATCTTGTCAGGATCTGTGCTGTGCGCTTCTTTTTTTCCAAGGGAATCTACAGCCGTCAGATCTGTATCGCTGCCTGTTGCTCTGGCAGACGGATTGATTGGGTTTGTATTTGCATAGAGTGCATAATTGGGATACATTCCCGAAAGATTGCCAATATTCATATGACAGACCTCCTTTTCATCATATTGATTTCAATGCAATCTAGAGCATTTTTCCAACACGCTCTAGTTCAAGTATAGCATAAAAGCATTCATATGGGAAGAATGGGATTCGGATTTTGTACTAAGATTTTTTCTTGGCATCGAGCGCCAGCGCCTTCTCCTCGTGTTTGATTTCCCAATGTATCAGGAAGGTGAGAATGCCGCGCAGCAAAATGATCACGCCAAGGATGCCAAGTTCGCCCCATTCGCGGACAATGACAGTACGCAGGACTTCGCTGCCCATCTTGAACTCAAGCGACAGCGCGATACCCTGTGCCAGTTCCAGACGAATCTTGCTGTCGTGCTTTATCCAATACCAAAAGCACTTTACCGCAGTAGAGACAAGAATGGCTACGCCAAACAACTCTAAAATGATCGTGCAGACTTCGACAATGTTTGTCAGTATTGATTCCAGTAGGGTGATGATTGAATGCATGGAGAACCTCCAACTCGTTTGCTGTATGTGTAGTTTTTCCTTTTATGGGTTACATTATGCAGTGCATGTATCTGACTGGCTTGGCTTATTATATCTTATTTTGGCGGAGAGTGCAATGGGGGAGCACAGAGATTGGGAAAAAGTCGTAACAGTTCAGCCTTCGGCTTCCTGTTACAGGCATCAAGCCATGCAAAAACCGCTTCGCGGTTGGCTTGATGCATCACAACCTTTACGTGTTCTTACGGACTTTGCAGCGTAGTGCAAAGTCCTAGGCTGAACTGTAACAGGATAAACTTATAAAGTTACGAAAATATTACGGAACAGGATTCCAAATTCCTGTTCCGTTTTTGGATGTTTTCTGATATATTCATTTTAAGAATGATTACAGAAACAGAGGAGATGCCTATGTCAAAAAAATCAACCAGACTGGAAGCATTACATAATACCTTTGAGGAAAATGGAATATTACCGGAAAACATTATGGTTAATGATACCCTCCTAAAATCCCGATATATTATACATAGGTTTGCGCAAAATCAAGGGTTATTGCGAACGTAATATGTACTAAAAAGT
>VSNR01000219.1 GCA_009774345.1 Lachnospiraceae bacterium | reverse complement strand
GCGTAGAGAGTTGAAACACTTTCATTACTATTTGTGCCGCCAACTGAAAGGCGGCGGAATGGAGATTTATATGGAAATAACATTATCAAGGGCAACTATAGACAACGCACAAGAACTACATGCTATGCAGGTTGAATCTTTCAAAGAATTATTGGAAAAATATCAGGATTTTGACACCAATCCCGGAAATGAGAGCATGGAAAAAGTAGCAGCACGCTTGAAACAGGACTTTACATTTTACTATTTTATCTGTATCGGGCAAAAGAAAGCAGGAGCGATTCGTATTGTTGACTTCAAGGAAGATGGAAAAAACAAAAGAATTTCCCCCATATTTATCTTGCCGGAATTTCAAGGGAAAGGCATCGCACAGAAAGCAATTCGGCTGTGTGAAGAAATACATGGAAATGAAAATTGGGAGCTGGACACAATTTTGCAGGAATCTAAAAACTGTTATCTGTATGAAAAAATGGGATATCGCCAGACGGGCAAAACAGAAGTCATAAATGAAAGACTTACATTAGTATTTTATGAAAAGTAACTGCCGTGTATGTACAGAAGCGCGGCAGAAAGGTTTCAAAGTGTCTGCATTCACAGACTGCTTTGAAGATATTGTCCCAATGCCATATGATATCTCAGGATTTCATGGTTTCTTAGATACCCATGAAATCCTGAACTCTCAAGCGTGTTCTTTTCCGTAAATTCTGATCAGTGGCTTTTGGCGTCAGTGGGAACCGCCTGTTTTTTCTGGTGCAGGTGCCGTGCCAGATACACGAAGGGCGTGTCCGCAATGCTTGTGGCCACAAAAATAATATAGCTGGCGATAGCAATGGAAATCAGTGTCTTTGTATCATAGGTGCCCAAAAATGCGCCCCATGTGAACAGGACTGTATTAAGAAGCTGGGATACCAGCGTGGAGCCATTGTTCCGAAGCCACAGAAATTTCTTGGAGTCCCCGAACCTGCTTTTGGTGAACGCCCACCATTTATGGTATGCCCACACGTCGAAAAGCTGGACAATGACGTATACAATAATGCCTACCGCCATTAAGCGGGGGGTATTGGAGAAGACTGTGCGGATGGCAGGGGATGCAAAATCATTTTCATTTGGCACATACAGCATCCAGGACTGGCTCAAGAAAATGAAGATGACTGAAGTGGCAATCCCAAGGTAAACCGCAGTCTGGGCGGCTTTTTTCCCATAAAGCTCGCTCAAAATGTCCGTTACCAGAAAGGTTGAGGCAAACAGGATATTGCCCAGCGTCATTTCCATGCCGAAGGCAGTTACCATAATCAAAACTTCAATATTTGCCGCAATGGTAGCCAGCACAGTCCACAAATACAGCCCCTGCTCCTGAAACAGCCAGAATAGGAACACGACGGTCAAAAAAGTAAGGAATAAGGATACCAATAAAAGAATTTCATTCTGCATGTTCTACAACACCTCCTACGCCGAAAGCAGTATTTTCCATTAAAATATCTACCCGGCTGTTTTCTATGTATTTTGGATAAAGTTCTTTGGTGAAACTTGCAATGACACGGGGGTCCGGCTTGATGGGCTTTTTGTTTTCCTGCATAATGTTAATGCAGACCCGCTCAAAATAGGCAAGGCCCGTTTGGATGTCCCTGTCCATGCTTTCCGCAGTCTGGCCGGGGATGCCTTGCAGCAGGCAGACCTCGTCAAAATATTCCGCCAGTTCCTCTGGGGAACGGGCGTCAATGCCTTTATCCAGATAGCTTTCCCGGAATAGGGCATCGAAGGTTTCTACGCCGGTTTTCACCTTCAGTTCAATCCCATGGGCTGCAAAGCGCTTGCGGAATGGAGGAATTGCCTCCCGGTGCCGCCAGTGGCACTCAAAATGCACTTGCGTGATATGGCGCTCTTTGCAGACTGTTTCAATCAGTGCAAGGGTTTCCTCATCCAAATCCACAAAGCTGCCGGAATTAATCACCTCAAGCTTATGGTGGATGCCAGTGACTTTTTCAAGCTGTTCCCGGTTCAGGGCAAAATTTGCGCTGCTGTCTGGGGAAAAATCAAGATGGTAGTCGCAGAATCGGCACCGTCTCCAAGAACAGCCAAGCCCCCGCAGCATTACGATTTCACGGGGATTTTTTTCATTGATGACCGCATAGCGGTTTGGGTTAAAATCTTCCATGGACTTCCTTTCTGTGCAGCTATAAATATGCACAATGAATCTCATTATTTATCAGTTCTGGATGCAAGAACAAAGTGGACATGCCCACATCATTTCCTAGTAACGCGGTCTTTCCTATGAAAATCGAGTAGAGAAGTTTATCTTCCTCTACTCGCCGCGCGACCCGTGCGCCGCTTGAGCAGCTTATTTCCTCTGCACGGGTCTGTGCATAAAAAAAGCACGCAGAACGTGCCCATACAGAAAAACGGTTTTTTCCGGCACAGAGAGCCTGTGCAGAATCCTTCCGTTTTAATATCCCTAGTTTTGTTTAAAGACAGGATGGTCACGAACTGTCTTATGAAATTTTATCTTGCCATACCATGCAGGCAGATTGCCTGTCCGCGAGATATTTTACCACATTAGAACTGCATTTGCAAGGGGAAAATTTATGACATCGTTCTCCCTTATCAATGAACATAGAGAAAAAATAACTGCCGGATTGGCAGCAGATCTCTTGTCGGGAACCATTGCAGACTGGCTGGAATTAAGTTATAATATCTATATCTGATTGGGACAGGAGTGAGCGGCATGGGACGATACTTAAATCCAAACAATAACAAGTTTCAGAATTTTCTAAAGGAGAAATACGTTGTTGATAAATCGCGGCTTTTGAACAACATTTTAGAGAAGATGGAACAAAATAAGAAATTTCTCTGTTGCAGCCGTCCGCGCCGTTTTGGAAAGTCCGTCACGGCGCAGATGCTCGTGGCGTATTTCAGCAGGGGAGCGGATTCAAGCGCGCTTTTTGCGCAGTTAAAGTGTGTGAAGGATGAGACGTTTTTAAATAATCTGAATCAATGTGACACGATTTTTATGGATATTCAAGCACAGTTTGTCAAGGCGAAAGATCAGGATGCAAATCCCATGAAAATGCTTCAGGAAAATGTGGTCAGAGAGCTGGAGAAGGCGTATTCGGGGTTGATTCAGGGGGATGAGAATTTGTCTGAGGCGCTGGCTGTGATCAACGCGGAGACGGGAAACGAGTTTGTGATTATTTTTGACGAGTGGGATTATCCGATTCGAGAGCTTGCTGAACAAAGCAGGGAACGTCAGGATTATATTGAATTTCTGCGCATGATGTTTAAGAATGCCGACGCGCAGGATTATGTGCGTCTGGCATATTTGACGGGAATTTTGCCGATGGTTCGCGCGAAAGGGCAGTCTGCGGTGAACAATTTTGATGAATACACTATGATTGATGCAAGGGATTTGGGCGGTGATATTGGATTTGTCGAGGAGGAGGTACAAGCGCTCTGCGAGAAAAGCGGTGTGTCCGCGGCCGAGATGAAATACTGGTATGACGGCTATGATCTGGGCGGCGTGGAGGTGTATAATCCGCTTTCTGTGGTGCGAGCAGTGGAGAGCGGAAAATTTCGTCAGTATTGGACGGAAACAGGTACTTATGAGGATATACGCAGTCTGATTGAATATGACTTTGACGGGCTGAGGGAAGCGGTGATTCAGATGCTCTCAGGGAACCGGATTTTTGTCAATGTGTATGGCTGCAAGAACGATATGTATACTTTCCGCGACAAAGACCAAGTTATCACAACATTGATTCATCTGGGTTACTTTGCATATGATGCCGACACACGGGAGGCTTATGTGCCGAACAAGGAGATTCGCGAAATATTTTACCGCTACATGGAAAATAACCAGAACGATTCGCTGTCAGCATTTTTGAACTACTCCAAGGAAGCGCTGGCGGCAGTGCTGGACGCGAAACAAGAGCGCGTTGCCAAGCTGGTGCAGAAGGTGCACGATGATTTTATCTCCAGTATCGAATACAATGATGAAAATTCACTGAGCTGTACCGTCATGATTGTGCTGCTGGCATCGTTTCTGTATTATCAGAAACCGATTCGCGAATATCCGTGCGGCAAAGGATTTGCCGATCTGGTCTATCTGCCGCTGCCGCAATGTCCGCAGAGACCCGTGATCATCATGGAGTTAAAATGGAACCACAGTGCCGCCACGGCGATCACGCAGATCAAAGAAAAGTGCTATCCTGATTCGCTGAAAGCGTATTACGGCGAAATATTGTTGGTGGGAATCAGTTATGAGAAAAAGACAAAAGAACATACTTGCGTGATTGAGCGGGTAGAGAGATCATGCAGACAGGGCGTTGACGAAAGGGAAAGGATATAGGGAATGAACGACAAAAGAGCAGTAGAAATCATGACAGGGTGGCTTGGCCACAAGAATGAGCTGGGCAAAAAGCCGGCGAAAATCAAGGCGGCGGGCAGCTTTTCATACGAGGGAAACACGTATGTGATCTTGAAATTTAAGCCGGATTTGTTTGGAAAGTGGGAAGTCGGCGTGGTCGGCTTTGACGAGGAGGGCAATGAGTGCGGCCATACTTTCAGCGAGTTTGAGGAGTATGATGAGACGACGGCGAAAGACCGGTGTATCGCCATGATCGAGTACTTGAAGGAGTATTGGCGGGGGCGCTTTCTGTCAGAGCTGGAGAGGCGCGACATGACGGAGGAGGAGTATAACAGCTTGTCCGAGGAGGAGCGCAAGAAAAAGTGGGACGAGGCGGACGAGCAGAATGCCGTGCGTGTTGGTTCTGTATTATTAAAAGACACCGAGATTGATTTTGATGCGCTGAGTGATGCGCTGATACAAGCGTTTGATGTGACGGACGAGAACTGTACGCGCGATGCGCAGACATTGGTATTTAGCTTGGAGAGCAATATGATTTCTGTCGCGCTGATGGATACGCCTGTCCCAGACGGCGAGGCAGAGTTTTATGCGGAGGGGAATTTCCTGTGGAGAGAGGCAGTGGAGACGACGAAGCAGCATCAGGCGCATCTGCTGGTGGCAGTGTTGAATCGTGAGGCAAACGCCATCGAGGCAGCCTGCTTTTTTACAGATACAGTGAACTTGTGCAGTATGGAGACGAAGGCGCTTGGCATCTACACGACGGGAACCGTTTATGAGCCGTCCTTCTACAACGAGTGGGCGGGAAAACTGAGAAACGGTGAGATGCCGCTTCCGCTGTGGGTGTATGTGGGTCTGGTCCGCGACGAAAATGGACTCAGCGGCTACACTTATGGGCTGACCTTGTTTGGCAGGCTGGAACTGGAAATTATTGGCACCAGCCGTTCACACGAGGAACTCTATAATTTCCTCTACGGTGTCTGCGAGGGAATCTTGTCGGAGGGCATGTATTTCCACGATGGCGAGACACTGAGCTTTACCTCTGACCAGCGCCTGACAATCACGAAGTCAAAGGCGGTCTATGTCGAGGGGGATAGCTTTAAGATTGAGTATTAATGATACAAATAGGGCTGTCAGAAAGTGATATTTATTTGGGCGGAGTATGTATTTAAAATTGATGTTGATATTCGGAAACGTTCGACGTATACTATCACTAAGTTTTTCTTACAAAATGGAGGAGAGGGGGAAAACATATGGCAACGCAAAGTATTTTAAAAAATATTACAATAACAGAAAAGGCAGCAGCGGAACTATTTATAGATGCTATGGAGAAGGCGGCTGAAGCGGCTGAAGCTTCACAGATACATTTGATCGAAGCTGAAGATTTAACAAAGGATGAATTAAAGAAATTTAAAGGGAGAATACAGTAACTTTTTGTTATTGGCGTGAAATGATGTTACGAATAAGAGAAACGAATATACTTGATCTGATGGATTTATATGGAGAGGAAGAATGCAAAGCTATTCTTTCCTCTTTTGCCTGCCCTTTTGGAAAGGATGTAGAAGATTGTCGGGACACATGCTAAGCAAAACAATGCAAAAGAGAATTTCCAGATTTTCACAGTATGATACTATATTAGATCGCTATCTTGTCTCTATGCCCTTGATTGCACAGCTTGGAAGAAATTTTAAATATGATAAAACCAATACAGGTTTTACAGGAGAGGATTTGCTTGAACTTGCGTGTAAACGTATTATTTCTGTACAAAAAGTTATTGGGGGAAAGATGACATATATTGAATGTGCTTCAAATCCTAAACTGCATACATTTTATTCTAAACATGATTTTGTGGTATTTGGAGAGCGTGAGAAAGAACAGAATGAACTGACTGAGAGTCCAGTATTAGTTCAGATGTTGAGGTATTTTAAGGGATTATAAATTTGCAACTTACCTGCCTATTTTGGTAACTTACCAGATAGGCACTTTTTTATTGCACAAAAACATGCTAGAGTGTGTTTAAAATAC
>VSNR01000218.1 GCA_009774345.1 Lachnospiraceae bacterium | reverse complement strand
GAAGCCAAATGCCAAGCTTGTTGCTCTATGCTCTTTTTCCTAGAGTCAAACAGAAAGAATTAACGTCGTTTACTATAATACTCTGCTTTATGGCGCTTCCTGTATAAATTTTATCTTTTAATCCTACTATAGAAAGACCATCTCTAATGTCACTGTCTATTGGACGGCTCTCTTCTTCTGAACTATTTTCTTCTTCCGAACTTTCTTCTATAGAGGAACTTTCTTCTTCTGAACTGCCTTTATCTGAGCTGCTTTCTTCTGAACTACCTTTATCTGAGCTGCTTTCTTCTGAACTACCTTTATCTGAGCTGCTTTCTTCTTCATGATAAATACCTGACATTTCATTCGAAAAATCACTCGTCGGATAATATCTTTCATTCGTGCATACATCTATAGCTTCCGCTGCTTTTGCACATAATTTATAGGAATATATAATGTCTTTATCTGAATGCACCATAGTCAGACTATGACTTTTATTATCCAGAAATTCCTCACAAAGCTGATATTCATTGTCTATACCTATACGCTTACGATACAATTCATATGTCTTTGCATATGCAACAGGTTGATACGTAATAATATCATTGCCGCCACCATTATTAGAGACTTTTATAATCGCAGGCGCTTGAGGAACCACATAAGCGTACATTGGGCTAGAACCATGCTCACAGAGAGCAGCAGAAATGTTCGGAGTAACACGTGCTACGATATCATCATGGAAGTTAAAAAATACAATGCCTAAGGGAGAAACTGTTGCGATAATGGCTGATGCACTTCATGTATCTGCCGATTACCTACTTTGTCGAACAAACGACCCTACAGATTATTGCAGACAAAACCTGAAAGTTCATTCAGACATCGGACGGGATGATGATTCAGAAATAATCAATCTTTACAGTCAGCTAGATTCCCTTGATCGGGTTCGGGTTGAAGCTTATATTGAGGGTATTCTCACAAAAGATAAGTATAACAAAGAATCATAAAAAGGTGTAGGTGATAAAAAATCACTGGTTCTCCCAGTGATTTTTTAATGAATTCTTTTCTTTTATTTTCTTTACTCAATCTGTACAATCCCCGCAATATCAGAATCAATCACAAGCGAATAATTCGTATAGTACACGACAAATCCCGGCTTGGAACCGTTTGGCTTCTTGACATTTTTCTTCTGTGTATAGTCAATCTCTACCTTTTCCTGTCCTCTTGCCTGAGAATAGTGCGCCGCCAGTTTGCCAGCCTCCTCAAATACCCGGTCTGGAAGCTCCTCGCCGTTGGACTTCACCACGACATGCGAGCCGGGGATTCCCTTTGTGTGAAACCACCAGTCGTTTCCGGTGGCAAATTTAAAGGTGAGCTCCTCATTCTGATAATTATTCTTGCCCACATAGATATGATAGCCGTCGCTGCTAAGATAATGAAAAGGTTTGCTTGTAATCTTCTCCCGCTTCGTGCCGCCCTTGCGCCGGATGTAGCCACTCTCAATCAGCTCTTCTTTGATCTGAACCAGATCCTCCTCCTTGAGTGCAATATCGAGGGAGATGCTGATCGACGAAAGATGATCAATCTCCTCCTTCGTCTCTTTGGTGAGCGTTGTCAATGCTTCATAGGTACGCTTTAATTTCTGATATTTGTCGAAATACTTCTTGGCATTCTCCCCTGCGGAAAGCATCGGGTCAAGCGGTATCGTAATCATCTGATCGGTATAATAATTCAGGGCTTCCATCGACTTCGCCCCCGCCTCCACGCCGTAGCCATAGGCATTTAACAGCTCACCATACACTCTGTAAGTCTCTCTCTTCTCCGTATCCTGTAGCTGTTTTATCTGCAAATCATATTTCTTGACATTGCGCTCAAGCGCTGTCGCAACGATTTTGCGCAAATCCACTGAGCGCTGGCGGATGCGGGTGATCGTATTTTTCTCGGCATAGTAATATTCCAGAAGTGCTGAGACACTCTCAAATCTCCTGCGCTGTTCTTCTTTATAAGAACTTAGCCGCACTGCTGCGTACTCTACAGGCTGATTATTTTCATAGACGACATTGTAATCAAAATTTGTATTCTTGATATCCTCCGCCAGACTGGTGAGCACTGAGGCCATCCGCTCAAGCGCTTCTGCTTCCACTCCTGCACTGGGCAAGTCGGCATCCACGCCCGCCCTGTAGCACAGCTCCTGCGCAATACTTGGCGAGATTCCTGTAAATCCCGTATAGACTGCCTTAAACAGCGGCACATTTTTTGCCCGCAGCACTGCCGCCATCTCGTCTTTGGTACACGCTAGCAGCTCCGCCTTGTCCTGTGTCTTTGGTATAAAATAGATCCGCCCCGGCAAAACCTCCCTGACAGAACTGACCATTCCCGAAATATGCTTAATGCTGTCAATAATCATGTCTTTGTCGTCGCAAAATATAATATTGCTGTGCTTTCCCATCAGCTCTATAATCAGATACTTCCTGCACAGATCACCCAGTTCATTCAGATGTTCCAGTTCAAAGCGGACAATCCTCTCCAATCCCGGCTGAGCCACAGACACAATCCGCGCATTTTGCAGATGTTTGCGCAACAGCATGCAGAAATTCGGTGCGGTCATGGGACTTGTCTTATTTTGCTGTGTCAGATACAGCAGCGGCAGTGATGCATCTGCTGACATTAGTAGCCGGACCTGCCCACAGCTTCCCTTTACAGTCAAGAGTAGCTCATCCTTTTCAGGCTGAGCTATCTTGTAAATCCTATTTCCTATTAATTTATCTTTTAGTTCACTGACAATCCCCGCGATTGTCACTCCGTCAAATGCCATGTTTTTATCCTATCATCCAATCATACATTTCCTGATACTTCATTGCAGACACTCCCCACGAAAAGTCTGTCGCCATCGCCCTGTCCACGATCTTGTTCCACTCGCGCTTTCTGTCATAGTATACCTGCTCTGCGTACCGGATAGTATTGAGCATTTCATGTGCATTGTAGTTTACAAAGCTAAATCCAGTACCTTTATTTTCATATTCATTATATGGCTCTACGGTATCCTTGAGTCCGCCTGTCTCCCTTACAATGGGAACGGTTCCATAGCGCAGTGACATCAATTGGCTGAGGCCGCATGGCTCAAACAGTGACGGCATTAAAAATGCATCGCATGACGCATAAATTCTGTGAGAAAGCTCCTCTGAATAAAAAATATTTGCAGAAACCTTGCCATGATATTTCCAGTCAAAATGGCGGAACATATTCTCATAGCGCTCCTCGCCTGTTCCAAGCACTACCAGCTGGATATCATCCTTGCTGCACAGTTCATCCATAATGTACGCAACAAGATCCATGCCTTTCTGATCGGTAAGTCTTGACACAATGCCTACCATCATTTTCTTGTCACTCTCTTCCAGACCAAGCTGTTTTTGCAGGTCTCTCTTATTCTTTACTTTCTCTTTTCTGAAATTAGATGCATTGTAATGATGTACAATGTACTGGTCGGTATCTGGATTGTATTCCTCATAGTCGATACCGTTTACAATACCTCTGAGATCGTGTGTTCTCGCTGTGAGGAGTCCATTGAGTTTCTCGCCGTAAAATTCCGTCTTAATCTCCTCTGCGTAGGTTGCACTTACTGTCGTAATCGCATCTGCATAAGTAAGTCCACCCTTTAAAAGGTTTCCATCTTTAAAGTATCCCAGTTTGTCAGGTGCAAAATAAGAACCGTCAAGACCTGTGATGTGCTGAACGGTCTTGATGTCATAAATTCCCTGAAATTTAAGGTTATGGATGGTCATTATCGTCTTCATGCCCTGATAAAATTCGCCCTTGGCAAATCTCTCTTTCAAATACACAGGAATGATCGCTGCCTGCCAGTCGTGGCAATGTACAATATCCGGTTTAAACCCGACTACCGGCAAAATCGACAATGCTGCCTTTGAAAAAAATACAAACTTCGTGATCTCCCCTATATGATCATCGCTGTACGGCTTAAACCCTCCAAACATTTTCTCATTATCAATAAAATAATATGTGATGCCATCATACTGTGCTTCAAGTACGCCCACATACTCGCTCTGCCCCATAAAATCCAGATAGAAATGCGTCCTGTACTGCATCAGCGATTTCATATTATCAGACATACACATGTACTTGGGTAAGACTACCCTCGCATCAAAGTATCTTTTATCATAGTATTTGGGAAGTGAACCTACCACATCCGCAAGTCCTCCCGTCTTAATAAATGGTACACCCTCTGAAGCCACAAATAAAATGTTTTTCATACTATCAAATCCCTTTCCACACTCATCTCAGTGCTGCGAATAAAGTTACACTATAGTTATTATACACCAATCGAAGCTGGAATGTAAAGGAATTTGTCGGATTATACTTTGTATTATGCTCTGTAGTGAAGTCTTATTTTATCTGCTATCAGAGCAATGAACTCAGAATTTGTCGGCTTGCCCTTTCCGAGGTTGATCGTATATCCGAAAAGCGAATCAAGCGTCTCCATTTTCCCTCTGCTCCATGCTACTTCGATTGCGTGCCGTATGGCGCGCTCAACACGGCTCGGTGTTGTCTGGTATTTCTTTGCGATCGACGGATAAAGAATCTTGGTGATAGAGTTGAGCATTTCTATATCCTCCACCGACATCATAATCGCTTCGCGCAGATACTGGTACCCTTTGATATGGGCGGGCACACCGATCTCGTGTATCATATCCGTCACATCTTTCTCCAAGTCATGTGCATTTTCCAAGGAATTTGATTCTGGTCTGCTGTCAGTCTTTTTGCTAATCAGGCTGTTTTCACTGTTCGTAAGCTTCGTACCCGCTGGAACGGTGATCATAATCTGAAATTCCTTGTCTTTTGTAAGTAAATCGCTGAGTATTCTAAAAATTTTCTCGTTATCCTGCTGTGTCATTACGTTTAACTGCTCCATAAGCTTCTCCTCCATTCTTATTATTGACCGCCAAATGCCACCCAAATCACGTCTCCCAATCATAATCTTGGCTCAAAGAATTTATAAACGCTACTCCCAAATTACGTTTACTTACAAATTCTAGCAGGATTTGGCAATGTCCATTATATAAGAATGTCAATTTATCTTGCAACACTTACTTATCGCACTTTTTGCGCTTTCTATACAGCATCCGCCAAAATACCACATATTCCGCTCAAATCCCTTAAAAATAGCTGTTTTTTCTTGTTGAAAGAGCTGATATTTTTATCAATTTTTTTGCAGTTTGCATTCGTTTTGAGCGAATTTTACGCGATTACTTTTTTTCATTTTTTGATTAATTTTGCGAATATACCCCTTTCTTGACACTTCTTCCGGCTTGATATACACATCTGTTCCCTGTATTTTTTCCCTGATAAAAAGCGCGTGCTCCTGCAAGGACGCTGTCCTGAAATCTGACGTACTTTTGTGAAGTCTGCCCCAGAAACTGTCCTTGCGCAGAAGTGTCTCTATCTTGTTTCCGCCGATTCCAAGACCTCTCCCCCATGTTATATTGGCATGTACGCAGAAATTTTTGAGTACCTCCATCGCTACACTGGTCTGCTCTCCCTCATACAGCTCTGTATAGAGAACCGCATAAAATCTGCCGCCGATACTCTCCCCGCCAATCACCGCCTGCTCGACCTTTTCAAGAAACCGAAGCACGAAAGAAGGCACACTGTCCAGATACACATCTGCTGCAAGCACAATGGCATCCGCATCTTCAAGATCTCTGAATACACGGTTCCAATCCATATTCTCCTCGATCTTAACCGAGACCAGTGCTTCCTTCTGTGTGCATTCCTGAATGAGTTCTGCGCACGCTTCATTGCCGGCAGTCTGTGTATACCCTCCGTCCAAAAACAGTATCATTACACTGATTCCCCCTCCTTTCCACACCGCGCGGCATCCTATAAAATGATACCTTTCAACTGGCTTATTTTATCAATTGTATCATAAAAGACAATCTTGACACCTCTTGCCTGCAATGATATTCCGTCCGACACAGACTGAATCCTTGCAGACTGCTCTTCCTGCGGCGTAATATGCTCCCCGTAGAAACAGCAGACCATGCCAAATGTATTCTTATTCCCGCTGTTGACCTCATAATGTGTCTGGCCATGCCGCATTTCCAGAAACGGCCCAAAATGCCTTCTGCACTTCTCCAGCACACCCTGAATAAACGGGCTGAAACCGCCATACACGCAGCGGCTGATCAGAATCAGCTGACAGCAGCGTCCCATTGCACCCTCAATCTCACTGCCTGTACACGCTGCTGCATCACTGATGACAATATCCTTTTCCTGAAGCCTTACGCCAAGCTCCTGCCATGATTCCTCCTGCATGTCGTGTACAATCATTTTCATTGCAATTATTCCCTTTCCATCCAAATTCAAGAGTTATCGCAATTCTACCATAGAATGC
>VSNR01000217.1:2195-6387 GCA_009774345.1 Lachnospiraceae bacterium | reverse complement strand
ATATTAATAGTTATATTGAAAAAGAATAATACTGTCAAATAGTTTATGAATGTTTTTATGCAGATTCTATCAAAAGCGCTTGTTAATAGCTCATAAATTATTAGTAACTGACAGGTTATTCGCAAAAAGGTGGTAGTGATGTCCTCAGAAAGAACGATAACCAAAACTATTTGGCAGTACAGTGAAACACTGCCGGAAAGCACAATGGAGTTTCTAAGAGGAATTGCCCTAGATTACAGCAAGGTAAAAAATTATGTATACAAAAGATATTCCGGCATCAAGAGCTTAGGCAGGCTGACACCGGTATTTGACATTATGAGCGAGGTGCGCCACAGCGGAATCAGAGCACAGCTCGGGCTTCCGTCTGCGTATTTTGACCCAGCGATTATTGAAGCAGTAGCAGATATAAAAGGAATGTGGGGAATGCTCAAAAAAAGAATTGGCACACTCATTACAGTAAATGAGAACTTGGGTGATGCAGATCGGATTTATCTGAGAACAGTGCTAAAGCTTGATAAAATTTATGCAGCAGTATTATGTCATGAACAGTACGAGATGCCAAGAAAAGCAGAAAAACTGGATATTGACGTGGAACATCTGAATAACCTCCTGCGGAGGCTGACGAGAAAATATCTATCGAAACCAGAGGCAGGCAGTACAGAGTGCTTTAGTATGACACCTTCCGGCTATACATACAAAAGTGGCGCGATCTGCCTTGCATCAAGGACCGCAGGGAAGAGAATACCACTTCCACTAAAAGACAGCAAGATCTGTGACCGACAGATACGTGTTTGTATCAAAAAAGATTATGTGGCTTTGGCAATTCCACTGGAAACAAAGATAAGAAAACACAGAGACTATGCCAGTACTGTTTATATTCATATCGGTTATCAGGACATGTTTACACTGTCAAACGGAAATGTCTATGGACAATCGTTGGGAGACATGACCTCGCTGGAAACACAGCGCCTGACGGTAAAAAACAAGGAACGCGCAGTAATGCGTGCAGCGTACAGACAGAGCGTCGAATCCGGCGACAGGGAACGCGCAGGAAGCATAGAATCCAATAATCTTGGAACACAGAAGTATGACAGGCGCAAAGAAAAGGAACGGTCAAAGACCCAATCCTTTATCAATACAGAAATCAACAGAATGTTTGCTTCGGAAAAACCGCAGCGGATTGTAATAACAAAACCGATCACCATTAACAAAACAAAACTTCCATCAAAAACGGCAAACAGAAACATGACAAGAAATTTTAATGGATATGTCAGAGAACGGCTGGCGTATAAATGCCGTCTGAATGCCATAGAACTTGTGGAAATTAACTCAAAGGGCACAGGAGTTCTTTGCTCCTGCTGCGGAGCAGAAGGAGTAAGACGACCAGATGGTTTTAGGTGCCCGAGCTGCGGGTATCAAGCATCGTTATCTCTGAATGGTGCAAAGAACATTGAAAGTAAATATAACGAAGGCAACTATATCAAAAGTAATAATAACAGAAGCAATATAACAACAGAAAGAAAGCAAAAAGTGAAATAAGTTTCAACACGGTTAAATCATACAGAACTGAGAATAAATCCCTTATGCCAAAGTGTGTTATTCATTTTGTCGTGAGTGATTTCACCCGGCGCATTGTATCAGTGGCATTTTCCAGTGTCATTGATACAATGCACCAATCAGGATCCCAGGAAAGTATGTTAACAATATCATGGACAGCAAAACGACTGTTCATAAAGGCAACAAACGGCATTATCTAAGTCATCTGAAGATGATTTTCCGGTATGCCAAGACCGCAGCCTTATGCGGAGCGAAGCGAAATCCAGCCTGGCTGGATTTGCAGGCAGCAATGCCCGGCTAATCCTTATGATAATAAAATGCATGTACAAAAATGCAGAAGGAATGTTGGAGAAGGAAATGAGAAAAGCGCAAAAGCAGGAAATATTAGATTTAATACAAAGTCTGCATCAGGCTCATGAAGAAATAAAAGATGCAGTAAGCCAAAGAAATCAGGCATTGGCGCAGAATATGCTTGCCGAGTGCCAGGACGCGGCGATTACTCTTGGGGAAACTGTCGAGCGGTTTGAAGGTGAAGTACATATTACAGTCTCCTGCGTGGAAGAGTATTGTGAAGCTCTTTTCCATAGCCATGAAGAACTCATACAAAATCAGTTTAATGAAAATAAGATATACAAAAAACTAAAAAAACTGATGCTCAAAATAGAAAACAGCGTTAAAAATGACATAACGGTAAGAAAGGAAGCCGTTTTTCTTCCGTACAAGGCAAGCATGTGGGACAGTCTCGAGAGCGTATGGAAAGCAGCAGACGCAGATGAAAATTGTGATGCCTATGTAATTCCGATACCATACTTTGATAAGAATCCAGATGGAAGCTTCAGAGAAATGCACTATGAGGGCGACCAATACCCAGACTATGTACCGATTACAAAGTATGATGAATTTAACTTTGAGAGACACCATCCAGATACAATCTTTATTCACAATCCGTATGACGATTTGAATCTGGTTACAAGCGTGCATCCCTATTTTTTCTCAGACAAGTTGAAAAAATATACAGATCAGCTTGTGTATATTCCTTATTTTGTTCTAGGGGAAATAAAACCTGACGAAGAGGAAAGGATAGAGGGCATGAAACATTTCTGTACGGTGCCGGGTGTATACAATGCAGACAAAGTAATCGTCCAGTCAGAAGACATGCGCAGGGTCTATATCAAAGTCCTACTGGATGCCGCCAATGACCATAGCGAAGCCGCCAGAAAATACTTGGAGAATAAAATCCTCGGTCTCGGCTCGCCAAAGTTTGACAAGGTAGCTGACACGAGCAGAGAAAACATCGAGATTCCGCCGGAGTGGCTCAAGATCATTCAGAGACCCGATGGGAGCTGGAAAAAGATCATCTTCTATAATACAAGCGTTGCCGGTCTGCTGACTCACAATGATAAGATGATTGCCAAGATGGAGTACGTATTTCGCACCTTCAGGGAAAACCAGGATGAAGTGACGCTCCTGTGGAGACCGCATCCTCTGATTAAAGCCACCGTCGAAAGTATGCGCCCGCAGCTCTGGACGGCATATGACAGACTTGTCAGAAACTATATAGAGGAAGGCTGGGGGATTTATGATGACACGGCAGACCTTGACAGAGCGATTGAGATCAGTGATGCGTATTATGGAGACGGCAGCAGCGTTGTGCAGCTCTATCAGCAGACAGGGAAACCGATTATGATGCAGGATGTGGAGATTGTGGAATAAATGATTTGGTGATCTTGATAATGAACCTTGACAATTTCATACTTTATATCTCAATGAGAAAACAAATGTTTGTTAAAACTTTGACAAATTCTTTACTGTATGATATAATAAACCCAAAATTTGAGATTCTGAAAGCTTGAAGGGAGGTATTTATTATGTTAAAGATTTTGGATGAAAAAGTTTTAAAAACCAATGATGAAATGGAAAAACAGTATAAAGACTGTAAATACTTATATATCATTGATAGTTACGATAAACTTACAGATCATAATGGTTATTTGTACTGTGTCAGTACCTCAGACGATTCATTTGATCAATTGATTGATGAGAGGGAAAAGCTAAGATTAAGAGGAAAATTGTGCGTTCTTGGCGGGAGCTACAATAATGGAGGAGCAGTAGGTGTACAGTACGAATATAAGGGATAATAAGTGTTTGGCAGAGTGTATCACAGTCAGCACAGATACGAATATGCTTCATTTTATTGTTGATACTGGGGCAATGTTTACTTGTTGTAATTATAGTCTTTTCGATGTGCATCTAAAAGAGGAGACTATAAAAAGGAATGAGACAAAATATTTGGGAGGATTTGTAAAGGGATTTCCAGTAACATTTTATAAATATAGCTTGAAGCAATTTACAATAGGCACCATAGATATGGGGGAACAGGACATTTGGATTACTTTTGACAAGAGAGTTACGGACACCGTATTAGGTATGGATATTCTGAAACAGGTTATTATGATAACAAATCCGTATGAACAAAAGATCTATTTTTGCAAAGATGCGGATGATTATGGGAGGAACTTTCAGCTCCGAGCCAGATAAGGGATTGATAAATTAATATTGATAGGATGAAAAGAAGATGTAAAGTATGAAGTTGTTAATGCGATGGATACTTTGCATCTTTTTTATTATATATAAG
>VSNR01000217.1:0-2185 GCA_009774345.1 Lachnospiraceae bacterium | reverse complement strand
ATATATAAGGGGAGAAATAAATTATGCACACATTTATTACAGCAGAAATAGGAATTAATCATAATGGAGATTTGAAATTAGCAAAAGAGCTAATTGACATTGCAGTGGTTGCAGGATGCGATGCAGTGAAATTTCAAAAACGTACTGTGGATAAGGTATATTCAAAAGAATATTTAGCTGAACCAAGAAAAAGTCCATGGGGCGAAACACAGCGTGCTCAAAAGGAAGGGCTGGAGTTTGGAAAAAAGGAGTACGATGAAATTGATGCATACTGCCGCGAAAAAGGGATTGAGTGGTATGCGTCTGCATGGGATGTTGATTCGCAGAAGTTTTTACAGCAGTATTGCTGCAAATATAATAAAGTGGCTTCCGCCATGCTTACAAAAGAGGAATTGCTGGAAGAGATTGCAAAAGAGGGAAAATATACATATATTGCAACAGGTATGAGTACATTTGATGAAATTGATCATGCAGTGGCTATTTTTGAAAGATATAAATGTTCGTATGAATTAATGCATTGCAACAGTACATATCCGATGATGATAGAGAATGCGAATCTGAAACTGATAGAAGTTCTTTCGGACAGATACCATTGTAAAGTCGGATATAGTGGACATGAAGAGGGGACATTGGTGAGTACCTGTGCTGTAGCAGCAGGTGCTACGTCGATTGAAAGGCATATTACGATAGATAAGACTATGTACGGATCTGACCAGAAGGCGTCCATGGAACCATATGAATTATGCAGGCTTGTAAAGGATATTAGGGAAACGGAAAAACTTATGGGAAACGGAAAGAAAATCCTTACGGCAGCAGAAGAAGAAGTTAAGAAGAAACTCAGAGGTTAGGCAGAGACATGATCGAATTAATTGTGTTTGATATAGATGGAGTTATTACAAATGGTTCTGTGATTATTGATTTTAATGGGCATGAACACAAGCAAATAAATATGAAAGATGTTGATGCTATTTTTGAATTACATCGGAGAGGGTATAAACTTGTGGCAATTACGGGAGAAGATACGGAAATTGTGGGTTATTTTGAAAAACGCTTTCCATGGACATATTTCTATCGGGGCAGTAAAACGAAGAATGAAACATTATGGCAGATTGAACAGGAAACAGGGCTCAGTAGCGAACAAATTTGTTATGTCGGAGATGGAAAGTATGATATAGAACCACTTGCATATGTAGGTTTGGGAATCTGTCCAGCTGATGCGATTGATAAGGCAAAGAATGCGGCAGATATTATTTTGCAAAATAATGGTGGTGCAGGATGTGTTTGGGAAATCATATCCATTTTGGAGAAATATAATGATCCTCATTGCGCGCATAATTATTTTTTTAGACGATTAGAAGAACATACAAAGATTTTTAAGCAGCTTGCCTCAGATCTACATCTAATGAAACAAGTTATGGATGTCGGGGACAGGCTGATTGAGATTTTTAAACAGGACGGTGGATTATTTCTTTGCGGAAACGGTGGCAGTGCAGCGGATGCGCAGCATATAGCCACAGAGTTTATCAGCCGTTTTTATAAGGACAGACCGGGGCTTAATGCAGAAGCGCTGTCGGTTAATACATCGACATTAACAGCAATTGGGAATGATTACAGCTTTGAACGCATATTTGCAAGGCAATTGGAGGCTAAAGCAAAGCCGGGGGATATGGTAATTGGCATCAGTACAAGTGGAACATCGCGGAATGTCATTGAAGCGTTACAGTATGCGAAGGAACATAACATCATTACAGTATTGCTGATGGGAGGATACGAAAATCCTGAGTATGGTGATATAGCTGATTATATAATTAAAGTTCCTGCGATTATCACACCAAGGATCCAGGAAGCGCATATTTTTATAGGGCATGTGATTGCGGAATATGTGGAGTATAAGATGTTTGGAGGAGAGTAAAGACGGAAATGTTATTAAGCAAATTCAGGATTATCGGAAAAGTCTGCATTATAACAGGTGGTGCAGGTTTGCTGGGGAGACAGCATGCCAAAGCTGTTTTGGAAGGAGGAGGAATTCCTGTTCTTCTTGATATTTCAGATGAAGCATTGACCTGTGCGAAAGAATATCTGATGAATGATTATCCTGATTCCCAAATTCAAATATATAAAACAGATATAACAAATGAATCGGAATTGGAGTTTGTAAAGAAAGAATTACTGAATGAATATGGAC
>VSNR01000216.1 GCA_009774345.1 Lachnospiraceae bacterium | reverse complement strand
CCATAATTCTCACACCAAAGCTCTCTTCGATGACAACAACCTCTCCCTTTGCTACAAACTTGCCATTAACAAGCACATCGATCGGTTCGCCGGCTATCTTATCAAGCTCTATGATAGTACCTGGGGCAAACTCCAGAATATCTGAAATAGATTTGCTGGTTCTTCCCAACTCTACTGTTACCTCCAAAGGAACATCTCTGATCAAGCCAATACTCTCAGCACTGACCATCTCACCCTGTCCTGCCGCAAAATTCTGGAATTGAGCAGGCTGTATGTTCACATTGGGCATACCATAACCCATAGGCATTCCCATCTGCGGCATACCATAGCCCTGAGGAGGCATTCCCATCTGCGGCATGCCATAACCCTGAGGAGGCATTCCCATCTGCGGCTGCATTCCCATGTCCATACCGCCCATCTGTGGCTGCATACTCATATCTGGCATAGGCGCCGGCGTTGGTGCAGGAGCTGCCGGTGCGGGCGCTGGCGCCGGTGTCGGCTCTGCGGCGGCAATTGATCCCATCTGCTGTGCCATAAAGGTTTCGTAAACAGACTTTGCAAAATCTAACGGATACAACTGCATCAGCGTAGAGTCTACTAAATCATCAATCTGCATCCTAAATGAAATCTTGACAAATCTATCCTCAAGAAACGGCGAGAGCTCTCTCGGTTCTTTTGAATGTAAATCGACAAGACTTGCCTCTGGCGGACTGATATCGATTGTCTTTCCAAGCATTGAAGAGAGTGACGTTGACGATGAACCCATCATCTGATTCATTGCTTCTGAAATCGCACTCAGATGTAGATCACTGAGTTCTCCATCCACATTTGTACCATCACCACCCATCATCAGATCCGTGATAACCTTTACATCATGTTCCTTTAAAACCAAAATGTTTGTACCATTCAACCCAACAGTATACTTAATTTGAATGAATACACACGGTCTTTCATAATCGTTTAGCACATCCTGCCAATTACACATCTCTACAACGGGTGTTGTAATATTTACTTTTCTATTAACAAGTGAAAAAAGCGTTGTAGCAGAGGTACCCATGCTGATATTGGCCACCTCTCCGATTGCATCTTTTTCTATATCAGACAAATCATCTCCCGCTGAACCGCCGGATGTAGCTGTTGCAGTATCTGTTGATCCAGAATCTGCTGACAAATCCACACCATTCAGCAACGCATTGATTTCGTCTTGCGATAACATGCCATCCATTGAATTATTCCTCCTCCCTCACAACTGATGTTACCCTTACTGCATATGCCTCTTTGCTTGCACCAGGTACCGCACTGAACTTCTTAATATCCCCCACATACACATCTAGTTCATCATCGACCTTAGAGTCTAGCCGTATGATATCACCCACCTGTATATTGACGAAGTCGTTAACTGTTATGACGCTCTTCCCAAGCACTGCCTTAACAGGAACATCCACTCTGCGTATCATCGATTCTATAAACTGCTCATAATCCTCATCATCCATCTTCTGTAAGCTTGAATACCAAAACTTCGTATTTAAGCGGTCCATGACAGACTCCAATGTGAAGAAAGGAAGACACACATTCATCAAACCTTCAACATCACCAATCTTAACATTCATGGTCACAAGCGCCACCATGTCGCTCGGTGAAATAATCTGAGCAAACTGCGGATTTGTCTCAATCCTCTCGAGATACGGATTGACCTCCGCCACATTCTTCCATGGTTCTCTGAGAAGCTGCATACAGATCACCATGATCCGCTCAATAATACTCATCTCTATCTCTGTAAAATCCCTTGCCTTTTCAAGTGCTTCGCCACGCCCGCCGAGCATTCGGTCAATTATCGCATACCCAAGCCCGCTTGTCAATTCCATGATGATTGATCCGGGCATCGGAGAAAAATTCACAACGGTTAGCAGTACTGGATTTGACAAGGCATTCGAAAACTCTGCAAATGTTACAGTCTCAGAACTCGCCACACTCACCTGAACATTTTTTCTGAGATATACTGGCAAATTGGTTGACAACAATCTTCCATAATGATCAAAAATCATGTTTAAAGTTCTTAAATGCTCTTTCGAGAATTTTGCAGGCCGAGTAAAGTCATAATTTTTGGCTTGCCGCTCGTCCTTCTCCTGCATATCCTCCACGTCAAGTTCGCCAGAGCTCAATGCCGCCAGCAAACTGTCTATTTCGCTTTGAGATAATACCTCTCCCATGTAGTTAATCACCCCCTACATATTAAATCATTCTGTTTGTAACCATTTACTCCCCTGATTACAGAACCTTGTCCCTTATTTAATTATACAAGAAATTATAAGATACACTATAAATAAATGTAGAGCCAAAACGCTCTTGAATCTTCGCAAGCATCTCTGCCTTGATCGTATCAGAATCGCTCCTTGCCTCATCCACAGTATAGTTCCCCATCACCGCAAAGACAATATCTTTGATAATACCATCCATATCAGCCATCGTCTCAGAGTATTTCTTATAATCAGCATGTTTCATATCCAAAGATAATGAAACACTCCCTACGGCATAATGATCGCTGCCATCTTCCCCTTTCTTCAAAGGTATCGTCAGCTCGCCTGCAACATTATGTACTGCGGTATCTGCCATAGATACTGACTGTGTGACATCTGCCTCTGGCAGCCCATTGATTTCAATACCCACAGCCGTCGCAATGTCAGCCACCAGAGTAGCCGTCTTTTTGGACGCACTTGACACACTTACCATCATAATTGCTGACAGTACAATGTTGACAACAAGTAATGCCAGAATAATAATTGATAACAGATTACGTCTCATTTTGTTTTCCCCTTTCATTTATGAGCGCTTAATGCGTTATATATTTTGATCTCAACCCGTCTGTTTTTTGCTCTTCCCTCAGGCGATGTATTGTCAGCGATCGGCATATACTCCCCCCTGCCAGAATGCTTTACCATACCCGGGTCAAGTGACGCATTTTCTTTCAGGAAGTTAAACACCGCCAATGCTCTGTAGCTGCTGAGCACATCATTGTTCTCATATCTTCCTCCATTTAAAGGCACAGAGTCTGTATGCCCCTCAATTTCAATCTCCGAATCCGCATACTTTGTGAGAAGTACACCAATCTTATTCAGCACGGGCACAGCGTCCTGTTTGATCTCTGCTTTTCCTGAATCAAACAAAAAAGCGCCATTTAAAGTAAGTGTCACAAAATCTCCATTAAAATCCACATCAACTTTATCTGCCATCATGCTCTCGTTGATTGCTTCTTCCATCTTCTCAGCAAGTTCCTCAGAAAGCTTCATCTTTTCCTCTTCCAGCTCAGCAATCGCATCACGGAGCGATTCAATCTCCTCCTGCGTCATGTCAAGCTGTGCAGCCGCCTCCTGTAGTTTATCCTCCGCAGAGCCGCCTGGCTTGGTCGGGTCCGGCTCATTTGTGTCGGCTTCCGCCGTCTTACCGCTTGAGTTGACATACTCGTCAAGCATATTGAGCTGGCTCACACCATTACTCACAAGGATGCCGTCTCCCACTGCCTTGGAACCAGCCTTAAAAATGCTGATCGTTGACTGGAAGGACTTTGCAACCTCCTCAAACTTTGCCGCATCAACCTCTGACATAGAAAACAACAGTACGAAGAAGCACATCAACAGCGTCATCATATCCGAGAATGTGCTCATCCATGGCGCCGGGGTTCCAGGTGGGAGCTTAAATTCTTCCTTTTTCTTCGCCATTAAGCTTCACCTCCACCGCCGCCTTCATCCTGTGAAGGTCTTTCATTAGGTGACAAGAATGACTTCAATTTTTCTTCAATAACACGCGGGTTCTCACCTGCCTGTATGGACAGCAGTCCTTCGATCATAATCTCTTTTGCCTGCATTTCTATAGTATTGTTCGCCTGTAGCTTGTTGGACGTAGGTGTACACACCCAGTTAGCAAGCATTGAACCATAGAAAGTAGTGATCAATGCAACACCCATCTTCGGACCGATTGTTGTCGGGTCGGACATGTTATTCAGCATACACACCAAACCTACCAGTGTACCGATCATACCCCACGCCGGACCCATGGCGCCCATTGTATCCCAGAATCCAGATCGAAGCTTATGTCGGCTGTCAATACTATTCATTTCCGTCTCAAGGATTCCTCTAACAAGCTCTGGGTCTGTACCATCGACAATGAGCATGATCCCCTTCTTCATAAAATCATCTTCAAGATTCCCAGCCGCTTCCTCCAAAGAAAGGAGTCCTTCCTTTCTAGCAACATTCGACAATTCGATAATTTTTGTAATCATCTCAGGTACATTGACATTGACCTGTTTGAAAATCAGTGTAATGCTCTTGAGACCACCGACGAAATTAGCCATACTCACAGACATCATCGTCGCAAAGACCGACCCTCCAAATGTAATGAGCGCTGACGCCGGATCGAGGAAATATCCGAGACCACTGACACCACCTGCCGAGTTTATCATACCATAAAGAACTAAACCCAAGCACACAAGCATTCCCACCAAAGACGCTATATCCACTTTTTATACACCCCTTTTTCATAAGTTTGAGTTTTGAACCGGCACAGTATTATATCTGTGTTTCGTTTTCTCCATATGTATATAATACTGTAAGGTTACATAAATTGCAACAATTTTCTGAAAAATTTCTGAAATTCTATCAATTTCTGACACCCTGACTTTTCATGCATCAGATGCTTTCATCAGGGCTTCCACATTCAAAATTTCCCGAAAATAATCCTGCCTTGTTAATTTTACTAAATTTTTGACTTCATGTCTACTCTCTTTGACAATAACTTTTTTGCCATCAGTTAACGTAATAACTGTATCTGGTGTCTCCTCCACAGTCTCAATCAAACTAGAATTAAGCAAAATCTTCACACCATTAATTTTCGTCAATTCAATCATCTTACTGTCCCCCCTTTCCAGTAAAGGTAATCTGCTTCCCGTGCTGCCTGCCAAACTCAGCCAGCTTGCTTTTGTAAAACTCAAATTTATCAGTCTGTCCTGTCTCTTTATAAATAGCAAATATTCTAGTGTACGCGTCAAAAACATCCTCTCCGAGCTGACCAAGATCTGCGGCGTCCGTTATGCCTGTCAAAAATCCAATCGCAGTCTCATAATCCCTGCACAGATGCGCCGCTCTGCCAAATAAATACCGCTGTCTAGTCGTCCTTAAATATTCTCTATTCATGTCCAGCAGTCTATATGCATCCACTGCATTTCCTATTTTCATAAGGCATTCTGCATAGGATTCCAAACAAATCTTAAGGAACTGTTTCTCTGGATTGCGATTTAATTCCAAACTCATATCGTAGGCTTCAATAGCCTTCTCAAAGTTCCCCAAAATATTGTAGGACTGTCCAATCTGAAAGTATACATAATCATCCATTCCTTGCGTTTCGCCCAAAGAATTTAATAAAAGTTTTAGATTTCGTTCTTGTTTTTTTAACATTTCCTCTCTTGGAATATCATAGCCATAATGTTTGACTGTCACTGGCAAATGAAAGGTATTCAATACCATCTCATCGTAATTGTCCTCCTTCTTTGCCGTAATCTGCTCATGAATCCGAAATCTGTACTCATAATAATTTCTATTATAAAATCGCGGTATCTCATCAATCTGTATTCGTTCCTTTTGGACACCCCCCTCCATCACAACATGAACATTTCCAACTTGCATCACACCGACATTTTTCGGGTATTTCTGCATACAGGTGCGCAATTTCGCCACATCAATTTCCTGTACATACTCGTCACAGTCCAAGATCAAAACCCAGTTGTTTGACGCCTTGGATACAGCAAAATTTCTAGCCGCGCTAAAATCGTCACACCATTCAAACTCAAACAACTTGTCCGTATAGCGCGCCGCAATCTCCTTGGTGCGGTCTGTTGAGCCTGTATCGACTACAATGATTTCCATATTGTATCGCAAAAGTCTTCTCAGACACTGCTCTATGTACTGCTCCTCATTCTTTGCGATCATGCACACGCTGACTGGTATTCCTGCCATAATCGTCATTTTCCTTCCCTTTATCTTTTACTCAAAAGTACAGGGCGGTATTGCCGCCCTGCTGTCTGCATGGTATTTCGAAGCTGCTGCTAGTCTAAAGGCAACAGCGCTCTGAACTCCAATACTTTGATAATCGCATTGCTTTGATCTTCCAGTTTTCTAAACTGATGCTTATTCTTGTAGAATCCATTCTTTACATCACTGGCAATTGTCAGCAGATATGCCTCGAGCTTCTCATAATTATCCTGCGCTTTATCCGCCTTCAAATCAAGCATCCCCAGCTTTGAATGAACCTGTTCCAGTTCTGTCTCGACATTCATCATTCGCTCATCAAGCTTGGATACCGTTGTCTCGACACTTGTCAGACGTTCGTCAAGTTTGGATACTGTTGTCTCAACGTTTGTCAGACGCTCCTCAACA
>VSNR01000215.1 GCA_009774345.1 Lachnospiraceae bacterium | reverse complement strand
AAGATATATTGTTATACAAACAAAAAAAAGCTGTGCACGAAATCTAATCTATCGTGCAACAGCCTCTTTTACATTTACCAGCTAATCTTCCAGTGTTTGCTGCAAATTATCCGCAACCTTTTGAAGTTTTTCCTTTTCCTTTCCCTCCTCCATCGTTTCAAGGACTTCTTTGATATCATCCAGTATAAATCTTATAAAACCATTAAATTGTTTGTCTGTCATTCCCATATCTATTACCATCCTTTCACCGCCTTTATCATTAAACAACCGTTACATGTTACACCTATTATAACGGGTTCCATAAAGTGTGTAAAGCCTAATTAACAAATCTCATATTCCGCGCCTTCATATCCAATATATTTCACAGTCCCCAGATCAATCGCCTCCACATGCTGTGCCGCGTCCACGACCGGGATACATTTCCCCTTTCTGATAAAGAGCGGTACTTCGTTCAACGCCACCTCGACATAGTGCGTCCCCTGTGACAGAATCTTCTCACAGACCGTTCCATCCGGCAGAAATTTAATAAACTTCATCTCCTCCGGCAGATATACCGTCCTGCCGCTGACATTCTGTGTGTAGACCGGCGCGATCATCGCCTCGTCCCCGAGCAGAAGCTGGTCCTCCGTCTCCACCGCGCGCCTGTCATCGGGAAAATCAAATCCAAGCGGCCTGAAATACATCTCGCCGCGCTCTGCCGCCTTTACATACACACTGTACAGATACGGTATCAGCCGGTAGCGCACGCCGATCACATGGCGGAAATCCTCCACATGCTCAAACTGATAACACTCCTGCTCCCTCGTGCCAAGCGCAGTGTGATTGCGCATCAGCGGCGTGAACACGCCAAGCGCCAGCCAGCGCAGCAGCAAATCCCTTGTCGTGTCGGCGCCAAACCCGCCAAGATCTGCACCAATGTACAGAAACCCGCACATATTAAGTGATGGCAGCATCTTGAGATTCAGCAGAATATGCGACCACCACGACTGATTGTCCCCAGTCCAGATGCCGCCATAGCGGTGCATCCCAATATAAGAAGAACGCGAGAACAGCAGCATCTTTTTGTCCGGTGCAATCTTTTTCAGCGCTTCGCCAGCCGCCCTCGTCATATTGAATCCATACAGGTTATGCACAAGATCATGGCGCACCATTGTTCCATTGACATTGTGATAAAAACGCTTATAATCCTCAGGATTGTTCTGAATCCGCTCGAGAATCCCCCGCGCCTCAAATGGAACCGCATCGGGATTGCCGACCATCTCCTCCACGCCAAATTTTATCACATGATCACAAAGCGCTTGGTTTAAGTCCCTGATTCCCTCCTCGGAATAAAAGATTGCCGGTTCGTTCATGTCATTCCAGAAGCCGTCGATGCCAAGGCTTGTCAAAATCTCATATTTACTGCCAAACCATGCCCGCGCGTCAGGATTGAGCACATCGGGAAAATGCGTCCATCCCGGCCAGACTGACGCCACAAATTCTGAACCGTCCCCGCGCTTGCAGAAATACCCTTTTTCCACGCCTTCCTCATAGATGTCATATCCCTTCTCAATCTTGACTCCCGCATCAATGATCGGAATCAGATGAATCTTTTCCTCCTTCATCTGCTGCACAAATGCTTCAAACGCTGGAAAGCGCTCTTCATTCACCGTAAAATCCTTGTAATCCTGCATATAATCAATATCAAGATACACCATGTCGAGCGGAATCTGATGGTCCCGATACCCCCGCACGACGTGCTCGATATCTTCCGCCGTCTTGTATCCCCAACGGCTCTGCCCATAGCCAAACGCATACTTGGGCGCAATGTAGCTCGTGCCGATGATCTTTCGAAACTGCTTTACCACGTCATAGGCACTCTCCCCCGTGATGATATACAGGTACAAATCTGCGCGCTCGCAGGACACCGTGAGCATATTCTGTCTCGTGTATCCAATATCAAAACAGATCGTGGAAGGATAGTCAAAAAAGAGTCCCACATGCTGCGTCCCCGACACAACGATAAAGTTGTGTGCACCGTAGAGCGATGTCTTATCTTCCGTGTGGTGCGGGTCATCCGTACAGTTGCTCACATACCGATACCCCCTTTTGTTGATGCCGCGGTTTGCCTCCCCCAGCCCGTAAATGACATCCGTGTCACTCATCTGATACTGGTAACAAAACCCCTTCTCCACAGAAACCTCGCCACACGCAAGCGTTCCCTCAAACGCCGCTGCCGGAATCTCCTCTGTCACTGCCTCCGTCTCAAACGGACTGCCAAACACATACTTTTTTACCATTTTAAAATCCTCCTTCTATCTTATATAGATTTGCGCAGCGCAGCCAGCACCATCCCTGCTGTAATCAGCTCCGCCGCAGGAAATGCCAGCCAGACCCCGTTCATGCCAAGCGCTGCCGCAAGCACAAACGCACACACAATAATCGAGACAAATCCTCTTGAAATCGACGCTGCAAACGCCCATCCCGCGGCTTCCACCGCGCTTAGAATCCCTGTTCCTACGATATTAAAGCCCGCAAACAAAAAGCCCGCAAAATACAGCCGCAGCCCCGTCACCGCATACGCTGCAAGCGCAACATTCCCCTCATGGTTAAACACCGCTGTGACCGGCTCTGCCAGCACGCACACCCCCACAAAAATCAGCACCGCCATCACCAGTGCTGTGACAACGCCAAGCCGGACCACCCTTCTGACCGATTCTGTCTGCCCCCTGCCGTAATAGTCACTCAAAAGCGGCTGGGACCCCTGCGACGCGCCATTAAAGACTGCTGCCGCCACCAAAGACGTATTCGCGACCACACCGTATGCAGCCACACCGATATTTCCGGCAAGCCGTAAAATAATCATGTTAAAGACCACCGTCGTCACTCCTGATGAGATTTCCCCGACAAAGGCAGAAATCCCAAGCTGGCATGCCGCAAACAGCCTCTTTGCAGAAGGCACTGTCCAGCGCACTTTGACCGTGCTTTTCTTCGAAAGCAGATGCACACAGCAGATCGCCACGCCAAGCACCGGGGACAGCGCCGTCGCCAGTGCCGCGCCACGCATTCCCATCCTGAGCGGAAACATCAGCACATAGTCAAATACTACATTGAAAAGACTGCTGCAAAGCGTCGCAGCCATCGCCACAGAAGGCGCGCCGTCATTGCGCACAAACGCGTTACAGATATGATTCCACATAAAAAACGGGGCAAACATCATAAAGATTGCCGTATATTCTCTGCCCACTGCGACAATCCTGTCATCGCCGCCCAGCAGCGCAACCACCTGCTCCGGCATGAAAATACCAGTCAGAATAAAAACACTGCCTATGATCAGCGCCCACAGCAGTGCATTGGAAAAATACAGCTCCGCCTCCTTGTCCCTGCGCGCCCGAAGGATTTTAAACCGAATGGCCGAACCGACGCCGATCATCGCGCCGATCGCAAAAATCAGGCTGTACACAGGCAGCACAAGATTCAGCGCCGTAATCCCGTCCGCCCCCTCCGCCAGAGAGATAAAAAAAGTATCCGCAAGAATATACACCGAAATGCCCAGCATCCCAAGCACATTCTGTGAAACATATTTCATAAAAAGCTTTTTTTCCGACATCTTCACTTCCTCCAATATGAATAAGATACCCTCTCTGGAACCGCCATGTCAAGCGTTATTATTGTGAATTGTTTTTTAAATCCCAGTTCGTTTGTTTGTTACTACTGACTATTTTCACCACACACCGCTTATATTTATACGAAAAGTGAATATCTCACTCCCATTAAATCACAAAATAAAAGACACCCTTTAATACTTGGGTGCCCTTTACTTCTTCTTATTAAATATCACTTAATGTTTCGGCTAACTTCTCTATGTATTCCGTTTTTATCATCTCTAAATACTTGCTTATAATATAGATACTTGAAGTCTCACATTTATGGTCACCGTTCGTACAATTCTCAAAACCAATTTCTAAAATCTCTAACATATTTTCGAGATGCTCAAACTCAATCAATAAATCTTCAACTATGTCCATTACTCTCATACACATTACCCACCTTTCAAAATTTTGGTGGAGGGTAACGCCGAATACATATTTTGTCAATGACTTTTAAATCTTATTCGGAAAATATCCTTTTGTATTTAATTGTAGTTCCCTGCTCTTTATTTTCTCATATAGTGTATCTACGGTTATATGTTGGTCTTGAATAATCTCATATAACTTTTCTACCTTTTCATTTGTTGTAAGGTCTTTATGTTTTCTCAACCACCACATAAGCATTAAGCTCAAATCCATGTATTTTGTTGATGGTATTCTCTCTTGTTGTTTAGGCCAGTACTTGGCTATATCTGAATGTAATGCATTTACACGGCCAAGGTTAAATGCTCCTTTGGCATGTTTATCAGCCTCAATCTGTTCTAATTGTATCTTTTCCCTGTCTGCAAAACCTGGATATGCATTATGGCTGTCAGTTACAAGAATTGCGTCTTTTTCAAATCTTCCATGCAGATTCTTATTTACATCATTTGTCTCTAATCTTCCAACACAGGTTGGATTCATGTACAAATTTCCGCTGCGGTCTTGACATGTCAATATACAAGTCTGGTCTCGACTGATTCCTCGTAGATACCCATCGTTGTATAACAGTTGCTCTAATTTTTCAGGGTCTTCCTCTAACAGTTTTTCATATAAGCCTGCTTTCATAAGCCACTCTATTTTTTCTTGTAGATTCATATGGTGTCTTGGCAGTCTTCCCAATGTATATACAAAAAATTCTGGGTCACGTTTTCCTTTGAATGATACAGGAGCATAATATTCGTCACATTCTGCTATATCTATAAACCTGTCCTGTTCTCCATACAATGTCATTATTGCGTAGCAGACTTTTTGCTTGTTTATCCATGCTGATGATTTTGCTATACCAACATTTTTAGCGATATCTTTTATGGAAAGGTTGTCCACAACTCCACGTAACAATTCTTTCCACTGTCCTACTGAAAGCCGTGAATTACTTGTGATTGCACCAGTTGATGAGTTAAATGTTTTACCACAATCCTTACACTTAAATCTTTGTCTGCCACATGCTTTTCCATATTTCTTTGTATTGACGCTTCCACAATGCACACATGGTTGTTTTGTATCTGATGGTATTTCCTCTTTTTCTTTCTCTGGTTTCAATTGTCTCGCATTGATAATTGATGCCAATTCAGCAAGCTGTTCTGGTGTAAGAGTGTCAATACTATCCAGTAATTGCTCATACAAATCTGCCATGGTTAAACCTCCTAACACATGGTCGGAGACTTTTGAGCTAAAGACAGTTGAGGTTTCTAAGAAGAGCCTCTTTCTGTAATGACATTGCCTGTTGCTGACACGCATTTGCCCTCATTTGGAGTTCTGCTGATTCTTGCAAAAGCAGATTAGCTTGGTCAAATGTATTTATCAGTTCGATCTTAAGTTCTTCTTTATCAGTCGCTTCCTCAATTTTAATGGGTTCTTTGTTATAAACCTTGACAGCCTTTTCAAATAAATCTATTCTATTTGCCATCTTTCCAATTATAATACCCATCAAACCTGTATGAGTTTCATTTATCAGTTTGCCTGTCTTAAATAAGAGTGAAAACTCATTTAATTCGTATTCGGTTATCACTTCGACGCCAAGCTGTTTTGCATATACCCTTGTCTCACTTGACATACGATTATTTGTTATTACTACTGGATGTCCATCATTTCCAAAATAGTTACATCCTGTATATATTTCTTGTACAGGAGTTTTTCCTACTGGTCTGTTGTGGAATTTACATTGTATGTAAAATTTCAGACATTCCCCCCTTTCATCCAGTGTTGCTATAATGTCAACACCGTTGTCATTTCCTTTTGTTCTCCGTGCGTCAAATTTTAACGTGGTCAGTATGCCTTGCACCCATAGTTCAAAATCATACCCCGACATACAATTTTTTGGCTTAAAGCCATCCATTCTGTCAAACATATGTTCGACCTCCTAAAAAGTACTCACAGTTTTCCTGTTGTACTTTTAAATATTTGAATGTATGAAGCCATTAGATGGAGTGCAATAACTGGCACGTATGCAACTCATTGGTAATGTATAGCCCTTTTTGTCTCCGAACCATATTCAATTTTAATCATAATGTGCATTGTGCATAAAATACGGGTTAGAATTTCTACATTTTGAGCATGTGAAAAATGGCATAAAAATAGACGATGGTTTTGAGCCATCGCCTATCTGCATAGATACTTATTTCTTTGTTGTCTTTGTTTCAACAACAGTTCCATTTTTATATTCTGTTCTACTATATTTTTGCTTGCCACCGTCAGTATGTACTTTTAATACTTTTCTTTCAGTAGGTGTAACACGAGCTGACAGTTCGTCGCCAGGCTTATTCAAAATTCCATTGCTAATAATGTCTAAAAAATTTTTCATAACCGTATATTCCTCCTCTAATCTTATGTTT
>VSNR01000214.1 GCA_009774345.1 Lachnospiraceae bacterium | reverse complement strand
GTATTATAGTAATGTCATTTAGATTGTCACAAAAAGTTGCATTTTTTATGGTACATATTTTTTAAGAGAGAGGTGTTTTTATGAATGTAACGTTACTAAAAAACGAGGAAAAGCAGATGAATCTCATCATGTTCGTTTTCATGGATATCATACCGATTGTCGCCTTTGTGTATGTGCTGCTATTTAACGGTGCAAAGGCGCGGGATGCGATCGCCCTGTCCATGATCGGGTGCAGCCTGCTCATCAAACTGTTTGAGAAAGTACTTGGCAAATACGCCAAATACCTCTATATCTCCATCCTGCCTGTCATGGGCGCCGTGACGATCGTCGCCGGTACGCCTGCTGTTTTCGGCGCGATGGTGGAAGCCTATTTTCTGATTTTATTTCTGGCTGTGCCATATTATGATTTGTCCGTCATCAAAGTGTGTGCCGGCGTTACCGTCACCGTCAATGTGCTTGCGATGATTTTGTTTCCCCAAGCATATTTTGCCATGTACACACTTCCTATCTGGATTTTTATCTGGATGGTCTATGCGCTTGCCATCATTGTCGCTGTGTTTATTGTTGTCCGGGCGCACGCGCTGTTCTCCGCAGTAGAGAAAAAGGAATCTGAGGAGGAAACCTTGCTGCAAAATGTCAAAACGGCGGTCAATGAGCTACAGCATTCCTCCACCAGAATCTATGATGCGCTGCATGATTTCGAGCAGAGTACATCGGGCATCGCCGCCTCCACCGCAGAGATTTCTACCAGTGCAAACCTTCAAATAGACCAAGTAAAGGGAAGCCTTGAGATCTTTAATGACCTGAACGACAAGATCGTCAACTCCGAGGACCGGGTTGTGCAGACGATGGAGAACATCAAGCAATTAAAAGAAAAAAATGATGAAGGCATCAGCGCCATCCGCGAGCTCTCCAAGAAGTTTGAGGAAAATATCATCTCCACCAAGACGGCATCGGAGGGCGTGACACTGCTGGCGCAGAAGTCCAGCTCGATTGTAGAGATTATCGAGAGCATCGGTCAGATTGCCAAGCAGACAAACCTCCTTGCCCTCAATGCAGCGATCGAGGCAGCAAGAGCCGGCGAGGCTGGCAAAGGATTTGCTGTCGTGGCAGATGAGATCAACTCCCTGTCCGCAGAGTCCGCATCGGCAACACATAAGATTGACACCATATTAAAAGACGTTATTTCGAGCGTGGCAGAGATCAACAAGGTCATCGACAACAACACAGTCATCGCGATGGAGTCCAATGAGAAACTAGAGCATACCATTGAAATTTTCCGCAATATGCTGACCTCCTCCGAGGAGGTGATCTCCGTCACCAGCCTGTTAAAACAGGAGCTGGAAAATATCATCACGATCAAGGACCGCTTGCAGCAGGCAATGCAGAGCGTGGAGGACATTTCTCAGGAAGCGGTGCAGAATACGACTGACATCAGCGCTTCCACGGAGGAGCAGGCGGCAGGCGTGGAGAATATCCTCAAGTACATGGAGGATGTAAACGGCGGTATCAACCAGCTCTCCTCTGTGCTCAACAATCAATAACCCACGCTTTTTACCAGCTTTCCAATCAAACAATTCATAAAAAACACGACGATCTCTGCCGCCACGATGGTTGCGCCGACAGGGGTTGAGAACAGGATAGACAATACAATTCCGGCCAGCGCACAGCTGATAGACAATACTGCGGCATAGAGTACCACGCCCTTAAAATTCTGTATCACGCGCATCGCAGACAATGCCGGAAAAATAACCAGCGCTGAAATCAAAAGCGAGCCGACCAGATTCATTGCAAGCACGATAATGACCGCTGTGATCACCGCTATGAGATTATTGTAAAGCCCCGCTTTCAACCCCGTCGCCCGCGCAAAATTTTCATCAAACGTCACTGCAAATATACGGTTGTACAAAAAAATAAACACTGCCACCACGACCACAGACATCACCACGCACAGCCACACCTCCGCTTTTGTCAGTGTCAGAATCGAGGTCGAACCAAAGAGTGTGCTGCACACATCCCCTGAGATATTGGCCGAGGTGGAAAACAGATTCATCACCAGATACCCGACTGCAAGCGAGCCGACAGAGAGCATGGCAATCGCCGCATCGCCGTGAATTTTGGGATTCTGCCCGGTCCTGAGTATCAGGACCGCCGCAAGCACCGTCACCGGCATCACCACGACAGAAGTGCTGCCCAGATCAAAAACCGTCGCCACCGCAAGCGCCCCAAACGCCACATGGGACAGGCCATCCCCGATATAAGAAAACCGCTTGAGCACCAGCGTCACGCCCAATAGCGCTGCACAGAGTGCGATCAGCGTCCCGACAATGAGTGCATACCGCACAAACGGATAAGCCAGATAAAATTGCAGCGTCTCTAAGATTCCCATTGATTCATTCACACGATTTCCCCTCCCAATTCTCTCCAAAATTCACTCTTTCGATATTGTGCAGTCGTACCGATAAAAGAGTTCTCCTTCTCCACATGCAGAATATGGCTGGCGTACTTCACTGCGGCTTGAATATCATGCGAGACCATAATGATCGTCAGCCCCTCCTGATTCAAGGTTCTGATCAGTTGATAAAACTCTACGGTCACTCTGGGGTCTAGTCCTGTCACCGGCTCATCCAGCACGAGCAGCTTGGACGAAGCACAGAGCGCCCTTGCTAACAGCACACGCTGCTGCTGGCCTCCTGAGAGATTGCGGTAGCACTCCTTTCTCAAATCCCAGATATCCATGCGCCGCATATTTTCCTCGGCAAGCTGCTTTTGTGCCTTGTGAAAAAAAGGACGCCACCCGCACTGCGAGAGCGTGCCGGACAGCACGATCTCCCACACAGACGCCGGAAAATCCTTCTGCACAAAGGTCTGCTGGGGAAGGTATCCGATCGCATGTGCTTCCAGCCCGTCACCATATTCAATACGCCCGCCCATCAGCGGCGTCAGTCCAAGCAGCGTCTTCATCAGTGTACTTTTGCCCGCGCCGTTCTCACCTACGATGCACAGATAATCCCCTTTTTCCACCGAAAAGCTGATATGCTCTGCCACAGGCGTTCCCTCATAGCCCAATACCAGATTTTCACATTGAATATATGCCATCCTTCTATCCTCCCATCATGCCAGCAGCTTTCTTAGTACCTTTAGATTCTCCTCCATCACATTCAGATAACGGATTCCCGCCCGGATCTCCCTGCGCGAGACAGACTGCAAGGAATTTAATATATAGATCTGCTGTCTAACAGCATGATGGCTGCCATCCCGCGTATTTTCGATCACCACCCGCGCCAGACGGTCATCGGACCCATCCAGCACTATGACTGCGCCAAGCTCCAGCGCATCCAGTTTATTGATAAGATATGCCACGGTACCAAACCCTGCCTCTGTCTCCGCGCTGCATCCGTTAAATGCCGCATAGTACTTCAACCCATAATCTTCGACAAAATACCGGAATGGAAAACGGTCTGCAAAAAGCAGCGTATCCTTTGTCCCCGCTCGCACTGCCTGTTCAAATTGAATGTCCAGCGCGCGCAGTGCGGCGGTATAGCGGTCACAATTCCTTTGATACAACCCGGCATTGACGCTGTCCATCACTGCAAGCTGCGCGGCAATCTCCTCCACAATCTGCTCTGCATTGCGAAGTGACAGCCAGACATGTTCATCGTACTCCTGTTCGTGTTCATGGTCCTCATCTGCATGGAACCCTTCCTTGACGTGCGCTGCTTCCTCCATTCCCTCCACATGTTCCTCCTCGACAAGCCGCCCCTGAAGGACTTCCATCATATTCAGAACACGCATATCAGCATTGACCGCCTCCTGCAAGGCATCCTCTACCCAGCCGTCCGACTCACCGCCCACATAGATAAACAGGTCACATTCCGATACCCGCGCAATATCCAGCGCCGATGGCTGAAAATTATGCAGATCGCCGCCCTTATCCATCAACAGTGTCAGTGAAAACTGCGCCTCATTGCCCTCAATCAGCGCAGACACCCAGTCATATTGCGGAAAAGTTGTACAGACAATGCTCAGACGGTCCTCCTCTGCGGCCGGCATCGCGCTGTCCGCACACCCGGACAGTGTGCCTATACAAAAAATCAGCGCCGCAGCTGCTGCCCATAATTTACTCATCATATTCTTTGCCTCAATAACATTAATTTGCAAACCATTTGCATTTTTTCAATTATATCTGCTGGCGTCAGAATTGTCAAGGGGATAAAAAAAACTGCCTGTTTCAGACAGCTTTTTTAATATAAACAGACCGTTACGCCTGCCCCATATACTCTGCAATCACATCCCACACCGCCGGCGTCTCAAGCCCCAGCTTCCAGCTTGCCACCCCTTTGATGCCCTGACTCTGCATGACTTGCAGCTTCACGCGGATGGACTCCGCATCCTCGAGCCAGCACTGGTACAAGGTATCATCTTTCTGATACTCCGCATAATTCTGGCAAGATTCATCCACCCATACCGGAGTTACTCCATTTCTGGCAATCCAGTCTGCCTGCGCATTCATCGTGAGCGTTGACGCCTTGAGCCCATTTGGTCCAGACTCCCACACCCTTGTATAAAATGGAATGGCATTGATGATCTTCTCCGCCGGCACAACCTCCTTGGTGTTGGCGATGCCATCCTCCACAAACTTAATCGACGCGTTGGAGCCTGCCGCACCACCGCCCACATAGTGCTCATCATAAGCCATGATAATAACGTAATCCACGACGATACCCTGCTCCTTGCGGTTGTAGTGTGCTGTATAATCCGAAGGCACATAGTTGTCCACCGAGAGAACCACCCCGCGCTTTCTGGTCTCGATCGAAAGCTCCCGCAGAAACTGCACAAAGTGAATCCCCGAGTCACTGCGCACCTTCTCAAAGTCGATATTGATACCGTCCAGCCCAAAACTGTCCACCTGTGCCATCAGCCCTTCTATTAAATGCCTGCGGTTTGCAGACGACGAGAGCAGCTCTACAAAGTCGATCTCCACGCCATACTGGTCCATGCTGTCCACATCCGTCACCAGCGCCCAGACCTCAATGCCAAGCTCATGCGCTTTCGCCACATAGGAGGCATTGGCAAGACTGCCAAAATCTCCGCTGTTGTTATTCAGCCGAAACCATGTCGGCGACACGACATTGACTCCTCTGGCAGTGTCAAGCGCGTTTGCCAGCTTCTCTCCCCCGACTTCCTCAAACACCTGATGGAACGTGAGATTGATCCTCCCCTCCTTCTGGACATTATGGTACACGATCTCCTGAAATCCCGTATCGCATGTCCGCTCTGCCTGCTTTTCGCCCTTTAGAAATTTATTCTCCACATAGCCGATATAGGCGTCCTGTGTCTTGACCTTCGACCACTTCTCCATCTGCTCGAGCACCGTCACCGCATCGCCCGCTGAGAGCTGCACTAAAATATCACTCTTGATGCCGCCCTGATAGCGCAGTGCCGTCTTTCTGGCGATCTCTGCCTCTGTGTAGCTGCCCCACGTTGTATAAATCTGCATGTGCAGCGGTTCATCGTATACCAGATAGTCAAAATTCGCGTACCGCTTCACATAGTCCGCCGCGATATAGAGCGTATCGCCCTCGTAGAAAGCTGCCTGATAATCAAGCTCCTGCCCCGCGTCGGACACATACATCACATTGCTGTCATCCCCGATATGAATCCGTATGACATCCGTATCTGTCGTAAACAGCAGCACCTGCTCCATGCTATTGACATAAAAACGGTCTGTAAAGTACGTCTCGACCGTCGAGAGCGCAAAATAGACAACGCCGCCCCGAAGAAGCGCCTTCTCCTCAACCAGCGTGTCCTGCACCACCATCGCCACCTCGTCCGCCTGCGAAAGCTTGAAATATTCATTTAAATCTGCCTGATTCTTTGAATAAGAAAACCGTTCAAAAATCTGGCTTCCAAGTGCCACTGCTATCACAAGTAAAATGAGAACAACCGGCACAAGCACCGTCATTATGCGTTTTTTCATACGGATACCTCCCAATCGTTCTCATTATAACAAAATTTTCACATGAAGTACACAAAAAAATTCAATATACTTCCAAAAAAAGTCCCTATCATTTTTGTGCTGCATATGATAAACTATAATTGTCTTGTTAGCACTGCCATTTCTGCCAAAATGGAATGTGCCGAAACGTCTGTGCGGTGTGCACAGAGGGGTCCATTCATCAGGCCGCCACAGACCAGACTGCAAAAATTTACCATATACATGCAAAAGACCAAAAGTTTTCCTCGTGATATATAAACATTATAAAGCTGTCAGAACATTATGTACACAATATTGGATTGTATTGTGAAAAGATTGGAAAAATATTTTTGCGTTATCAGCACAAGCTAATAAGACAATGAGAAGATTTAACAGTGCCTCCTTTCTGTTTGGATTTTGTTCCCGACGCACTTTATACAAGCATTATTAACACAATTCGAAAAATTATGCAAATTGAAATGTAAAAATTCGTCCGAAATGTAAAAATTAATACAAGTTACTTATAAAAACATATGTTATTTTGACAATTCAGACGATATAAAG
>VSNR01000213.1 GCA_009774345.1 Lachnospiraceae bacterium | reverse complement strand
TATAAAACATGCTACAAGTACTGGAATTATGTGGCATTGTGAAAATAATTTAGAGCAAGGCTCACGGATTCAGGTAAGAAAGTATTTGCGGATGCAGGCGTGACAGAGCTGCCAAAGACACCGACAGAATTTATCGCAGCATTGCAGCAGATCAAGGACAATACAGACGCGATTCCTCTCTATACAAACTATGCGGCAGGCTGGACAATGGGCGGACAGTGGGATGCATTCCTTGGCGCAATCACAACAGGCGACACCACTTGGCTGAATCAGAAATTTGCACATACAGCAGAGCCATTCAAGGACAATGGGGACGAGACAGGGGCTTATGCACTGTACAAGATTCTCTACGATGCAGTGGCAAACGGACTCACAGAGGATGACTACACGACAACCGACTGGGAAGGCTGCAAGGGCATGATCAACAGAGGCGAGATCGGTACAATGGTACTTGGCTCATGGGCAGTGGCTCAGATGAAGGAAGCAGATGCAAACGGCAGCGACATCGGATATATGCCGTTCCCAATCACAGTAAACGGCAAGCAGTACGCGACAGCAGCCCCTGACTACTGCTTTGGTATCAACAAGGAGAGCTCCGCAGACAATCAGGCAGCAGCAATGGTATTTGTAAAATGGATGGTTGAGAAGTCTGGCTGGTGCGATAACGAGGGTGGATATCCAATCTCCAAGACAGCACCTACCTCTTTCGTATTTGACGGTGTAGAGGTTGTAAACAATGAGGCAGCTCCTGATGATGAGGCAGATCTGATGAACCAGATGAACGCTGAGTGCGAGCTCAACTTCAACAACGGCGGCGACCGCAAGGTTCAGGAGATCGTTGAGGCGGCAGCGACAGGTTCTATGACTTATGATGACATCATGGCAAACTGGACACAGCTGTGGAATGACGCACAGGATTCACTGGGTGTAGATGTCACAGAATAATCAAATAGCTTTTATCGAATCAATCATTATACTTTATATGGCGTGGCTTGCAGGCATTGTGTTTGCAAGCCACAAATCCCAAGATGTGTTTGTGGGAATTTTCATGAGAGAAGGAGGGGATTGTAGTGGCTGCGACGCAGACTAAGAAACCATTTAATTTCCAGAAATGGATCAAAGGCAGACAGGGACAGCAGGCAATCATCATTGTATTGTTTTCTATTATTCCGTTAGCGCTGCTGTTTATATTTACATATTATCCGTTTGCTGAGATGTTTAAGTTCAGCTTCTATGACAGGAGCTACACACGTGTCAAGGGCTTTGTAGGATTAGAAAACTACGTGGATGTCTTTAAGAAAAAAGATTTGTTCCGATCACTGTTCCTGTCAGTCTACTATATGGCTGGTGCAGTATTTCAGTTAGCATTAGCGCTTTATCTTGCGACGATATTCTGCTTTAAGATCAAGGGCGGCAACTTCTTTAAGGGATGTATGTTTTTCCCGTATCTAATTAATGGTATTGCAATCGGTTTTATCTTCAAGTTTTTCTACACCAGAGGATTTGTGCTGGATACAGTTCTTGGCTGGCTGGGAATGGATATGGAGAGCCTCCCGTACTGGCTCAGAGACCAGAGCATTAACAACTGGTCACTGGTTGCCACGAGTGTGTGGAAATACTTTGGCCAGAACATGGTGCTGTTTATCGGTGCGATGATGTCTGTCGATGCATCACTCTATGAGGCAGCAGATCTGGATGGTGCGAACAAGTGGCAGCAGTTCAAATATATCATGCTTCCAAGTATCAAGACGATCGTCATGCTGAACCTGATCATGTCCATCACCGGTTCACTCAGTGCATTTGAGCCTGCATACGTTATCGCGTCCAAGGGTGCAAACGGCACAGCGACTTACTTCGTAAAGATGCATGAGGTAGCGCACACAAGCCAGAAGATCGGTCAGGCGTCCGCTATGGCAGTGGTGCTTCTGCTGATTATCTTCGCAGCAACAATTCTCCAGAAACTCTTCTTCAAATATGTATTTAAGAGCGGAGAGGACGAGGACAAGGGCGCAGCGGCAAGACGTGAGCGCCAGATTGCAAAGTTAAATGCAAGGAAGGGGGCATAATCATGACAGCGGTTCAGGCTTTCAAGAAATATTTATGGATTTTTGTAAAATATTTTTCGGTAATATTTTTCTCATTCATCGCGCTGCTTCCGATTGTTTCCTGCGTGATCACGGCGCTGAAAACAAAGACTGAGTATGAGAACACCAATGTAATGACACCGCCCGAGAACTGGTTTAACTTCGAGAACTTTGTGACTTCGTTCCGCGACGGCGGCATGGGTAAGGCATTTTTGAACTCAGCACTCATTGTCATCTGTGTTGTCATTGGCTCAGTGCTGATCGGTTCGATGATTGCCTATGTTCTAAACCGTTTTAAGTTCCCGGGCAACGGCTTGATTCGCAGCCTGTTCCTCTTTGCGACACTCCTTCCGGGTATCGCGATGCAGGTTGCTACTTACCAGCTGATGTTCCAGCTCAAATTCATTGATACCTTATATGGATACATTATCCTGAGCATGGGTACAGACGTTATCTCGATTTACGTGTTCATACAGTTTTTTGAAAATATTTCAGTATCGCTCGACGAGTCGGCATACATGGACGGTGCAAGCTACTTTACAATTTTCTACAGAATCTTGTTCCCGCTGCTCAAGCCGGCGATTGTGACCTGCGCGATCTTGAAGGGCGTAGGCATCTACAACGAGTACTACAATGCGATGCTTTATCTGACAAAACCGGATTTAAAGACGGTATCACTGGCGCTCTATACCTTTACAGGACCTTTTGGAAACCAGTACAATCTCATCTGTGCGGGCGTTATCATGACACTGCTTCCGGCGCTGATTATCTTTATCGCGTTCCAGAATCAGATTTATTCTGGTCTGACCGCAGGCGCAGTCAAAGGTTAGGAGGATTACGATGGCAAATTCAGCAATGAGATCGGAGGTGATGACACACCTCACAAAGGATATCATACCGTTCTGGAAGAGTCTCAGAGACGACGAGAACGGCGGATATACAGGATATCTCGGATATGACTTAAAGGCGGACAAAAAGGCTGTCAAAGGCTGCATCTTAAACAGCCGCATCACATGGTTCTTTGCCAACGCATACACGCTTCTTGGCGATGAAAGTCTTTTGGCAGAAGCAAAACATGGATTTGCATTCTTAAAAAGTGCATGCTGGGACAAGAAAAACGGCGGGGTGTACTGGTCTGTCAACTATGACGGCACCCCTGCCGAGACCATGAAACATACCTACAATCAGGCGTTTTCGATCTATGCTTTGTCCTCCTACTATGAGGCGAGCGGTGACCGGGAGGCGCTGGACATGGCGTATCAGCTCTATGATTTGATCGAAGGAAAGATGCGCGACGAGCTGGGCTATAAGGAAGCCTTTGATGAGGCATTTCACGAGATAGACAATGAAAAGCTCTCAGAAAACGGCGTGATTGCATCAAAGACAATGAACACCCTGCTGCATGTGTTTGAGGCGTACACGGAGCTCTACCGTGTGGACCACAATGAGAAGGTTGCGGATAAGATCAAATGGATGATGGATATTGTGGCGGAAAAAGTATACAATCCAAAGCTGCACCGTCAGGAGGTATTTTTTGACGAGGCTTGGAACACTATCATTGATCTGCATTCGTATGGCCATGACATCGAGACCGCGTGGCTGATTGACAGAAGCGTGGAAGTGTTAAACGATGCCGCATATGAGAAAAAGATGTCGCCGATTACACAGGATTTGACAAACCAGATTTACAAGGTGGCATTTGACGGCGCGTCGCTTGCAAACGAGTGCGAGCGGGGAGTTGTCAATGAATGGCGCATCTGGTGGGTGCAGGCGGAGACGCTCGTGGGCTTTCTGAACGGATATGAGAAGACAGGGCGCACAGAATATTTTGACGCAGCCGAGAAGGTATGGCAGTTTATCAAAGACCATGTGATTGACAGGAGAGACGGCTATACGGCGGGCAGAGAGTGGTACTGGCGGGTGCAGGCAGACGGCACGCCGGATGAGACGCAGCCGATGGTAGAACCGTGGAAATGCCCTTATCACAATGGCAGAATGTGTTTTGAGGTTATCAGGCGAGAACAGCTATTTCAAAGTGGAGGTTGAAATGGGAAATATATTTGAAGAAAACAAGGAAATGGTGATGAAGCGGTATGAGGAGACCATCCGCCGCAAAAATAAAAAGAGCGATTTCTACAATGGCATTTATGACCGTTATGAGTACCCGGTGCTGACGCGCGACCATATTCCGCCGTTCTGGAAATTTGACATGAATCCTGAGACCAATCCGTATTTTATGGAGCGGCTTGGCGTAAACTGTGCATTTAATTCCGGTGCGATCGAGCTGGACGGAAAGTTTTATCTTGTGGCGAGAGTGGAAGGAAATGACAGAAAATCCTTCTTCGCAGTGGCAGAGAGTGACAGCGGCATTGACGGCTTCCGCTTCTGGGATTATCCGGTACTGCTTGACGACGTATGTCCCGAGGAGACAAACGTCTACGACATGCGCCTGACAAAGCATGAGGATGGTTATATCTATGGCGTGTTCTGCTCGGAGAGCAAGGATACCAAGGTCAATGACCTCTCGGCGGCAGTTGCTGCGGCAGGAATTGTGCGGACAAAGGATTTAAAGACATGGGAGCGCCTCGACAATCTAAAGACGCTGCGCTCCCCTCAGCAGAGAAATGTTGTGCTGCACCCGGAGTTTGTAAACGGCAAGTATGCATTTTACACAAGGCCGATGGATGACTTTATTGACACGGGAAGCGGCGGAGGCGTCGGATTTGGACTCTGCGACGATATCACGCACGCTGTCATTGATGAGGAGATCATCACGAGCAAGCGCAAATACCACACCATCACCGAGGCAAAGAACGGCGCCGGCGCCGTGCCGATCAAGACGGAGAAGGGCTGGATACATATTGCCCACGGTGTGCGCAACACCGCAGCAGGGCTTCGCTATGTAGTCTATGCGTTTGCTACCGCGCTGGAGGACCCGACAAAGGTGATCGCGGAGCCGGGCGGATTTTTGATCGCGCCGCTTGGGGCTGAGCGGGTTGGCGATGTGTCGAATGTTGTGTTCACAAACGGAGCGGTCGCAAGAGCAAACGGGGATGTGTATATTTATTATGCGTCGAGCGATACGAGGCTGCATGTGGCGACGACCACGATAGACAAGCTTGTGGACTATGTGTTCAACACACCGGAAGACCCACTGCGCTCTGTGAAATGTGTGGAGCAGCGGTGTGCGTTTATTAAAAAGAATTTGGAATATATGAATCAATAAGATATAGGATCAGGAGCAGGAGGAGAGACAAATGCGTACACAAAAGTATGGGATTGATTGTAGGAAGGGCGTTTTGAATAGAGGAAATCTTTATCGAATTGAGAGAGCGATGAAGAAAGCGATGCGCGGTGAAGCAGTCACCGTGGGATTTTTGGGCGGTTCCATCACGCAGGGTTGTCTGTCCTCGGCTCCTGAGACCTGCTATGCATATCTGGTGTACAGGTGGTGGTGTGAGAAATTTCCAAAGGCAGCGGTTACGTATGTCAATGCGGGAATCGGCGGCACGACCTCACAGTTTGGCGTGGCGAGAGCAGACAGCGACCTGCTGTCGAAAGAGATTGATTTTACGATTGTCGAGTTCAGTGTGAATGACAAGGACAATGCACATTTTTTGGAGACTTACGAGGGATTGATACGTAAGATCTACAGTTACCGTACAGAGCCGGCAGTGCTGATTGTAAACAGTGTGTATTACAATGACGGGGAAAATGCACAGACACAGCATGTAAAGATTGGCAAGGCATATGATCTGCCCTGTGTCAGCATGAAGCCGACGCTGTATGAGAAAGTGCTGGACGGCACGTATACAAGCCGCGATGTGACCGAGGACGACCTTCATCCAAACGATGAGGGGCATGGACTGATGTCGGAGGTGATCATCAGCTTTCTGGAGATGGTTTATGAGGAGCTACAGTCAGGAATCGAGGCAGAGGACAACCATCTGGATGTAAAGAAAATGACACCAGTGACCCCAAATGCCTATGAAAATTCTGTCAGATACCAGAATGACAACAGTGATACAATCATGACAAACAACGAGGGCTTTACGGCAGACACTCAGCCGCAGCATGATATCCGGGAGATTTTCCGGCGCGGCTGGACAGCAGACAAAAAGGGTGCACACATTGGTTTTGATATAGAGGGAAGCTGTATCGGCGTACAGTACCGCAAGTCGGTGGCAAAGCCTACCTGCGTGGCGCGGGCTGTGGTGGACGGCGATACAGACAAAGCAGTGCTCCTCGACGGGAATTTCGAGGAGACATGGGGGGACAGCCTGCATCTGGACACGGTTGCAGAGCATCTGCCCTATGGAAAGCATCATGTGGAAATTGAGCTGATTGAGACGCATGAGGATGACAAAGTGCCATTTTATCTGGTGTCGGTAATCGGTTCGGGATTATAATCAAGTAAATAAAATAAAAAGGAAAAGGTAGTGTCAAATAATCTATGAAAAAAACGAGTCAAAAAATAGGCTCGATTGAACCTTGAAAATTGCAGATATTGA
>VSNR01000212.1 GCA_009774345.1 Lachnospiraceae bacterium | reverse complement strand
TTTCGCAGACTTAGGAAATCTGCGACAAAAACCTGATAAAATCGAAAAAGAAGATACTCAGAAGCCAGAAAATCTTGATTTTTTCTGACTTTTTTGTGATTCCTGTTTTCTTTCATTACTACACATCCAATAAAGTCCAAACTTTATCTGCTTTGACACTTCATATGCGAACAAATTTTCGCACATAAGCCATTGTTATATTATACCAAAAAAACTTTTTCCTGCACTTATTTCAATACAACCATTGCAAATGAAAAAAATTTGTATACAATATTAAGTAGAACGTAAGCGAGACCGTTAAATATCACAGTGTAAACGCTTTCATAGACAGCATGTGCAATCACAAATATTATACTGGCGGTCGAAAAGACTGACCACCAGTATAATGTGATGCACACAGCCGCATAAGGAAATATGCCGCTTCGCGGCTGCGGCTGGCGCGAGTATACAAAATATCAAAAAGAAAAGGATGGATTTTATGATGTATGGATTTGGTACAATGATTGATCAACTGAAAAAGAACCCTAAGACCATTGTCTTTACTGAGGGAACGGACCCGCGTATCCTTGAGGCTGCCTCTCGTCTCTTGGCAAGTAGTTTCCTTCACCCGATTCTTGTTGGCAACGAGGAAGATGTGCTGATGGCTGCGGAGGAAGCGGGCTATAATATTCGCGGTGCACAGATCATAGACAGCAACAATTACGACCGGTTTGATGAGATGGTTGAACGGTTCTGTGAACTTCGCAAGGGCAAAGGCATGACAACCGACGAGGCAAAGAAAATTCTTTCCCAGCCAAATTACTTTGGTACCATGCTTGTTGAGATGGGTGTTGCCGACTCTCTCCTTGGCGGTGCGACATACTCCACAGCAGACACGGTGCGCCCTGCTCTACAGATTATCAAGACGAAGCCGGGCAACAGTATTGTATCCTCCTGCTTCATCCTTGTCCGTCCGGGCGCTACGGGCGAAAATGAGGTACTTGCCATGAGTGACTGTGCGATCAACATCAATCCAACCGAGGATGAGCTGGTAGAAATCTGCGGTGAGACGATCGAATGTGCAAAAATCTTTGGTGTAGACCCTAAGGTGGCGTTCCTGAGCTACTCTACTTTTGGTTCTGGTAAGGGGCCTGATGTAGAAAAAATGAGAAATGCAGCAAACAAGGCAAAGGCAGCATTTCCCAATACGCCAATTGAGGGCGAATTGCAGTTTGATGCTGCTGTTTCTCCGCGTGTGGCACGTACAAAGTGCCCGAAATCCCAAGTGGCAGGTCATGCAAATACATTCATCTTCCCAGATCTCAGCTCTGGAAATATGGGGTACAAAATTGCACAGAGAATGGGTAATTTCGAGGCATATGGGCCAATCCTTCTGGGCTTGAATGCGCCAGTCAACGATCTTTCCCGCGGGTGCAATGCGATTGAGGTATACTCTATGGCAATCATTACGGCGGCGTTGGTTTAAATTGAGTTCTTGGTGACATGTGCATAAAATGAAAAATCGAGCAGGATGGAGAATCGATCGAATTCCACCCTGCTCGATTATTTTTGTTTATACAATATGCTGCTCTAATATTTTAATTTCTTACAGCATGTCACCGCCAGCGACCCCGGCCCGATATGGCAGGACACACTTAGCGACAAGGGGTCTACCGTATAGACAGGATAGTCAGGAAACTGTGCCTGTACCTCCTCTTTGAATGCGTTTGCCGCCTCCTCATTCTGTGTATGTGCAATTGCCAGATACATCTGATTTTCCGGTGATAAACCGCCAAAGCGCTTTTCGATATCGCTCTTGATGGCATTGATCATAATGGATTTCGCCTGATTGACCGTTCTTGCCTTCGCAAAGGCGTCCAGCTTCTCTCCCTGAATCTGTAATACTGGCTTCAGCCGCAGCAGGGTGCCAAGCGCAGCCGCAGCCGGTGTGATGCGCCCGCCTTTTTTCAGATAATAAAGTGTATCAATCATAATATAAATGCTGGAATTAAACTTGTCTGCCTCCAGTATTTCTTTGATCTCACTGCCGCTTTTTCCGGCTTTTGCAAGCTCAAGGGCATCAAAGGCAGACCGTTTCTGCGTCACAGAGATTCTCTGATTGTTTACAACATGAACTTTGCCGTCATAATCCTGTGCGAGCATGACCGCTGTCTGGCAGGAACCGCTCAACCCGCTGGACATGGGGATATGGACAATCTCGTCATTTTCCTTTAAAAGTTCATCCCAGAGCTGCATAATGGATTCTGGCGATGGCTGTGAGGTAGAGATGTCTGCATTCTGGGCAAGTTTTTGATAAAATGCCTCCTGACTGAGTGTGATTTCTTCATAAAAGGTTTCCCCATCAATCATAAACGGCATCGGCAGTACATGAATACCGATCTCCTTTGCCTGACCCTGTGTGATACCACTATTACTATCCGTTACAATTGCTATTTTCGACATTTCATCCAATCTCCCATCTGCCTGCTTTAGCAGGCGTATCATTTCTTTTAGATATTAATATAGTCAAGATTTGCGGCAGCATTCTCATTATAATATGCCCAAAATGCCTGAGATTCATTGTCGGGCTGTCCGTGGGAAGCATATAGTTTTGCCGCGCAGCACTGCGCATCCTGTAAGATTACCGCATCTTGATAAATATCGCCCAGCTGAAACTGGAACTGCCCGCTCTGCCGGATACCAAACAGGTCCCCCGGCCCGCGCAGTCTCATATCTTCCGATGAGATAAAAAATCCATCATTTGACTGATTTAATACTTGCAGCCGTTCCATTGTATCATTCTGGTTTGATGCTGTGATAAAGATACAATAAGACTGGTGTTCTCCACGTCCTACACGGCCTCTGAGCTGATGAAGCTGTGCCAGACCAAACCGTTCTGCATTTTCAACCATCATCACCGTCGCATTGGGTACATTGATGCCAACTTCAATGACCGTCGTAGATACCAGCACATCTATATGGTGCGCAGCATATTCTTCCATCACATAATTCTTGGCTTTGGGATTCATCTGTCCATGGAGAAATTCTACACGCACACTGTCTGGCAGTGCTTTTTTGAGCTTCTCTGTATATTCAATCACATTTTCGAGCACGGGCTGGTCTCCCATAAGCTCCTCGTCACTTGCCTCGACCATCGGACAGACGACATACACCTGTCTGCCCTGCGCCACTTCCTTTGCGATAAATTCATACGCCTTTTTGCGGTAGTCTGTATTGACCACACAATTTTTGATTGGAAGCCGGTTTGCCGGAAGTTCATCCATGACAGATATATCCAAATCCCCGTATAAAATCAGGGCAAGCGTTCTTGGAATCGGCGTTGCACTCATCACGAGAATATGCGGCTGTATCCCTTTTTGCGCCAGTGTCTCGCGCTGTCTGACGCCAAAACGGTGCTGCTCGTCCGTGATGACAAGGCGCAGATCATAAAAATCAACATCATCCTGCAATAGTGCCTGTGTCCCAATGATGACATTGCCTGTACCTAGGACGATACTCTCCTTTGCCCTGCGCTTTTCCTTCGCAGTCAAAGACCCTGTGAGGAGTATCGGTTTCAAGGGAAGGCCATAATGATCAACAAGCGCCACAATGGACTCATAATGCTGTTTTGCGAGGACTTCTGTCGGTGCCATAAATGCTGCCTGATGATGGTTCATGACACACATAAACATGGCCAGCACTGCCACAATCGTTTTCCCGGAACCGACATCCCCCTGAATCAATCGGTTCATCAGATGTGTGGAGCACAGATCATTTTCAATCTGCGCCCAGACCTTCTTCTGTGCGCCAGTCAGCTCATAAGGAAGGCTGTTAATAAAATCCTGACAGGCGTCTATCCGCATCATCGGGGCATCATTGATCTCCTGAACGGTTAGATCCCGCAGAAACATCACTGAGATAATAAAAAACAAAAATTCTTCGAAAACCAGACGTTTTCTGGCAGCAACCAGCACATCGCGGTTGTCTGGGAAATGAATCCCCATCACAGCCGATTTCAAATCTGGCAGTCCATATTCTCTGCGCATGGATTCGGGGATGTAATCCTCACAAAAATCTAAGCTGTCTACAGCCGCGCGCACTGTCTTTGTGATCGCAGCGATGGTCAGCCCCTTTGTCGTGGGATAAATCGGCGCGAGCCGGTGTACATTCTGTGCAAACTCATGCGGACTGACAATTTTAGGCTGATCCATCGTCATGCGGTTGTTTTTCAAAATGACGCGCCCGCGGAAAATATATTGTTTGCCGGGCTGAAGATTGTTTTTGATATAAGGCATGTTGAAATACACAATATCACAAGCGCCGCTGTTGTCTTTGACACGCACCGTCGTGATTGACATATTCTGCCTTATATGTACGGTTTGGGGAGCGCTGATAACCAAAGCACGTATCGCAGATACCTGATTCGCCCTCAGCTCCCCGATCGTTACAAGATCGCGCCACTCTTCGTAATCTCTGGGATAATGCCTGACCAGATCGTCAACCGTCTCTATATTTAACTTATGATACAAGGCAGCCGTCTTTTCGCCAACACCTTTTATCACTGTAATTGGATCGTTTCTCTTCACCGTATTTACTCCGCTGATATAATATATGAATAAATCGGCTGGCCGCCAAACTGAAGTTCTACATCACAGCCGCTGTATTCCGCCTGCACCTGATCTGCCAGCCGCTGTGCCTGCTCTTTGGTAATGACATCGCCGTAATAGATGCTGATCAGCTCAAATTCGTCGGACATCATCTTCTGAACCATGTTGAATGCCACGCTCTGCAAATCTGTACCCACAGCCAGTATACCCTTGTCTCCGATGCCCATAAAGTCACCTTGATGAATCTCCTGATTGTCAATCATGGTATCCCGCACTGCATAAGTAACCTGCCCTGTTGCAACGCGCTGCACTTCCTCCGCCATAACTGCTTCATTTTCCTCAACAGAGATATCTGGCACATAGTTGATGATCGCAGTAATTCCCTGCGGAACCGTCTTGGTCGGTATCACGATAATATTTTTGTCCTTCGTGAGCTGCTTTGCCTGATTTGCTGCAAGGATAATATTTTTATTATTTGGAAAAATAAAGATATTATCCGCATTGATTTTCTCAATGGCATTGAGCATATCCTCCGTACTGGGATTCATGGTCTGTCCGCCCTCGATGATATAGTCAACGCCGAGCGAGCGGAAAATTTCATTCATGCCCTCTCCGATCGAAACTGCAATAAATCCTGTTTCTTTATGCACAGCCGCCGCTGTCTCCTCATTTGACACCGCAGGCGCCCCCTTGTCTGGAAGCTCGGTACTCTGCATCTGCCGCTCCATCATGTCGGACACCTTCTCATCACGCTCAAGACGCATATTTTCTATAATGATGGTCGTGAGTGCGCCAAAACGAAGCGCCTTCTGCATCGCAAGTCCGGGATCATTGGTATGCACATGGACTTTTACAATCTCATCATCTGCCACAACGACGATGGAATCGCCGATGGAAGAGAGATATTCTTTAAAATCCATCTCCTGTTTGATATTAAAGGGTTTATTGAGCATAATCAAAAACTGTGTACAATAACAGAATTTAATCTCTGCATTTGCCTGTGCCTCAATGGTGGAAGGCATCGGACCTTTCTCTGCGGCAGCGCTGGTCTTTGGCGCGAAATCAAGCGAGACATCCATTTCTTTGCCAAGAAATGCGTCATAAGCTCCTTTGAGCACTTCCACAAGTCCCTGCCCGCCAGAATCAACCACGCCCGCCTGCTTTAATACAGGAAGCATATCCGGCGTCTGTGCAAGGACAATCTCCGCCTCTTTGATGACCTCACCGATAAAGACTTCCAAGTCCTTCTCGCCAGCCATCGCCAGATCTGTCGCTCTTCTGGCGGCACCTTTTGCAACCGTGAGAATGGTTCCCTCCTTAGGCTTCATGACAGCCTTGTACGCTGTCTCTACAGCCTTGTCACAGGCAGAGGCGAGAATGGCAACGTTGATCTCGTCATACTCTCTGATCACCTTCGTAAAGCCTCTGAAAAGCTGTGACAGAATAACGCCCGAGTTTCCGCGCGCGCCTCGAAGTGACCCTGAAGAGATCGCCTTGGAGAGTGAAACCATATCAGGCTCAGCGATCGCGGCAACCTCCTTTGCAGCAGACAGAATCGTCATAGACATATTCGTACCAGTATCACCGTCGGGAACAGGAAATACATTCAACTCGTTGATCCACTCTTTTTTATGCTCTAAATTCTTTGCTCCGGCGAGAAACATCTTTGCCAGCATTTTCGCATCGATTACATTTAATCCCACTTCAGAAATCCTCCTTAATCAATCACTCGAACGCCTTCAACAAAGATGTTGATTTTTTCGATTTCGAGACCTGTGAAACTTTCTACTTTGTATTTTACATTGTTGATCAAATTATCACATACTGTTATAATGCTGACGCCATAAGCAACAATTACGTGAAAATCAAGAATCAATTTATTATTTACAATATTTACCGAGATGCCATGCGTGATGCTCTCCTTCATGAGCAGCTTCACCAATCCATCCTTCACATTCACTGATGCCATGCCGACAATACCGAAACATTCTACAGCGACACTTCCTGCATACTGGGCAATAACCTCAGGATCGATATAGATATTACCCAAATGGGTATTCATTGATCCTTTCATAGAAATCCTCCTTTGGTTTTTTTAT
>VSNR01000211.1 GCA_009774345.1 Lachnospiraceae bacterium | reverse complement strand
CCAAGACTTAAAAAGCCGAATTTGTTCATTATCATAATATTTTCAATCCTTTCTCGTTTAACAGGTTAAAAAATGAAAGGCATGCAATATATTTTAACATTGTATCATAAATCTGTAAACAGATATGTCAAGCAAAAAAGCTTTAGCAAATCTCACGAATTTTTAGACAGTATTTTATGCAAAATAATATATACAAAATGCACAAAAAAGATTGTATTGTCTGAAAATATATAGTAAAATTGTAATAGGTTTCATTAATCGGGCAGAGAAGATTCATCTCACTCTGCCCGCACATATAGGAGGTAGCTGCAATGAATATTTACACAACTGATAAGATCCGAAACGTCGTATTGTTAGGTCATGGCGGGGCTGGAAAGACAAGTCTCGTGGAGTCCATGGCATATCTGTCAGGAATCACTTCGCGCATGGGAAAAGTGGAAGACGGCAATACAGTCAGCGATTATGGCAAGGAAGAGCAGAAGAGAAGGATTTCCATTAGTACTTCTGTCGTACCGATTGAGTGGGATGGCGTGAAGATCAATGTTCTTGATACACCCGGATATTTTGATTTCATAGGCGAAGTTGAGGAGGCAATCAGTGCGGCAGATGCAGCGGTCATAGTGGTATCGGGCAAATCCGGTGTCGAGGCAGGGACAGAGAAGGCTTGGGAACTTTGCGAGAAATATAAGCTGCCGAGAATGATTTATGTGACTGGAATGGATGCAGACAACGCGTCATTTAAGAATGTTGTGGAGAAGCTCACAGAGATGTACGGCAAGAAGATTGCGCCGTTCCATTTCCCAATCAGGGAGAATGAGAAATTCGTGGGGTATGTGAATGTTGTGAGCGAGACAGGAAACCGCTGGAAGGGCAAGGATGTCGAGGCATGCGAAATCCCAGATTACAGCATGGACAATCTGAACCTGTACAGAGATACTTTGATGGAGGCGGTAGCAGAGACAAGCGAGGAGTTTATGGACCGGTATTTTGGCGGTGAGACATTCTCTGAAAATGAGATTCGGGCGGCGCTGCGCACCAATGTCATTGACAGTTCAATCGTTCCGATCAGCATGGGCTCTAGCCTGTTATGCCAAGGTACATACACCCTGCTTGACGATATTGTGAAATATATGCCAAGTCCTGAGAACAGACAGCTTGCAGGCTTTAATATGAAAACCAATGAAGTCTTTGAGGCAAACTATGATTTTTCCAAGGCAAAGTCAGCGTATGTGTTTAAGACCATCGTAGACCCGTTTATCGGCAAGTATTCGCTGATTAAGGTATGTTCCGGCGTATTTAAGGCGGACGATACGATCTATAATAAAGATAAGGATATAGAGGAAAAAGTAAATAAACTTTACATATTACAGGGGAGCAAACCCATTGAAATCAGCGAGCTTCATGCAGGCGATATCGGCGCGATTGCCAAGCTCACGGCTGCGAGGACAGGCAACACGCTCTCCACGAAGGCGACCGTGATCGAGTACGGCAAGTTTGAGATCTCCAAACCTTATACGGCAAAGCGCTATAAGGTGCCAAACAAGGGGGACATTGACAAGGTTTCACAGGCATTGCAGAAGATGTCGCACGAAGACCAGACGCTGAAGGTAGTCAATGATGTAGAGAACAGGCAGACATTGCTCTACGGTATCGGAGACCAGCAGCTTGAGATTATCCAGAGCCGCTTGGCAAATGAGTACAAATGTGAGATTGAACTGAGTGATCCCAAGATTGCATTCCGCGAGACGATTAAGAAGAAATCAGATGTGGAGTACAAGTATAAAAAGCAGTCCGGCGGACACGGACAGTATGGCCATGTCAAGATGCGCTTTGAGCCGTCTGGGGATTTGGAGAAAGCGTATGTGTTTGAGCAGGAGGTCGTAGGCGGCGCTGTTCCAAAGAACTATTTCCCCGCTGTAGAGAAAGGAATGCAGGAATCTGTCCTGAAAGGACCTTTGGCTGCTTATCCAGTTGTAGGCGTGAAAGGAATCTTGTATGATGGTTCTTATCATGCAGTGGATTCCTCAGAAATGGCATTTAAGACCGCAGCGATTCAGGCATTTAAGAAGGGCTTTATGGAGGCAGGACCTGTGCTGCTTGAGCCGATTGCATCGCTCAAAGTGACGGCGCCAGAACGCTACACAGGCGATATTATGGGCGATCTGAACAAGCGGCGCGGCAGAGTGCTTGGCATGAATCCGATCGGAAACGGCAAGCAGGTGATCGAAGCAGACATTCCGATGATGGAGCTGACCGGCTACTGCACCGTGCTTCGCTCCATGACAGGCGGGCGCGGCAGCTTTGAGTATGAAGTGACAAGATACGAGCAGACACCAAACGATATTCAGGATGCGCAGGTGAAAGCGAGAGCAAACAAGGTAGCGGATTCTGCGGACGTATAATAAACTAGACAGACTGGCTGCGCAGCAGTATCAAAAACGTAGTGCCGCCGCCCGGCGTGTCGGTTACTTTGATACTGCCGTGGTGTGCGGTAATGATATCATAGGCAATAGACAGACCCAGCCCGAAGTGATTTTTGTCACTTCGGGCTTTTTCACTGCGGTAGAAGCGGTCAAATATTTTCGTCTTTTCCTCGTCGCTGATTCCGACACCAGTGTCAGAAATTTTGATTTCATAATGCTTGTTCATATAGTCTGCGGACAGAAAAATTTTTCCGCCCTCTGGTGTATAACTGACAGCATTGTGCAGAAAGATTGTGAGGACCTGTATGATGCGCTCGCTGTCACAGATGCAGTCAGGAAGCGGTTCTTCTGGAAGGGAGACTCTGATTTGAATGTGTTTTGCAGCTGCCATGTTCTCAAAAGCCTCACAGGCATTCAGAAGCAGCGTGTCGAGCTGGGCGCGCACTGGCTTGATGTCGAGATGCCCTGTATCACAGCTGAGCAGGGTGAGCATGTCATTCAATAGTCTTGATGTGCGCAGCGCTTCGTTTTTGATGGTGGTCAATTCAGAACACGCATTTTTGTCAAGCCCTGCCTCCGCGCAGGAGAGGATGACCGCGAGCGGTGTGCGCAGCTCATGTGAGGCGGAGGCGATAAATTGATTCTGGCGCAGCCTGCTTGCCTCGATGGGATTGAGCAGTTTTCCAGTGAAAATCCATGCAAATATCCAGATCGCAATGAGGGCGAGCGTGATAATGCCCAGAAACAGAAAGCGCTGTCTTGTCATTTGCTTTTGAATGGTCTCAAGCGGCGCAGCCAGCAGAATTTCCAGTGTGGATGTATTTTTTTCCATATGGATTACAAAGCAGCAGTAACCAGATGAATCCTCTATGACCGACGGGGGCAGGATAAAGGAAGTGTAGCTGCTCTTATAGGAGAGCGTGTGGTGCGTCATGGAGGTGCTTCCTTCATGGTAATAGTGCCATGCTTTGTCAAGCACCTGCCTTCTCTCGCCGCTTTCCTGTATTTTATTGGTATCATATAGAAATTCTGTATTGTTGTCCATCAGGGATACATAGTATTTTTTGCCAGATTCAAGCTGGGACAGCCATGTGTTGCTGATAATGTCCTGCTGCTCGATGTAGGAGGCGATGGTATAGATGTCGCTTTGGTATGCGTACATTTTGTTTTTCATCATGTTATTTTCAGTTATCAGGAGATAGCCAAGTGTCATGACAATTAAAATCAATGTGGTGATACAGCCGTTTAACAGTGTCAGGTGAAGGTGCGCTTTTTTGATGGTGTTCATGTGACAGAATTTGATTCCTCTCTCATTTTCCAGTTATTCTTCCAGCAGACAGTAGCCTATGCCCCGAATGGTTCTCAGTTTCAGGCGGCTTCCGACTGCCTTGAGCCGTCTGCGGACAAAGTAAATATAGTTGTCAAGATTTCCATCTTCGACATCGCTGTCAGGCCCCCAGATTTTTAGCAGAAGCGTGTTCCTTGACAGGGTTTGTCCGCCGTTTTTGACAAAGATTTCCAGCATGGCACCCTCGCGCTTGGAGCAGGTGCAGCTTCCGCTTGGCCCGGTGAGGGTGTTGGATGTCTCATCAAAGCTGATATCACAGTAGGAGGACAATTCTGTCTGGCTGATGACAGGAGAACGCCTAGTGACACACTGGATGCGCGCCAGCAGCTCCTCAAATGCAAACGGTTTTACCAGATAATCGTCGGCGCCTAGATTGAGTCCGGTTACTTTGTCATTTAGAGTGCCAAGCGCGGTTATTATAAGAACGGGAATAAAGATGCCCTGCCTGCGCAATTTGGTCAGGATCATCGTGCCCTCCATATTGGGAAGCATTCGGTCGAGCAGGATCACATCATGGATATTCTGGGCAGCATAATAGAGCGCTTCCTCCCCGTCATAGCAGGAGTCCACATCAAAGCCTCTTGAGATCAACTGGGCTGTGAGTGATTCATTTAGTTTCTTGTCATCTTCAGCGAGTAGTATTCGCATGGTTGCTCCTCCATAAAGTAAAATATTTTTGTTTTCTACCTGATATTTTACTTTATTTATCTCTAAATTATCTCTAAAAATCTGAGATGTTCGCTGTTTACCGCTTTATTTCTAACTGCCTTTATAGTTTAGTATATTGTACAATGAAAAAAAGTCAAGGAAAATGTTCAACATGCTTAGAGAGTATTTAGAGCTTCCTGTGCTATGATAGGGAACATATTTATTAGATTTGGAGGTTTACAATGAGAAAAAATTCAATGATCACAAGAGCGGCGGGATTTCTTCTGTCCGCTGTAATCGCTATGGCGATGACAGGCTGTGGCACGCAAGGACAGCCAGTGCGTTTTGAAAATGAGACAGACCTGTCTGCTGCGCAGCAGGATAATCCTGATAACAGCGGTATGGGGCGCTATGTGGAACGGACGGTCTGTGAGGGCGACTATTGGGAGCGGGTGGAAAAACAGACGCTCAATGATGGCAGAATTGTGTTTATCAACAGTATGACCAGCCAGAAATTTGTGTCAAAGGACGGCGGGGACACATGGGATATCGAGCGGGAGGAAGCGTTTGCCGCTTTTGTCCAAGAGCACTATCCGGTTTCGACCGCCTTGTCAAAAGACGGTACACTGGCTCTGATCTGCATGGATCAGAAAGATGCTCCAGCGGACATGGAACAGAGGGAGTACGTCTACAATCTTTAAAAGCGTGAATGAGTGTATCTGTCTTGAGAGGCGCTGTTCATTTACTTTCGGTGAGACTTTGGGCGCCTACACCTACCGCGATATGCTGTCTGTGCCGCGCACAGAAGGTCTGGAACAAGTGATCTGCAAACCATTAGACGGGCAGAGCGCCAAGGTGTATCACCCGGAATCCATCGCAGGGATTAACGCGGCAACAGCGTATTCTGACAGGGCAAAACAGTTTGTCAGCATGATGCTTAGCACAAATGTTCAAGATAACACACCGTTTGGCTTTCCTGTCAATAAAAAGTCGCTGGTATCCTCTTTTGCATACAATGAGAACAAGCTGGATGAAAATGGCGGCCAGTATTCTACCTCTTATTCAATAGATGGCGTAAAATATGGATTTACAGTTTATCCGGTCAATCAGGATGGCATTGAATGTCTGGAACAGTGGATTGCAGGTCTTGACACCCCCTATCTGAGCGATATGATGCTTGAAAATAAGGTGCTCGAACAGGGCGCAGAGTACATGGAGGGTCGCAGGGAACTTGATGAGGCGGTGGAGGCGATCGCGGAGAGTGTGGAAATCTATCTATATGAATAGATGCATATGCTTATAATATGCTTAACAGGACGGCTATTTCTTAAATTTGCCGGGTTAATTCTCTGACAAAATTACAAAAATAATATAAAAGGCAGATAACCGAAGTTACCTGCCTCTGCATCTTGAATGAAATAGGTGGGTGACAATCCACATCTTCTAGCTGTCATTTTTACAAACCAAATAAATCAGCATGGGTGCCAGTTCGGTCTAATCTTAATTCATTGCCAATTTGTTTATAAATAAGAAACCAGTCTGGGGCAATGTGACATTCCCTATATCCAGAATAATTCCCAGTCAGATTGTGGTCTTGATTCTTTTCTGGGAGTGGGGCGGGAATACGTAATGTATCAATAGCTTGTTGGAGCAGAGACATTTTATATCCACGCTTCACACATAACTTAAAATCTTTTTTGAACTTTGTGGAGTATCTGACATCAAGCATTGGTCATTCCTCCATCAGTTCAGCAAACAAAGCTTCTGTGCTGCCGGTAAATAAAGTGCCGCCGCCGTTTTCCAGTTCTTCTATAGAGGCGATGGTTTCTGTATTGGGAATTTCATCTGGTATAGAGGCTCCCTGTAAATATGAAATTACATAATACATTCTGTTTTCGGGTATCTGGTCAATCAGGTTCTTGGCAAATTCACGATTGCTCATAATATATACCTTCCTTTCAAAGTTTATTGTATGTGGTTTTTGTTATATTTTGCCGCATCCCTGCATCAAATTAGATGCACAACATCGTGCTCAACGCAATTTTGTTCCCAGCTCCGGGGGAGGAGAAGGACATTTGGCTTTTACCTGTTGCCTACGGGATTATTCCTGTGGGGGGTCATCTGGTTTGGTGTATCGGGGAATTTCGGTTAGTTCCGCTACACGTTTACGCGCTTCTAACTGTCCGATTTCATTTAACATTCTGTAATCCTTCAACAATCTTTTTTCTCCTAAATTGTCAAAAGAATAGGAATCTTCATATGAGTCATATAATTTTTGCAAGTTTGGGTCAATATAAATATCATTTTCC
>VSNR01000210.1 GCA_009774345.1 Lachnospiraceae bacterium | reverse complement strand
AAGGGATGCTCTGTATCTTGAAAAACTGGGCGTAATTCTTAGCTGATTATTTGAGTATACATTATACGACTTTTAGGCTGATAAGGTATTCAAAGTGGCTTCCCCATACAATGTTGCGGTGTCTGCGCTCCTTTTCTGTCATGCCCTTTATCTGATTACGGAGTTTTGCTTCCCTGTGTTTTGCAATGACAAGTTCTGCTTTTGTTTTCTTTAATTCCGCATCAATCACTTCTCTGCGTGTCTGTTTACTTTCCCTCATTTTTTCACTTCCTCTCTGCCCGTAACGCTGTTAATGTTGTATATAAATACAGGCATACAAAAAAGGACACCCGTATACTGAATATCCTCTCATGCGTTTGATTACACCTGTTTATGTTTCATCTTAATTCAGTTTTTAACTGTATTTTCATCAACATCATTTTGATGGAAATTTTATGTCCTGTCCCTCAAATCCTGTAAGTGCCTAAGCTGCGCTTCACTTAACGTTCTCGGCTTTCCAATCCTAATAAGATTTTTGGGTAAAACATAGGTCTTGCTTACTTCCGTCCATGACTTCAATCGGATTACATTTGGAAACTCCTTATGCAGTTTATCCATTTTCCGCATCCATGCCGGATTTGCTGTGTAAACTGTTGCTTCGTCCTCATCTGCATTCAGATTGATAACAACTTCCTGTTCATATCTTGATAACTTCATTCCATACTCCTTTCTCCAGTGTCAAATCTATTTAACAGGACTCTGCCGGTAAAATATTTCTCCACCCATAATTAGGCTGTTTCATTTGTTTTGCTGTTTTCCCCTTGCTGTTTCCTGACAGGCAACCCTTGTCGGCGCTGTGTCGTCCAGTATTGGCGCTCAAATTACTTTTAAATTAGTCTTGGCGGTTTATATCAGCTTGGACAGTCATTTAATTGTACTGTCATTATCTAACAAAACAGCCTGCTTTCCCGTATATCCATCATGTCAGAAATATTCCAAAAAACATAATATTTCTATCATGCTGGAAAAATATAGTAGGCATCCGCCAGTTAATGTGATATTCTGTTTTTTGTAAAGGAGAGAATTAGCAATGAAAACACAATTAAGTATTCAGGAGCGATTGAAAGACCTGCGCGTGGAAAAGGGACTGACTTTAGAGCAGCTATCACAGCAGACAAAAATTCCGGCTTCCACACTTGGTTCTTATGAATCTGATGATTATAAAGAAATACCCCACAGAAACATCATTGACTTGGCAAAATTCTATAAAGTATCAGCCGACTATCTGCTCGGTATGACCGAAAACAGGCAGATTGACAATATTTCCATATCCGACCTGCACCTGAGCGACGCCGCCCTGTCGCTTCTCAAAGACCGGAAATTAAACACGCTGCTTTTGTCAGAGCTTATTACCCACGAGCAATTCCGAAAGCTTATGCTTGACTTGGAAATATATGTGGACGGTCTTGCGGATATGCAGGTTAAGTCACTCAATCTTGCCGTGGAAACAGGCAGAAAAATATTACTCAAACGCCACAATCCCGATGAATATAACCTGCAATTAAATGTATTAAAAGCATCACACCTTGAACTGAATGAGTATTTTTCTCATGTGATTGATGATGATATGCATACCATTATCAGGGACATCAGGAACGCCCACAAAGGCGATATTGATTCCGCCCCGTCCAAAACCGTAACCGAATATTTTGAAGGAATCATCGAAAAGGCAGAAAACTTTGTAGGCACTTCCAAACAAAAACTTGCCTACATATTCAGCCAGTTCTTAAAAATCAAGCCAACTGAAAAGAATATTGACGATATAGCAAATATTCTCGGTCAGTCTGAAATCTTAGAGCCTGACGCGAAGAAACGCCGGAACAGTGCAAGACAGAAAAACTCTAAGACAGATAAGAATTAACACAACAGACATGATTAGCTGAATTGCTGGCTGATCGTGTCCCTGTTCCGTTTATTTTTGTATTGGGCAACCAACTCTTCACGAATAAGTATGGCATATCCTTTCCGGTCTTTTGGTAATTAAGCCCGTAGGACTGTGACGTACCCCTTGTGTCCGAGGTATTGTAAAGGTCTATCGTTTCCTTCCCTAAAACTTCCGCCAGCTCTTTGAGCGTGGTCTTTTCCTTCCCTCCGAGGAATAAGGTGGTGTCACAATTCCCTTCGATTGTGTCAGCGTTGTCCTTATAAATCGCTTTTAACTGGGACTTTGACTGCAAAATAATAGAAGCTGATATTTCACGGCTCCGGATTGTGGCGATCAGCTTCTCAAACTGCGGAATCTGACCGATATTTGCAAACTCGTCCAACAGCATCCTCACATGAACCGGAAGCCTGCCGTTATAGACATCATCTGCTTTGTCACAAAGTAAGTTAAAGAGCTGTGAATACATGATTGACACCACGAAATTGAATGTGGCATCTGTATCTGAAATAATGACGAACAATGCTGTTTTCTGTTCTCCCAGCGTGTCAAGTTCCAGATCGTCATACTCCATAAGGTCACGCAGCTCTTTGATGTCAAATGGCGCTAACCTTGCGCCGCAGCTAATAAGTATGCTCTTAGCCGTTTTGCCCGCCGCAAGTTTGTACTTTTTATATTGGCGGACAGCAAAGTGGTTCGGGTCTTTTTCCTCCAGTTCGTCAAACAGCAGGTCAACGGCGTTTTTGAAATTCTCGTCATCTTCCCTTGCTTCGCTTGCGTCAATCATATCAATCAGCATTGCGAAATTCTGTTCTTCCTCCGGGGCTTCATACCAGATATAGGCAATCAGCGCCGTATAATACAGTTTTTCCGCTTTCACCCAGAAATCTTCCCCGGATTGCTGTCCCTCCCCTTTGGTGTTGACAATAATCGTGTTTACAAGTTTCAAAATGTCCTTTTCACTCCGTAAATAAGCGAAAGGATTGTAGTGCATGGACTTTGCAAAGTTTATGGTATTGAGGACTTTTATCTTATAGCCGCCCTTTTTCAGCATCTTTCCGCACTCGATCAGCACAGTGCCTTTCGGGTCTGTGACAACATACGATGAGTGCATCTGCATCAGGTTCGGTTTTACGAAAAACCTCGTCTTGCCGGAACCGGAACCGCCGATGACAAGGATATTTTTATTCCTTGCATACTTCGGCTCTCTTGGTCTGCCCGACATCATCAGCCTCTCCGTCTGCGTCAGCAGGATATTGTTCTCAAATACGGAATCCATGTAAGGCTCTATGTCTTTTTCATTGCCCCACCTTGCGGAACCGTACTCTACACCCTTCCGGAACTTCTTGGCATTCTTGGATTTGAAATACACCGCAAGCCTTAAAGCGATGCCGCAGCACACCCCGATTAGCAGATCTCTTGGATAGAAACTCGGCAGGGGATTGGAAAACAGCCCCTCCATTCCCTCCATGACCGCCATCATCTTTGCGGAAGCGTCCCGTCCCGGCGATACCCGCCACAGACACGCCACCTTGTCACAGAAATATCCTGCAAGCACATAGGGCAGGTTCATCAGGACAAGTTTCTTTTTGTCAATGTTTCCGGTCTTTGCCTTGAGTTTTTCAGGGATAGATTTTAAATCTTTGGCTATGCCGTTTATAATATTACTCATAGGCTCTGCCCCCTGTCCTTGTTCTTCTCCCGGCTCCGTTCCCGGTTCTTGTTCTGCGATACTGCGTCCTTAAAATGCTTCAGCTTCTCTCGCAGGGAAACCCTGCCTTTCTTTTTCTCATTACCATAAACAAATTCCTTGAATGCCTGTGCTACCGCATCGGCATCCCTGCCCTTGAAAAAGACCAGATATTTCGGCGGTTCGGTTGTCTTGTCTTTCTTTATGGCAAAATCAACATTGTACTTTTTAGCGACACGCTCAAAAGATTTGATGTTGCCGTCAGTGACTTCTATCGACGATACCCCCACGCCATCGCCAACGAGCTTCTTTACAGAAGTCTTTCCATGCGTTTCCTGCGCTTTCTGCTTACGGTGGTTCAGATACATCTTCATTGCAGCTTTCAGCACGCTGGCGTCTAATTTTGCGGTCTTAATCACAAGGGCGATTGTTTTCTGTGTTACTTCCTCCTGCATGAAACACCTCCCTGTTACGTTCCTGTGAAAAACCATGCACTAAGGGGGAATCCCCCGGCAGATAATGTCACGAGCAATTCTTTTTCTTCCGGTGTCCGCCACAGCTTTCATAAAAACAAAACCAATCGGCAGCACCGATAAACTGAAAAATACCATATCTCTCCTTCCCACTTCTGGACATCATGTCCAGAAGTTATCCTTTTTCATTCAAGCAATAAATTGTGTAAAGGTTGGCAGACAGCCCATCCTTGCCATACTCCACATCATCAAGCAATAATGCCTGGAACAGCACATTTCTCACATTCTCAAGCCGCACAATCCTCTGCTCCTGTTCCGCAAGGCGTCCGATCTCCATCCCATCCATGACAACAGATTTCCTTGCCGCTTCACAGTGGGTAAACAGACCGAGGATATATCTGTTTGACATGATAAAGGCATAGGTTTCCTGCCCGTCATGCGTCATGCAGTATTTTTCCGCTTCACCCTCCGGAAGCGTAAAAACACACCTCACTGTTTCCAGACAAAGCCCGCTGTCATAATCCGGCTGTAACCGCTTTTTATACCTCTGCACCCTTGCATAAATCCCTTCCCGGTCTATGACGGAATGGGTGCGCTTAAACTGCGGGTTTTTGCAGAGCATATCCAAGTCCATATACACGTTGTTGATTATGGTCTTTTCTGCATACTGACGGAAAGTCTTTATCCTTAACAGCCATGCAAGCACTTCATCCAGCTTTTCTTCCGACGAAATGGTCTGGAAAGGCTTCATGCCAAACTCCAGCCGGTCAAACATGAGCGGGCAGCTCCCTTTCTTTACCTCTCGTTCCATTGCCCTCCTGACATCCCGTAATGATTCCATAGTGATCTCCTCCCTGTTTCCAGATACCCTGAATGGAAACAACAAAAAGGGCAGCTATAAATCTACTGACTCATAACCGCCCTTACGCTGTTCTCAACTTATCATTTTTTTAACACAGAGGGCTTCACCCTCCGTACCTCCTGAAACCTTGCCGGAAGTGTGATTGAAAAGATAATCACACTTCCGGCAAGGCTCGAAAATGCCACCCGCCACACTTTGGCAGGCTCACATGATTTCTATTCCCGCTGTTTTTGCGAAATGCTTTTTTCTGCCCATAAGCTCATTCTGCTTTTCTTCCGGCAGGCTCTTAAATACCTCGTCATACCCATCTTCCAAAAGCGGCGTTCCCTCTGCGATCCAGTATAGCTGCATATTCAGCCATTCCTGCCATAAATCCTCAAACAGCTCCCTGCTGTCCGTGAATGTAAAATCATTCTCAAAGCCTATTGGCGGCGTGTAGTATTGCAGCTTTACAAAGCCGTACCTGCCGGCGTCAACTACTACAACGTCCGCATCTTCCAGCTCTGCAAACGCATCAGCCACTCTCCGGCATTTTTTACGTTCCGTCTCTGTAATATATGTTTTTTTCTCCATAAGCCCCTGCACCTCCTTAAACCTATTTTTTATACATCTTTCAGAATTTCAATCCTTGAAATCCTTTCCATAAGGGTATCATCCGGCTCAAACTCCCGTAAAATGGAAGTATCGGAAAAGATAAACCTCTCCTTGTAACGGTTCATCATGTCTGAAAGCATCAGAAAACATTCCTGGTGGTATAGAAAGCTGGCAAGGCAGAGCAGCTCACTGTCCCTCAGTTCCCCTATCCTGAAATAATTTTCAAAATCATATTTGTCTGCAAACTTACAGAAAGCCAGCTTTTCCAACAGCAGCGCCTTCCCCATGCCGTCCAGCTCCTCATATCTTTTCCTCAGTTCTTTTTTATCCATTTCCATATTCTCCTTTTCTTTTAATCTCCGATTTTGGTAACTATAACCATCTCCATTATAGGAGCATAATTAGACATATTCAAGCATAAATCGAAAGGAAATACCGCACATTATGATTAAATTCGACAAACTTTTTCAAACCCTGAAGGAAAACGGCATCAGCCAGTATAGCCTTTATACTAAGCACGGTATCAGCAGGGCGCAGATACAGCGGCTTAAAAATAACGAATCCGTCACTACCCATACTCTGGATACCATACTGAATATTCTGGGCGAGGGATTTTCCCTGAATGACATCGCTGAATTTACACCGGATACAGAGCAGACAGAAAAATAAACTGCTCTGTTTTTTTGCCGCCTCTGGACATTGTGTCCAGAAGTTTATTAAGTAATTCCTTTTTCCTCCCACCCTCCGCCATACATATCATGCTGCACCTCCTGCTGGTAGTAATGGCTCATGGTTGAGGGGGCATTGTAAAGTGCCGTAATCAGATATGCCCTGATATTGGTAATCTTTGTGACAGTTTCCCTCATGCAGCCCATGACATACTCTATATGGCTGCTGTTCAGTTTCAAAAATCGGGACTTTACAAGCTCGTAAGGGTAATCCTCCCCATTGATACGGATTGTCTTTCGCTTCACACAGACCACATCGCAGACGGTTTCATAGATTTCCTCATACATCTCCTTATCCCCATGCTGGTCATATTTCATGTGGTGTTCATATTCCAGATTGCCACGGATCAGCGCCATATATGCGTTTGCTTCATCTATCACATCAATCATATCATCTTTTCCCTGTGTGCCTGCGCTGTCCATGCTTTCCACAGATTGATTGATAGGATTGGTATAACTCATATCAGTATAATTCTGATTGTTATAG
>VSNR01000021.1 GCA_009774345.1 Lachnospiraceae bacterium | reverse complement strand
GAAGTGATTCTTCATGAATTGAATCATGTGTCCTGCAAGGATGCAATAGAAAGATTTTTCTGTTTTGGTGTTATCGTACGAATGAAGAAGAAAATATTTATATTGTCATTAGTGTGTGCATTTAGCTTTTCAGCAAATGTATGTGCCGCACCGGGAGAGATGCACATTGACCATCCACAGGAAGGCGTGACAGAAGGATGGGTAGAGGAAGAGTGTATTGTAGTTGATGGAAATGTTGTATCTGTAAACAATCTCATTTCTTCAAGAGAGAGTTTTGTTGATTATGTTGGAATTGGTGCTGAGGACGCAGGACCTTGGGAACATGGGGTTACAAGCTCTGGACTTCTTTACTCATACTATACGAATAAGAAATATTGGCATGGCTCATCCGTATTAGGAACTGCTGGACTTACAAGAAGTGCGATGGTGCAGGCAAATAAAAAGTCCATAGCGCAGGCGCAGACATTTTTACCAGATAATAATCATGCTTATTGGAGAGTGGATGAAGAGATGAAATAATATGCAAGAGCAGTAATTATATATTTTCAGAATAATTTGTGGCGGTTTCATTATATGATGCCGCTATAAACTATTCTGTAATATTTGATCTGTAACTGGGAAGGAGATAGATATGAAAAAGATAGCAGGTATTGCATCTAGTTTTTTAATAAGGAGTATTATTGTAATCATTTTCACCTTATGCATACAAAATACAGTAAACTTTGTCAAAAATCTGTATAAGGAAAAAGATTATAGAACTTTTAAGGGATACTCATGTATATTTATAGAGCCATCTGAAGGTTATGACGGGGATGCAGCAGATGAATTAGACCAAAGGATGATTACATATTTTCATGAAACAAATAGTGAAGAAACTTCATGGATGTTTTATATAGGAAATCAACTGCTTTTATATAATGCGGGAATGATAGATAAAAATGAGTTGCAAATGACAGACTATGAAGTTACAGTAAATACAGGGTATTTAAAAGCAAACCAGCTTAGCGATATTGATGGGAACTTGATTGATATTGATGAGGATTCGGGAGTAGATTATCTGATTGTGCCTGAAAAGTATAGAGGCAGTGAAGAAGAAATCCGTCATTATTATATAGAGAATAATACATTTTTAAGATATTATTTTGAGGATAAAATAAAATACGGTATTGATAAGGCACATGAACAGAAACATCCAGATAATCAGCTGGAAATTATTTATATGAAAGATAATATGACATTCCCTTCATATTTATCATATGGACAAATAGGTGATACAATAAAAGACCCTATTTTTATGGTAGTGACATCTTCTAATGTTAGTGATGCTCAAATTCCAGCATATATTACAAGCCAGCGATATCTTGTAAGGAATGAGCTTGTCCAAAAAGCAATTGAAAAAGCAGGTTTGGAAAAAGATATTCTGCGTGTAGAGGATGTTTATGAGGCATATAAAAAGGATTTAGGCAGAAATATTCTTGCTGTTATTGTACAGTTGGCAGGCAGTATCTTGATGGAAGTGCTTCTTTGCTTCATTTATCAGAAAATTTTACATAGGGAAAAGAAGCTGCTTATTATTTCTTGGCTGTTGACGGGAATAATAGTTATTATGTTGTATTGGATTTTCTCGTTCATGTTCATAAAAGCATTTGTGTTACTGATTATTGCAGAATTTTTGATAGTATGCAAGTCTTGGAAATACAAGGAAAGGTTAAAAGCTGTTTTATAATGGAGGTAAGACATGAGAAGATTGTTAAAGAACTTTTGTATATTGGGGCTGGTGCTGCAGTAACACGGCAGCACCTTCTTGACATTTCTCTCAAGACATAGTATAGTGTTCCTATTGAATACTACTAACAAAGATTTTGATGTGTGGAGGAGTGATTCATGGATAACGCTGCATTGGGTGTCCTGACGGAGAAGCTTGTACAGTTTGGTCTGACCAGACAGGAGGCGAACATCTATATGTGCCTGCTGCGAAACAAGGATTTGTCAGGGTATGAAGTGTCGAAACTCACAGGGATTTCGCGCTCAAACGTATACAGTGCACTCGCGGCGCTTGTGGACGAGGGGGCGGCATATCTCATGGAGGGGGAGACAAACAAATATACGGCAGTCCCAATCGGGGATTTCTGCCAGAATAAGATTCGGCGGCTGATGGGACTAAAGAAGGAGCTTGTCGCGCAGCTTCCACAACTGACAGATCATTCGGATGGCTATATCACCATCAGCGGTTCGCAGCATATTTTAGATAAGATTTACAATATGCTGGAACATGTTGCATACAGAGTATATCTGTCTATTTCTATAGAGTATTTGGAGCTGTTGCGTCCACATCTCGAGCGGCTTGCCAGAGAGGGGAAAAAGGTCGTGCTGCTCATCAATGGTTTGCCGGAGAGAGAGATTGAGGGAAGTATCGTCTATCAGACAGACAGCACGGATGATAGAAATGGGCAGCTTAGGCTGATCGTGGATTCCAGCTATGTCTTAACAGGCGAGATGACAGGGGATGTCATGGACAGCTGCCTGTATTGTGGCCAGAAAAATTTTGTCAATGTCTTTAAGGAATCTCTTCGAAATGAGATAAAATTAATTGAACTAAGCAAAGGAGAACAATAGACAATGAAAAAGGAAGCATTTGTTACCAAGGAACAGATTGAGGAAATCGTAAAAACATATCCGACACCGTTTCATATTTATGATGAAAAAGGAATCCGCGAGAATGCGCAGGCATTGAAGGAGGCATTCGCATGGAACAAAGGATTCAAAGAATTTTTTGCAGTGAAGGCGACACCCAATCCATTTCTCATTGATATTCTGCGCGACTATGGCTGCGGCTGTGACTGTTCCTCCCTCACGGAGCTGATGCTCAGCAACGCGATGGGAATAGAGGGAAAGGATATTATGTTTTCCTCGAACGATACGCCGGCGGAGGAGTTTGCATATGCAGCAAAATTGGGTGCTACGATCAATTTAGATGATATCACGCACATAGAGTTTCTGGAAAAGACAATTGGTAAACTGCCGGAGACGCTTTCCTGCCGTTATAATCCGGGCGGACTGTTCAAGATTACAACGGACATTATGGATAATCCGGGCGATGCCAAGTATGGTTTCACGACAGAGCAGCTCTTTGAGGGATTTCGGATACTCAGGGAAAAAGGCGTGAAACACTTTGGGATTCATGCATTTCTGGCAAGCAATACCGTCACGAATGAATATTATCCCACCCTTGCAAAGACATTGTTTGAGGTCGCAGTACAGCTAAAGAAGGAGACCGGGGCAGACATCCGGTTTATCAATCTGTCAGGAGGTATAGGCATTCCTTACAGACCAGACCAGGAGCCAAATGATATCAGAGCAATCGGTGAGGGCGTGAGAAAGGTCTATGAGGAGGTGCTTGTGCCTGCCGGGATGGGAGATGTGGCAATCTATACAGAGCTTGGACGTTTTATGATGGGACCATACGGACATCTTGTAGTCAAAGCCATCCATGAGAAACATACCCATAAGGAGTATATTGGTGTTGATGCCTGCGCTGTCAATCTGATGAGACCGGCGATGTACGGTGCCTATCATCACATCACAGTGCTTGGCAAGGAGTCGGCGCCCTGTGACCATCAATATGATATCACAGGCTCGCTCTGCGAAAATAATGACAAATTTGCAGTGGACAGAATGCTGCCAAAGATTGAGATTGGCGACTATCTTGTCATTCATGACACCGGGGCACATGGCTTTGCTATGGGCTACAACTACAATGGAAAGTTAAAGTCCGCAGAGCTTTTATTGCAGGAGGATGGAACAGTGCGGCTCATCAGACGCGCAGAGACACCAAAGGATTATTTTGCGACGTTTGACTGCTTTGATATTTATCATAAATTATGATATTTTGGATGTTGAATCGCGCACGATCAGGCGCGGTCTCAACATCGACCGTGAGATGGGAACTTTGGCAATCAGCCAGTAAAGTGCAGCGTAGGAGTTGCGTCCAAGATCTACCCGGTCCTGATTGATCGTTGTCAGGGCTGGTGTGATCTCCTCTGAGATGGGAAGGTTGTCAAAGCCTACAACACTGAGTTCCTGTGGGATTCTGACATGAAGCCGCCCGCATTCCCGGATGACGCCCACAGCCAGAAGATCGTTGCCGCAGATGATCGCAGTGGCGCCATTTTCAATCAATGACGGCAGGTGATATTTGGCACTGTCCTCAACATAGTAGCCAAACGCTACCAGATTCTCGTCAAGCTCTAGTTTATGGCTCTGCATACTGCTCGCGTAGGCATCATAACGGTTGCTTGTGATCATCGAGTCAGGAGAGCCGTTGAGCAGTGCGATTTTGGTGTGTCCAAGCTCTGTCAGGTGGTCGATTGCTAAGTCAATCCCCTCAAAGCTGTCGGTGCCGACATAGGCGACATTCGGATTTTTGGTAATATAGTTGTCAAAGAGTACCGTTGGTATTGTGGTGGTTCGAAGCTGTGCCATCCACGGGTCTTTTAAGGCGAAACCAACCAGAAAACCGCCATGATAGCCATTTTGAACCATATAGCGGTCGTAGGGGTCCCGCATTTGCAGAAGCGGCGTGACGGGTACAACCGTAACTTCCCAATTGTCGCGCACTGCTGCCTGTTTGAAACCTAGGATAATATCAAATCCAAAATCCCCCGATTTTTCATACTGCATATTTTCGACAAAAATGCATAGGCGTTTTCGTGTTTCTTTTTTCATTCTCTTTGTGACATAACCCATCTCAATCGCAGTATCCAGCACAAGTTTTTTTAACTCCGGGCTGATATCATTGGCATCATTCAGTCCCTTGGAAACAGTGCTGGGAGCAATACCCAGACGATTTGCGATATCTTTTATTGTTACCATATTTTAATCTCACTTTCGGAATTTTCATCTTTGAGAGCAGTACAAACACACTCTAAAATAAGTTTACACGATACGGAAACCGTTTTCAACCGATTAGGATAAAAACTTGGCATAAAAATGTTAAAATTTTCGAAATGAAACGAAGTGACAAAAATCGTTTTATGCGGTATACTTATATACAGGTCATTATAGGGCGTATTTCAAGGATGTTCTATAAAAACTTTAAAAATAGTAAAAGGAGTACGAAAAGATGGACAATGCATTTAATTCACCCTTGCAAGTGCTGGACGCAAATATGAAGGCAGGAGAGGGCAAAGTAAAACTTCCGCTGTTAAAATGTATCCTGTTGGGGATCATGGCAGGCGCATTTATCGCATTTGGCGGCGCATCGAGCAATGCCGCGGTACATAATATTGCAGATCAGGGGCTGTTAAAGACGCTTGCAGGCTGTATCTTCCCTGTCGGACTCATGATGATTGTCTTTGTCGGGGGTGAGCTGTTTACCGGGGACTGTCTGATGATCGCCGGCGTGGTGGATAAAAGGTTCAGTGCGGTTGCGATGATCAAGACGCTGATCATTGTATTTTTCAGCAATATGGTGGGGGCAGTGATCATAGCGGCGCTGGTATATTTCAGCGGACTGCTTGATTACACCGGCGGAGCGCTCGGCGCATTTACGATCAAGGTGGCATATGGCAAAGTAACCATCGCACCTTTCAGAGCAGTCTGCTCTGGAATCCTCTGCAATATTCTTGTGTGCATGGCAGTGCTGATGGCGACTGCTGCGAAGGATATCGCGGGGAAGGTATGGGCGATCTTTTTCCCGATCTGCGCATTCGTCATCGGCGGCTGGGAGCACTGCGTCGCCAATATGTTTTATATCCCGGCGGGTATCATTGCCAGCATGAATGATGCCTATGTGGCAAAGGCGGAGGAGCTGTATGGCATTACTGCCGATCAGATCGCATCGAATCTGACCATCGGCGGCTTTGCGTCAAACCTGATTCCGGTGACCATCGGAAATATTCTCGGCGGCATGGTGTTTATCGCACTTCCGCTCTATGCGATACATAAGAGCAAGCTGGTAAACAATATAAAATAATAGACTTTGTTTTTTGGATATGCTATACTAAAGACGATACAGCAGCGTGTTTCATCGTTGGGAGGTGATATAATGCCTGGTAATGGAGAAATTATTGAAAGATCTGTGAATGATTTCTTAAAAGTACAAAAACGGATGTTGTTAGCAAAAGAAGAGAATGCGATGAAAACTTATGAGGATTTAAAAGATGATTATATCTCTTTGAAAGTAATTCTTACAAGTATGGGCGTTAATCTCACAGAAATCGACAGAATCAAAGAGTAGAATTAAATAGCAGCAAACAAAAAGGGTGCGGGGTCGATCAGATTAGCATCCTTTTATGATTTGGTTTCCTAATCAATGAAAGGAGTAAAGGAAAAATGAACGATAAATTAACGAGAAATGATATCAAGAAGATGGAGGAGGAGATCGAGCACAGAAAGCTTGTCATCCGCAAAGAGGCGCTAGAGGCAGTAAAGGAAGCCCGCGCGCAGGGAGATCTCAGCGAAAATTTTGAGTACTATGCCGCCAAGAAATATAAAAACCAGAACGAGAGCCGCATCCGTTATCTTGAGCGGATGATTCGGACGGCGCAGATTATTGAGGATGATGCCAAGGAGGACGAAATCGGGCTGAATAAGACTGTGGAAGTCGAGTTTGTGGAGGATGGCACGACAGAGACCTATCGTCTGGTGACAACAGTGCGCAACAATCCCCTGCAAGGGTTGATCAGCATTGAATCCCCGATCGGGAAAGCGCTCGCAGGACACAAGTGCGGTGATACAGTCCATGTACAGGTCAACAGTGATTTTGGCTATGATGTGATCGTCAAATCAGTGGAGAACACGCCGGATGACGATACGATTGCACTTAGAAAATTCTAAAGGAGCAGGGCAAATGAATCTGATAAACATAGAAAACATTACAAAGTATTTCACCGATACACCGCTTTTTGAGAATGCGTCTTTTACCGTTGACGAGGCGGAAAAGATTGGGATTATTGGCATCAATGGCACTGGAAAAACGACCTTGCTGAAAATGCTTGTTGGCATGGAGGAACCAGATACAGGAACCGTCACGAGGGCGAACAATATCGTTGTGCGCTATCTGCCGCAGACCCCTGATTTTCATAAGGACACGACAGTGCTTGAGGCTGTGATGGAGGGAAACCGAACCCACGAAAACGAGTGGTCTCTTGAGAGTGATGCCAAGACGATGTTACAGAGATTAGGAATTGCAGATTATGACCTGAAGGTGGACACGATGTCAGGGGGGCAGCGCAAGCGGGTTGCACTGGCAAATACACTGCTGTCAAAGGCGGATATTTTGGTGCTTGATGAGCCGACAAACCATTTAGATTCCGCGATGGCAGACTGGCTTGAAGAGTATCTGAGAGCTTACAAGGGCGCGCTGGTGATGGTGACGCACGACCGGTATTTTCTTGACAGTGTATCGAACAGGATTGTGGAGATCGACAAGGGAAAGATCTACAGCTATCAGACCAATTACACTGGATTTCTGGAATTGAAGGCGCAGCGCGAGGATATGGAGCTTGCCACAGAGCGCAAGCGGCAGAGCATTCTGCGCGTGGAAATTGAGTGGATGAGACGCGGTGCGCGCGCCAGAAGCACCAAGCAAAAAGCGCATATCCAGCGCTATGAGCAGCTTGCCGCGCAGCGCGGTCCACAGCAGGAGGCGCAGCTCGAGTTAAGTTCTGTCTCTGCCCGCATGGGAAGAACTACCGTCGAATTACAGCACATCACAAAGGGATACAATGGAAAGACTCTGATTCGGGATTTCAGCTATATTTTTCTCAAAAATGACAGAATCGGATTTATCGGGGAAAACGGCTGTGGCAAGACCACGCTCATGAAACTGCTCTGCGGTGTGGAGCAGCCTGATGCGGGTGCGGTTGTCACAGGACAGACGATTCGGATTGGATACTATGCGCAGGAGATCAAAAATGATGCGCAGGCAGGTCTTGCCTACATGAAACCTGACATGCGTGTCATTGATTACATCCGCAATACGGCAGAGTATGTGCAGACAGTGGACGGTTCGGTATCGGCGTCAGTGATGCTGGACAGATTTCTGTTTCCGCCTGAGAAACAGTATGGGCTTCTTGGCAAGTTATCCGGCGGGGAGCGGCGCAGGCTGAATCTGCTGCGCGTGCTGATGGAGGCGCCAAATGTGCTGGTTCTCGACGAGCCTACAAATGATCTGGATATTCAGACGCTCACGATTCTTGAAGATTATCTGGACCATTTTGAAGGCATTGTGATTGCGGTATCACATGACCGTTATTTTTTGGACAGGGTGGTGCGGCGGATTTTTGCTTTTGAGAATGGAACAATCCGACAGTATGAGGGCGGATTTACGGATTATCAGGCTAAGAAGCAGGAGGAGGAGACACCGGCAGGCAGTACCAATATCGGGGCAGGACAAGCGCAGACAAACTTAAAAGCGATCAAAAACCGACAGGAGAAATTAAAATTTTCTTATAAAGAACAAAAGGAATACGATACAATTGAGGGCGAGATCGCAGCGCTTGAAGAAACGCTGGAAACGCTGGATGAGGAAATGGGTTCAAACGCCAGCGATTTTGTAAAGCTGAATGAACTCACCAAAGAAAAAGAACGCACAGAACAGCTTCTGGAGGAGAAGATGGAGCGCTGGATGTATTTGCAGGAGCTGGCAGAAAAAATAGCGAATGTGAAAAAAGTGTGAAGTTGCCAAAAAAGTTATTGACTTATTTTTTTATTTGGAATAATATGTTAGTGCACGAACAGTTTGAGGGCGAATTACTAATAAAAAACAGCTTAGAAAAGAGGTGAATGCAGTATGGACGGGTTTGAGGAATGTGCCTGTGATGAAGCTGATAAATATAAGATCGGGCATGTGATCAGGGAGCTGCACGGTGCATTTGGCAAGAAATTTATGGCGTGCGGCATGGAGGCGGGACTGGATGAGGTGACACTCATGCATGGCTGGATTATGGGCTATCTCCATCACAATCAGGAGAAGGCAGTTTACCAAAAGACCATTGAATCGAATTTCAATATCAGACGCTCCACGGTGACTGCAATTCTACAGCTTATGGAAAAGAAAGGGTATATCAAGCGGTCGGCAGTGGAGGGCGATGCCCGGCTCAAGCAGCTTTCTCTCACGGAACAGGGAACAGCAATCGCCGTCAAGACAAAGGCGATGATCGGCAATATGGAGAGCAAGATCTTGGAGGGCGTCGATCCAGAGCAGCTTGAAATCTTCTATGAGGTTGCACAGAAGCTCATTACAAATATGAATCAATAACGAATGGAGGTTACTTTATGCTAAAGGTATTAGGCGCACAAATTAAGGAATTTAAAAAAGATTCCATTCTTACGCCTGTTTTCATGATATTGGAGGTAATCATGGAAATGATTATCCCGCTGCTGATGAAGTCGATTATCGACGAAGGCGTCAATGCGGGAAACCTTAACCACATCTATAAGATTGGCGGTCTGATGGTCTTGATGGCGCTGATTGGCCTGTGGGCAGGACTGATGGGCGCAAAGTACGGTGCGAGGGCATCGACAGGCTTTGCCAGAAATCTCAGAAAAGCAATGTTTGAGAATATTCAGACCTATTCTTTCTCAAACATTGATAAGTACTCTACATCAAGCCTGATCACGCGTCTCACAACCGATGTGACAAATCTGCAAAATGCATATCAAATGATACTGCGTATGGCAATGCGTGCGCCGGCATCCATGATTATCGCGATGGTGATGGCGTTTTCCATCAATGTGCGGCTTGCCAGCATTTATCTTGTCGCAGTAATTTTTCTTGGCATCTGCCTTGCCTTTATCCTGCCGCGCGCAAACACGTATTTTCGGCAGGTGTTTGAAAAGTATGATGATCTGAATGCAAGCGTGCAGGAAAATGTATCTGCGATACGTGTCGTGAAGGCATATGTGCGTGAGGATTATGAAAAAGATAAATTTGCCAAGGCAAACCAGAATATCTACAACATGTTCTTAAGGGCAGAGAAGCTCGTTGTCATCAATATGCCGCTGATGCAGGTGACAGTGTACGGCTGTATCCTGTTGATCTCATGGTTTGGCGCCAAGACGATTGTTGCAGGCGGTCTCACGACAGGCGGGATGATGAGCCTGCTGGCGTACTGCATGAATATTCTGATGAGTCTGATGATGGTGTCGATGATCTTTGTCATGCTCTCCATGAGCCACGCCAGTGCAAAGCGTATCGCAGAGGTTTTGACAGAACAGACCGATCTTAGCAATCCCGAGAAGCCCGTTCTGACAGTAAAGGATGGCAGTATTGTATTCAACAACGTGTCCTTTGCATATAACAAGGACAGCAAGCCAATTTTAAAGGATATCAATCTGGAAATCAAATCGGGCGAGACGATTGGCGTGATCGGCGGCACGGGCAGCGCGAAGTCAAGCCTTGTCAACCTGATCAGCCGATTGTATGATGTCACGTCCGGGGAACTGCTTGTCGGCGGGCTCGATGTGCGCAAATATGACATGGAGGCGCTCAGAAATCAGGTCGCAGTCGTCTTGCAGAAAAACGTGCTGTTCAGCGGTACGATTCTTGAAAATCTCCGCTGGGGCGACAAGGAAGCCTCCGAGGAGGAATGCATCAGGGCTTGTAAGCTTGCCTGCGCAGATGAGTTTATCCAGAAAATGCCTGACAAGTACAATACACATATCGAGCAGGGAGGAACGAACGTGTCCGGCGGACAGAAGCAGCGGCTCTGTATCGCAAGGGCGCTGCTCAAAAAGCCGAGGATTTTGATACTCGATGACAGCACCAGCGCGGTAGATACTGCCACAGACGCCAAGATTCGAAAGGCGTTTGCGGAGGAGATTCCAGACACGACGAAACTGATTATCGCGCAGCGCGTGAGCAGTGTGCAGAACGCGGACCGCATCATCGTGATGGACAACGGCGCAGTGACCGCGTTTGGCACACATGAGGAGCTGTTAGAGCACAGTCCGATCTACCGTGAGGTCTATGAATCACAGACTGGCGGCAATGCGGACTTTGACCAGAATGGAGGTGACAACTAATGCCGGGACCGGGACATCCAATGAGGGGACAAAGAGGAGCAAAACCAAAGATTGACAATCCGGGGAAGCTGTTAAAGCGGCTTATGGGAATTGTCATGAAAAATTATACACCGCATGTTATCATCGTAATCATAGGCATTTTTGTCGGTGTGTTTGCAAACATTCAGGGAACGTTATTTACACAGACATTGATTGACGAGTATATTATGCCGCTCTTAGGAGCAGAGCATCCAGACTTCTCCGGGCTTGCGCAGGCGATTCTGCGCGTGGCATGTTTTTATGCAGTTGGTGTGCTGTCCTCCTATGTATACAACAGAGTGATGATCAATGTCAGTCAGGGGACGATGCGCAATATCCGTACAGAGATGTTTAACAAGATGGAATCACTGCCAATCAAATATTTTGACACCCATCCACACGGTGACATCATGTCGAGATACACCAATGATATTGACACGCTCAGGCAGATGATCAGTCAGAGTATTCCGCAGTGTTTCAGCAGTGTCATCACGATTGTCAGTGTCTTGGTCAGCATGATTATTCTGAGTGTGCCTCTGACCATCACAACATTAATTATGGTATCGCTCATGCTGTTTGTGACCAAGAAGGCGACCGGACTTTCCGGCAGATATTTCGTGGCACAGCAGACCGCAATCGGTGCTGTGAACGGATTTGTCGAGGAGATGATGGAAGGGCAGAAGGTGGTGAAGGTATTCTGCCACGAGGAAGAGAGCATGGCGCGTTTTAATGAGCTGAATGAAGAGCTGTTTGAGAGCTCTTACAACGCGAACCAGTTTGCGAACATGCTTGGACCAATCAATGCACAGCTTGGCAATCTGAGCTATGTGGTATGCGCGATTGTCGGCGGAATCTTGGCGCTTGGCAATATCGGGGGGCTTACGCTGGGCGGACTTGCGAGCTTCCTCACCTTCAACAAGAGCTTTAACATGCCGATCAATCAAGTGAGTATGCAATTTAACTCGATTGTCATGGCACTCGCCGGCGCAGACCGCATTTTCAAGATGCTGGACGAAGAGCCAGAGGCAGACAACGGTTATGTCATGCTGGTCAATGCGGAGGAAGTGAACGGCGCACTCAGAGAGACACAGAAGCACACGGGAATGTGGGCGTGGAAGCATTATCATAAGGACAGCGACACAACGACCTATCAGCGTCTTGAGGGCAGCGTGGTGTTTGACGATGTGGACTTTGGCTACACGGATGAGAAGATCGTGCTGCACAATGTCAAAATGTTTGCAGAGCCGGGGCAGAAGATCGCGTTCGTGGGTTCCACCGGTGCAGGAAAAACAACCATTACGAACCTGATCAACCGATTTTATGATATTCAGGACGGAAAAATCCGCTATGACGGGATCAATGTCAATAAGATCAAGAAAGCAGATTTGCGCCGCTCGCTGGGCATCGTTTTGCAGGATACACATTTGTTTACGGCTACGGTGATGGAAAATATCCGCTATGGCAAATTAGATGCCACGGATGAAGAGGTGATCGCAGCGGCAAAACTTGCGAATGCGCACGAGTTTATCGAGAAGCTGCCAGACGGCTATCAGACGCTGCTGACGGGCGACGGCGCAAACTTAAGTCAAGGGCAGCGTCAGCTGCTTGCCATCGCAAGAGCTGCCATCGCAGACCCGCCCGCCTTGATTCTCGATGAGGCGACCAGCTCGATTGACACGCGCACCGAGAAGATTGTACAGGACGGCATGGATAAGCTGATGAAGGGCAGGACGACGTTTGTGATTGCCCACAGGCTTTCGACTGTCAAGAACAGCGACTGCATTATGGTGCTTGAGCAGGGCAGAATTATTGAGCGCGGCACGCATGATGAGCTGATCGAGGCGAAAGGCAAGTACTATCAGCTTTATACTGGAAATGCGATCGCGGCGAATTAGCCAGCTTGTTTATAAATTGTTTTTTGCCAGATTTCCTTGCTATTTTCGGCTATAACTGTTAAGATTAAATTAGTAAAAAAGTCATGTGATTCAACCATATCCTAAGGCTGAAAAACATGACTTTTGTATCTTGACAGGTAAGGAACTGTAGAAAAATAACTGACGCATCTTGACTTGTCTATTTCTCCGATTATATATTTCATATGCAAATGCATATGAAATTGACAAAAAGCCTCGCCGTAGCCCGCTACGCCTACGTTTTGTGACATACATCCTCGAAGAAATATCCTGCGCAATCTGCATCACTTATTTTCCTGCAATTCCTAACAGCCAACATAACCATGACAGTATAAATACGAATGGGGTGGGAAAAATGGCATTCTCAAAGGGAAAACGTATTGAAGATGAGACAAGCGAGCGCATTGTAGATCTTGCAGTAAACATTGGCTGCCGAGAGGGTGCAGATGCATTGACCGTTACGAGGCTTTGCAGGGAGCTGAGCTGTGACAGGAGAGTGATCTATAACAGATTTCGCGATATTGATGAGATTAATTTGATTGTCGCGCAGCGGTGCAATGAGGAGCTGATGGCAAAAGCAAAGGGCGCCCTGAATCCGCAGGCTTCTTTTGAAAAAAATTTTATCACACTCATCAAGGCAGCATTTACCTATATCTATGAAAAAAATTCTTATTTTCAGTATTATACTGCGCTCTACAAAGTGACTGATAAAGGAGTGAAGAATGAAATTCTTCAGGAGCTTGCGGCTTTGATAGAGGAGGGAAAGGCAACAGGCGATGTGCGTGTAGAGACAGACAGCTACATGGCTGCACAGAATGTCTGGCTTCTTATGACAGGAATTGGCACGATTCTGGCGACGAATATTGATTATAAGTATCAGGAGGGGCTGGATACTCTGTTGTATGGTATTGAGGCGATATCATCTTATATGAGAAAATAGGAGGAGAGAACAGTGATAACTGTAAAACTTGGAAATACTGGCATCGTTGCAAACAAGAACGGATTTGGGGCGCTTCCGATTCAGCGGATTGACTTGGACAGCGCTGTTAGACTGATACATATGGCGCTTCGCGGCGGCGTGAATTTCTTTGACACCGCAAGGGCGTACAGCGACAGTGAGCAGAAGCTGGGCACTGCACTTAGGAACGTTGACAGGCATACTTATTATATTGCGACAAAGACTGCTGCCCAGACAGGTGAGAAGGTGTTAGAAGATCTGGAGACTTCATTGAATCTGCTACAGACAGATTACATTGATATCTATCAGCTGCATTGTGCGCCAAAGTGCTTCCGCCCGGGGGATGAGGACGGTGTGTACGATGCCGTTGTCAAGGCAAAAAAGGAAGGCAAGATCAGGCATATCGGCATCACCGCGCATTTGCTGAATGTGGCGGAGGAAGCCATTGAGAGTGGTCTTTATGAGACGTTGCAGTTTCCGTTTGCCTATATCTCATCGGAGAAGGAAATTGCACTTGTAGAAAAATGTGAGGGGGCTGGAATGGGCTTTCTTGGCATGAAAGGACTTGCGGGCGGGCTGCTCACCAACTCCAAGCTCTGCTACTGGTTTGCGTGCCAGCACAAGTCTGTGCTGCCGCTGTGGGGCGTACAGCGGGAATCGGAGCTTGCCGAATTTTTGTCCTATCAGGAAAAGACACCTGAGATGGACGAGGAGATGAAAGCGGTTTATGAGAAAGACCGAAAAGAGCTTTCGGGGGCGTTCTGCCGCGGATGCGGCTACTGTATGCCGTGTCCTAAGGGAATCAAAATCAACAACTGTGCGCGGATTTCCCAGCTTCTGCGTCGTTCTCCTTCGGCAAACTGGCTGAGTGAGGAGTGGCAGGCAGAAATGGCTAAAATCAAAGAATGCCTCCATTGCGGACAGTGTGTATCCAGATGTCCTTATGGTCTCGATACTCCCAAGCTGTTGGAGAAGAATCTCGAGGATTATGAAAATGTGCTCGCAGGCAGAGTCTGTGTGACGCAATAATTCAGTAATTGATTCTCATTTTGAAAACATGTTCTCACGGACAGGAATGCACAGAAAATGTGTACTCCTGTCCGTGAATTTTTACTGAGACAGGCGAGGGCTTTGCTTGACACAAAATATAAAAACTGATATATTAGAATTAACCAAATGGTTAATTGATAGGCAGTGATTGGACATAAAGATTACATACGCCAACAGCAAGGTAGAAAAATATTTCACGGATTATAAAAAGATGCAGAAAGAACTGCCTGCTGATTGGGTGCGAGCGATAAAAAAGCATATGGATCGACTGGCAGCTGCTGAATGTTTTGGAGATTTTTTAAAATTAGGTTTAGGTAAGCCAGAACAGCTTACAGGATATCAGAATATTCGGTATTCTTTGCATATTTCTCCAAATGTCCGTCTGATTCTTGAATTAAATGCGGAGCAGGATACTGTAATGATATGCAAAGAGATTGAAGTGGAAGGAGTGAGTGATTACCATGGCAGTAAAGAAAACTGGTATATCCCGTGATTTGATTATTCATCCGGGGGAAACAATAGCAGATGTACTTGAGGACAGGGGAATCACACAAGCGGAATTGGCGACAAGAACGGGGATGACTCCTGCATATGTAAGCAATGTTATTGCGGGCAAAAAGGATATTTCTACTAATTTTGCAATGGCTCTTGAGTATGCGCTGGGCGTTCCTAAATCATTTTGGCTTAATTTGCAGGCAAATTATGATGCAGAACTGTTAGAATTAAATCAGGAACAGACGATATCGGAAGAAGAGCGGTGTGCCAGAGAGGCATTGGCAGATGTGGTCAAATTCCTGCGTAAAAAAGGGAAAATGCCGACAGGTGAAAAGAAAGATGCATCTATCTTGTCGCTGAGAAAAGCACTGGGAATCAGTGATATATCAAGACTGGGCAATATTGTTCCCGCTGGGGCGTTCAGAATGTCCTCATGCCAGCAGGTAAATCCGTATGTATTGGGGGCATGGATTCGCCTGTGCCAGATGGAAAGTGAAGGCAGAGCGATTGAATCACAGTATGATGTTTCAAAAATAGATTTTCTTATTATGGAAATCAAAAAAGTTATGCTTGATAAGAATGCGGATATTCAGTCTGATTTAAGACATGTGATGCGGAATTATGGCATAGATTTTTCTGTTGCAGTAAATTTCCGTGGCGCGCCAGTACAGGGATATCTGTCAAAAAAGAACGATGGAACATACCAGATGGTTGTGACAATAAGGGGATCTTACGCAGATATTTTCTGGTTTTCGCTGTTTCATGAGATTGGTCATATAGTAAATGGGGACTTGGGCAAAAATGTTAGATTTTTAGATGACGGCAGTGATCTTGAAAAAGAAAAACAGGCTGATTTATTTGCGCGAAACAGACTGATGGACCCGGATGCATACCAGCTTTTTGTGGCGGGCAATCATTTTACAATAGAATCAATAGAGCAGTTTGCTGCGTCGCAGAATGTTATGCCGTACATTGTTATCGGCAGACTACAAAAGGAAAAATATCTGCGATATGACCAATATAGTCACTATAAATTAAGATATAAATGGGTAGAATGAATGCAGATAGAAGCATATTGGTTACAATTCAACTCAGGACTTTGCATTTACTGCAAAGTCCGTGAAATAACGTAGTGGCTGAAAAGCATCAAGCCCATCGCGAAGCGATTTTGCATGGCTGGATGCCTGTAACAGGAAGCCAAAGGTTGAACTGTTACGCATATTGGTAATAAATTCTATATATTGGTTGAATTTTCCTAAAACATTGTGTATAATAACAATAACAGGGCTTCCAATGGAAAGTTGGGAGCCTTATGATGTAACGCGTTAGAAAACGTTTTCTGGAAAGGGAAAGGTACGAGTATGGAGTTTGCGTCAGTTTTTCACAGAACTGTTGATAACTATTGTTATATGCTTGATGAAAATCAACTGATCATCAATCTCAAAACTGGATATGATGTAAAAGAAGTGAATATTGTATATGGAGACCCATTTGCAAACGGAATCTTGGGCGGCGGCGAGGAATGGACGGGTGAGAAGGCGAATATTCCATTCAAAAAGCGCCTGAAATACCAGCTTTGGTGGACGACGACGATCAAGCCGGCATTTAAGCGGTTAAAATACTATTTTGAGCTGGTGACGGAGACCGAGCGCTGGTACTATTTTGAGGATGGTTTTGTCAGTGAGGAACAGATGCAGATCAAGGGGCGCAGCAGACAGTGTTTCACAATGCCGTGGATGAACCCTATCGATGTCAACAAAGTGCCTGCGTGGGTCAATGAGACGATCTGGTATCAGATTTTCCCGGAGCGGTTCTGCAATGGGGATGCTTCGTTAAATCCTGAAAATACAAAGCCATGGAAATATGAGGGTGGTATCGGGCATAATGATTTTTACGGCGGCGACTTGAAAGGGATGACGGACAAGCTTGATTACCTGAAAGATCTGGGTATAACCGGGATTTACACGACACCGATCAATGAGTCTCCCTCCAACCACAAGTATGACACGACAGACTATGAGAAGATTGACTCTCATTTTGGTGATGATGAGACCATGAAGCGTTTTGTGGACGAGGCGCATAAGCGCGGTATCCGCGTCATGCTCGATGCGGTGTTCAACCATAGCGGATACTTCTTCAAACCTTGGCAGGATGTGCTGAAAAATGGGCGTGATTCTGAGTATTTCGACTGGTTTATGATCAACGATTGGCCTTTGTCAAACCAGTGGGATGCCGCAAAGAGAGGACAGCTCTATACGTTTGCTTTCTTTGATGAGATGCCAAAGCTTAATACCAACAATCAGGCAGTGCGCAACTATTTGATCGGTGTGGCGTGCGGATGGGTGAAGAAATATGACGTGGACGGTCTCCGCATGGATGTGGCAAATGAGGTGTCTCATGTGTTCTGCAAACAGCTTCGGATGGCATTGAAATCAATTAAGCCGGAAATCTATATTTTAGGTGAAGTGTGGCATGATGCGATTCCTTGGCTGAGGGGCGATGAGTTTGATTCTGTGATGAATTATCCGCTTGCAGGAAGCATGAAGGATTTCTTCTTAGACAAGAGTCTTACTGGCGAGGACTTTGAGTTTATGGTCAACCGCTGTTATACAAATTATATGCAGCAGACGAATGATGTTTTGTTCAACATGCTTGATTCCCATGACACAATCCGTCTCAGAAATGTGACAAGCGGGCTTGATATGTACAACTGTCTCTTTGCCCTGTTATTTACGATGCCGGGCAGCACCTGCATCTACTATGGGACAGAGATTGGCATGGAGGGCAGTTTTGACCCGGACTGCCGCAGATGTATGCCGTGGGGAGATATCGAACAGGGCAAGTACAATGAGCAGATTTCCATTACCAAGCAGCTCATTAAGCTCAGAAAAGAGGAGCCGCTGATGCGGGAGCGCAACTTCCATTTTCCAGCCGAGTATAAAAATCCCCGTGTGATACAGTTTCAGAAAATGGGCTGGGGGGAGACGCTGGAAGTGATCGTCAACAGCAGCGACGAAGATATTGAAGTCATCAAGGATGAAGATAGTAAGATTATGTTCTCAAGAAAGCTTGAGGGCGATGTGCTTCATATGAATGGCGTGTGCATACGGTATTTGAGTAACAAACAAAATATATAATACAGAAATTTCTGTGTACGAGGAGGAAGAACCAATGGATATCAAAGAGCAGATTAATAAGGTTGTGGAGGAGATCTCCAAGAATCCCAATATTAAGGAGCAGTTTGAAAAGGAACCGGTAAAACTTATCGAGAAGATGATTGGCGTGGATTTGCCCGATGAGATTGTCATGAAGATCATCGACGGTGTAAAGGCAAAACTGACGTTAGACGGCGCTGCCAAAGTGACAGATGCACTAAAGGGAATTTTTGGATAAAAATTTGAAATAAAAGCTGGGAAAATCACTGATCGTTCAGATGGTTTTCCTGTTTTTTTGTTTGAAAACAAAATTGAAACCTTCCGCGCAGTTGTTACCCTATATAAGTGAAGGGAACAAAAAATCCCTGACCCGGTACGACACAGTGCCATGGATATCCAATATACTTTAATACCGGAGGAGAACAATGAAACAAGAAGAACTGGAACTTTATATGGATACATACGGCAAGGATTTATATTCGTTTTGCTGTTGTGTGACGCGGAACCGTCAAGAGGCAGATGATTTGTATCAGGATACGTTTCTTAAAGTATATGAGATGGGGGAGAAACTGGAAATTACGACAAATCCCAAAAGCTATTTGATGGGGGTTACATATAATCTATATCGCAATGTGAAGAGAAAGCGCTCTGTGAGAAAGCGGATTGTGGGCGTCTGTGTACCGCTGGATGAAACCGCAGAGCAGATTCCGATGGAGGGACAACTGACGGAAGACCTGATGATTTCCAGAGAAGAATGCCGGATCGTGCGGGAGGCGGTCAGGAAGCTGCCGGACAAATATCGGCTTCCGATTCTCTTATTTTATATGGAAGAGCTGTCACAGGCGGAGATCGCGGCGCTGTTAAACATTTCTGAGAGTGCGGTAAAGACAAGAGTGTACAGGGCAAAGAATATATTGAGGGAAAAGTTGGAGGGGCTTTTATGAAAGATCATATAGATTCATTATTGGAACAGGCGTTGGCACCGCTGGAACTGCCGGAACAGAAATTAAATGACCAGATTCTTCGCAAGGTAAAGGAGAGACAGGATATGAAACAGGAACAGGTACGTTACAGCAGAAGGATGTCTGCGGCGGCATTGGTGGCAGTGGGGATATTATTATTGTGTTCTAGTACGGCATTTGCAGTGTATAAGTATCTGACACCCGCAGAGGTGGTGACAGAGATCAATGACAATGCGCTGCAAAAGGCATTTCTCAGTGAGGATGCCATATTCGTGAACGAGACACAGGAGAGCGGCGGGTACAAGGTCACGCTGATGGGAAGCGTGGCAGGCAGGAATATCAGCGATTTTCTGATGGAAACCGGAAAAGGAGAAGTACTTGAGGACAGAATCTATACGATTATCACGATTGAACGCGCTGACGGCACGCCGATGCCGGACACAAGCTCTGACGAGTATGGAAAAGAGTGTTTCTTTGCCTCTCATTATATCGGCGGGCTAGATCCCAGTGTCTACAGTATGATGAGTATGAATGGCGGTTATACAGAGTTTGTCAGCAATGGCATCCGATATCGGGTTTTGGATATGGACAATATTGAGATGTTTGCGGACAGGGGGATCTATGTGGGTGTCAATTCCGGCAGTTTTTATGACCGCAGTGCGTATGTCTATGATGAAAGTACTGGCAGAATGAGCCGTAATGAGGGCTATACGGGGGTTAATGCGCTGTTTCATCTGCCTGTGGACGAGAGCAAGGCAGATCCTCAGGCGGCGGAGGCGTACTTAAAGGCATTCGAACAGTCCATGAATGAACCGGATGAGCCGATTGAGAAGAGCGAGTCGGATTTGGAGGTTGATCAGTTTATGGAGCTGCTGACGCCGGAAAATATTGACGAGTATGCAGAGCCTGTCGAGGAGACAAGGCAGGTGTGCACGGTTGGCGAGGATGGACTGGTGTACTACGCCTATGAGCTGGAGGATGGCAGGGCGGCAAACGGCAGCGTTCTCTTAGATGGAATGTTTGCGGATAACAAGTCAGGAACAAAGGCGATAGCAGGATGCAGTAGTAATGGCACCGGGGTGGCAGGACTGGATATTGATGTCTTTATCTTAAATGAAGATGGGACGATTACCTTTGTGCTTTATCAGCCGCACAAGGATGTGACTGTGTCAGGTGCAAATTAGGCAGGGTGCAGTAAAAGCAGAGAATGTATCACTTTGTCAGTGGTCAATTCTCTGCTTTAATAGTTTGTAATCAATATTTCTTTGACTTTTCTTTTTGGATATTGTTTAAATACATTGAAGCGATAGACTGATAATGATATAATAGATGAAAATAGAAATGATTTTGAGCGTTGCTTATATGAAAAGCTAAGGAGTGATGTTGTACGCGGAAATTAAAGGTATACTTGGATACTTCCGTTATCAGCCATTTGATGCAGGAAGATGTCCCTGAAAAGATGGCAGATACAAGACGGTTATGGGAAATGTTTAAGGATGGTAAATATGATGTGTATTTATCCACGGTAACATTAAGAGAAATAGAGAAATGTTCGGAACCAAAGAAAACACAGTTTATTGACTGGCTTAATGAGATACAATTTACAACATTGGATATTACGGAAGATGTTACAATTGTGGCAAATAAAATTATTGAAATGGGAATTCTGACACGAAAAAGTTTTGATGATTGTCAACATATAGGAGCAGCAATCGTAAATGAATGTGATTGCATTATTTCATGGAATTTTAGGCATATTGTAAATGTAAAGACAATTAGAGGTGTAAGGGCAATTACAAATTTGGAAGGATACAAGATGATAGAGCTATGGAATCCTTCTGTATTATTGGAAAGTGAGGGGTAGTATGATTGCAAAACCGGATATTAGCCCAGATTTTACTATTGATGATATTCATAAAATACGAGAGTATCATTATGAGCTTACTAAGGATATGACAACACAGGAAAGAATTAATTTTTATAATGAAGGCGGAAGAGCTTTTTTGGTAGAGATGGAAAAAAGAAAAAGGCAGAAAGCAGCAGCGAATAATAAGTTTCTGACTTAGAAATATCTCTACAGATGCTGATAAATCAAGCTTTTCTGGAAATGAAGGATGAACTGTTACTCAGAAACTTAATATTCATTGTACTAGGTAACTTTTGTAAGGCGGATTTCTGTTGCATGGAATCCGTCTTTGTCAAATTTGCCCTTCATTTCGACAGTCATTTGCAGTTTCAATTTCTACGCTCTCGGAATTGTGGTATAATGAGAAAATGATAAATCAAAATATGGGAAAAGGAGCAAATGGCTATGTCTAAAGCAGAAAATAATGTTTATCGTGTTAAAACAGATGGTTTTCATGGTGAACTATTCCTACCAGTGGAGAACAAATATCCGGGGAAAGCACTAATTTGTTTCAGCGGCAGCGATGGAAAATTTGAACTGTCCCGTATGCTGGCAAGTGTTTTTCAATCTCATGGGCTGACCGCTTTGGCACTGGCCTATGTGATGGAGGAGGGACTGCCCAAACAATTCTCTTGTATTCCTGTTGATTTATTGGAAGCAGCCGCAAAACGGTTACATGATATGGGATATAAAAAGGTAGGGTTGTGGGGGATCTCAAAGGGAGCAGAACTGGCGCTGACGGCGGGAAGCCTTTTGCCGGGGCTTGTCAATGCGGTGATAGCGGTTGCGCCCATGAATACCGTATGTCAAGGATTTACCATGGAAAAAGGTATCTCTATTGCGCCGGGAAGTAGTTGGAGTTTCCATGGGAAAGAAGTTCCTTATACCGCTTACGGACTGGAGAAATTTCCTTTCGGTCATGTGGTGTGGAAAAGCGTCCGGGCAAGGGAATTAACCATGTATGACCTTTACCTGCCTCTTGTGCAGCATCCCAACCCCGCCGCAGTTATCCAAGCTGAGAAAATTACCGGTCCTGTCCTGCTGATTTCCTCTAAAATGGATACCATGTGGCCATCAGAACTTGCGGCAAAACAGGTTATGAAGCGATTGCAGGATTATGATTTTCCATACTTTTACCAGCATTTGAGTTATGATTACGGTGGGCATTTGTTTGTTCCAATGGAATTGCGGCTGACAAAGTTTTTCAAAGGTGACCGATGGAAAAATAAAGAGCAAGGACGGAAAGCCCGAATGGATTCACTTATGAAAACACTGGAATTTGTTTCCCGGTGGTGAACAGCATGGCATTGAACGTGATTGGAGGGCAGCAAAGCAGTACCAATTGAAAAAAATCCTATATTGTGGTAGGATAAAATTGGAAAGTAACATGTGTGGGTAAAAACAGTTTTGGAAGGAATATAAGTATGAATAAGAAGTTGGAGAATATTGTTAATAATCTGGATCTGATAAGACAGCTCTACGATAAGGAAGTGATTATTTCTGTTATAGATAAAGACCATATTGTGCAGGGCTTTTCACTGCCACCGGGACTGCCCCCGCAGATGCCGATTGGTTCCGTGTTTGAAGATCCGAGTGGTATTTTTGATGAGGTTGTGGCAAAAGGGATTACAAAACACAACTATTTGCCAAAGGAGGTTATGGGCTTTCCGGTTGAAGGAAATCTGGTACCTGTGAAAGATGGCGGGGAGGTAGTGGGCTGCGTAATATGTTCTTATTCTGTGGAGGGCAAAGAGAAGGTTCGTGAGATTGCTGAAAAGTTCCGCCAGTCGATTCAGGAAATTGATGATTCTGTACAGGATGTTATTGTCGGAATCGAGACTTTGTTTCGTATGTTGACAAATATGAATGAGGTGACTTCCGATGTGGAAAAAGATGTCAATGAGGCATCAGGTGTTGTGAATAAAATCAGTAACAATGCATCGCATTCCAACATACTTGCATTGAATGCATCAATCGAGGCAGCACGAAGCGGGGAGGCGGGAAAAGGATTCGCGGTTGTTGCGACGGAAATGGGGAAACTGGCAAAGGATAGCGGCAGCTCCGCGACTGAGATTAAGACAACTCTTTCAGCAATTGTGAATCATCTGCAATCCATTACACAGTCTATTACGGAAGCGAATGATGTGGCAAAGAGTCATATGGATAATATCAATTCAATCAAAGGGATACTGGAATACACGGTTTCCGTTGCGCGCGAACTGGAGAATGATGTAAAACTATAGGGAATCATGAACTACATAGTCTGCACTTAAGGAACTGTTAATCAATTGATATTTATATTATAAGCTGACATGCTGTTGTCATATTTTATCTGATATAATGTAGTTATACTGGCGGTCAAAAAGACTGACCGCTCAGTATAAAGTTATGCGGTTGTGTATTTATATGGGTATTAAAACTATATTATGGAAAAGGAGAATAAAATATGGCAAGACCAACAACAAAAAAAGATTTGATTGAGGCTTCAAACAGTGGATATGAAAGCCTGATGGCATTTATTGATTCGATGACAGAGCAGGAGCTGGCAACTTCCTTTGACTTTTCGGGGGACGAAAAGAAAAAGGAGGCGCACTGGCAGCGCGACAAGAATCTGCGGGATGTGCTGGTACATCTGCATGAGTGGCATAACCTGACACTGGACTGGGTGCCGTCAAACCAGAAGGGTGAGGCGAAACCGTTTCTGCCCAAACCCTACAATTGGAAGACGTATGGCCAGTTAAATGTGTTTTTCTGGAAGAAACATCAGAATACGACGCTTGAGGAGGCAAAGGAAATGCTCGAACAGTCCCATCGGGAAATCATGCAGCTTGCGGAGGGCTTTACGAACGAGGAGCTGTTTGCAAAGGGCGTCTTTGACTGGGTGGGTAACAGCGCCCTTGGCTCTTATTTTGTGAGCAATACGTCGAGCCACTACGCGTGGGCATTAAAAAAGCTCAAGGCGCATCGGAAAAATTGTAAGGCTGGGGGTTGACAAGCGGCAGAAGAACTTCTATAATGACAGTAAATTGGAATAACAGGAAATCTTAGATGAGAGAGGTGAGAGGATGCGGAGATAATCTACTTTTGAGAACATGAGATGAACTTTTGAACTGTTTTTCATGTTGCCAGAAGTGGATTATGTTTCGCATAACCTCTTTTTTTCGTGCAATTTTATGTGTCTGTATGCATTAGGGGAAGCGGGACATTATCCGAAATCATCTGGCAGCAGGTGATTTAGGGAGGGATTGCAATATGGCGCAGATACAGGTATCGAATTTAACATTTTCATATGAGGGCAGCAGTGATACAATTTTTGACCAGATGTCCTTTACAATTGACACGGACTGGAAACTTGGGCTGATTGGACGCAACGGGAAAGGGAAGACTACATTCCTAAATCTGCTGCTTGGCAGATATGAATATACAGGAACCATTCACACATCAACAATATTTGATTATTTCCCATATCAGATTCCTGAGACGTGGCGGTCGAAGTGCGGCGCAGAGCTTTTGACATGCATGAAGCCAGACTGCGAACAGTGGCGCGTTCTGTGCGAGTTGGACAAACTGGAAACCGATGCAGGGATTTTGTATCAGCCTTTTGAGACACTAAGCTGTGGTGAGCGCACAAAATTAATGCTTGCGGTTTTATTTTCGGGAGAAAATGATTTTCTTCTGATTGATGAACCGACAAATCATCTTGACCAGTGTGCGCGGGAGCATGTGAAGCAATATTTGCATAACAAAAAGAGCTATATCCTTGTGTCCCATGACCGTGATTTGCTGGATGCCTGCATTGACCATGTATTAGTGCTCAACAGGCAGACCATTGAGGTCCAAAACGGTAATTTTTCAAGCTGGTGGGAAAATAGAAGGCGCAAGGATGCCTTTTCCTTGGCAGAAAATGAGAAACATAAAAAGGAAATCGGCAAGCTCAAAAAAGCATCAGGGCGTGTGCGGCAGTGGGCAGACCGCAGCGAGCGGACAAAGATTGGATTTGACCCGGTCAAGGAGCCAGATCGTCCCAAGAACACGCGTGCATATATCGGCGCCAAGACCAAGAAGATGCAAAGCAGAGTCAAACAGATGGAGGAGCGGATTGACAGGGAAATCGAGGAGAAGGAGGGATTGTTGCAGGATATAGAAAATCCTGTTGATTTGAAACTTTTTGCGCTGCCGCATCACAAGGAGGTCTTGCTGACGGTGAAGGACTATGAAATGACATATCTTTCTGCAAAAGTACCTGTGTTTCAAAATCTGAATCTGGAATTGTGTCAGGGGGAGCGGGTCTTTTTGCACGGAAAAAATGGATGCGGAAAATCCAGTCTGATACAGGCGGTCCTTCGGGCTGCATTCTTGACAGAGAACGTCAGCAGAGGTATGTGCAAAGACAGCTTTGTGGAGAGCGGACTGCTCAAGACGGCATCGGGGCTAAAGATTTCTTATGTAAATCAGGACACTTCATTTCTGAGGGGAAGTATACAGCAATTTTGTGCACAAAGGGGATTCAATGAAAGCTTGTTCTGCTCCCTTTGCAGACAGCTTGATCTGGACAGGGCACAGTTCTCTAAAAATATCGAGGAGTTTTCAGAGGGACAAAAAAAGAAGGTGCTGATTGCAGCCAGCCTTCTGACGCCGGCGCATCTGTATATCTGGGATGAGCCGTTAAACTATATGGATGTGTTTTCCAGAATGCAGATCGAGAAACTGATTCTGGCGTACAAGCCGACGATGCTGGTCGTGGAACATGATGTGCGGTTTGGCGAGCGCATTGCGACAAGGGTGGTCAACATGGAGCACTGAGGAACTATTTTTCCTTTTCTTTGTACTTATTATACCACAAAAATCACAGAAATAAAAGACTGGAAATGCGCTCTTTTATAGCATATACTGAATATCACGTTACTGTTCACAGGTCAGGAATGCGCTGAACTGCGCATTCCGTGAAAAAACGTACATCTTGAAAAGCAAAAATCCATTTGCGAAGCAAATTTTGCATGGATTTTTGCCTGTTACTGGAACGCAGTGAACAGTAACAATATCACTAGGCAAAAAGTGGAGGGTAGCGTATGGAAAGTACAAATTGGATGGCACTTTTGGAGCGGGCACAGATTCAGAAGGTGATGGAATCGAATCAGTACACAGAGCAGTATGGGCTGACGCTGAGCGCGCAGGATGCGGAGGTTTTGGCGCAGGAGCGCAAAAGTACGCTGATGGAGCAGAAACGTGTCGAGTTTGGCGAGAGCATTCTGCCGCGGATTATTTACGAGTTTTGCGATTCTGCGTTTATCAGCCAGAGCAATTATGTAGAATCGCTGGTTCGGCTGCAAGAAATCTTTTTTCTGTATAAAAACGAGATGCTCGATGAGATTTCGGACGAGGAACTTTTGAATTTTATGAAGGAACAGTTCGAGACGGTATGTTTTGGAGACTTTGATTATCTCGAAGGGACTTGCCTTGATATTTTTGCACAGGCGGTCAGGGCAGGATACCGCGGTTATCAGAAAACGGGTGGACGGGGTGAATACGCGGCGTTTGACGAGGTGCCGCGCTGGGACAAGGAACTGTATCTGGAAACGCTGCGGGATTTGTGCTGGAAATAGAGAATATTGCTGCGGATGATTTGTGAAAAGAGAGGGGAAGAAAATGTACGATATGAATGAGTTGCTTCCGGTTGTTGCGATGCTCACCAAACGCTACACAGGTATTGAGAGCAGTTCCGTGTCCTATGAGAAGGCCAATCAGCTGATGGGGGCAGTGATTTATTGTATTCAGGAAATGGAGTCGGGCGGCGGGGCTTCACTGGCCAGCCGCCCGCCAAACGCCATGCAGGCTTACAAGGCAGGTGCAGAGCTGGTACACAGAAAGACAAAGGAGCTGCTTTGCTTTTACGAGTGCCATAAAAAGACATTTTGTGCATATGGAAATGTGTATCTTGCAGATTTCTGGGAAAAAGGACTGCCGGCTTTTTTTCAGCATTACGATGCGCAGTTTGAGCCGCAGAATGCATTATTGACACTGGATTATCCTGTTTTGTCAGATTTGGCACAGTATCAGGGAATTGATCTTGTGGATCTGTATGTGAGGAGTATTGTGGCAGAACAACAGTTTCTGGCAACCTTTGGCGAAACGTATGTGAGGGAGGTGCTGTACGCGTATTGTGCCGATTATGCAGAGCTGCCAGAGAATCTTGCCGCGATCGTTTTTGCAAATGTGATGGGACATCTCCTTACTGGAAAGAAGCTGTCAGACAAGCTATGCAAGGCAGATTTAGAGAAGATTTCAGGGCTGGAAGCAAACCATGGTCTTCAGGAAAAAATCAGCGAAATGGCAGCAGCATTTTTGATGCATCATTTTGCAGAAGAGGCGTCCATCCGTCAGTATATGATGATGGCGCTGCCGGACATCTGCACACGGATTGGGAATGCTGCTGCCTATGGAAATCTGGAAAAGGTGTTTGTATTTTAGTTTAATTAATCCCATTCAATTTCAACCGTCTCGCCGTCTTCGCGCACAAGCTGGCACAAGTCCTCTTCATCCTCAACCAGATAGGCGATGAAGTCTGCAAGACGATTGGCTCTTTCTATGTTGTCTGGTGTATTTTCATAAAGAGCGACATAGCTTCCAGCTTCGGGATCTGATTCTAGTCCTTCCAGCAAATCCGGCAGATTTTTTTCCAGACAGCAAATCAGAAGAGCTTCCCAGTTATAGCCGTTCATATATGCCTGTTCGTTGAGGGTGTTTAGTTTCTGGCCTAGTGTATATGGTTTGGGCGCTTCAACATCAAAGCACACAGCAACGTTAGTGCAATTTTCCTCTGCTGCAACTTTGAGATAATCCGGCAAATGCAGCTCTTTTGATGAATTAGGTACAAAGGAAACCTCTGTGCATTGGTCAATCTTTGCACAATCCTGCTCTGAGATATAGATTTGTGCTGTCTGCGATAAATCGTTGCCACAAAAACGCTTGGTCTTTAGGCAGTGTATGACGTTTTGAACCTGCGCGGCGGCGTCTTGTGTATCAAGCCAGATCGCAAGCTCGTTACCATCCTCGTTTACGTAGTCATAGCCGTTATCTGTGACTACTCCGTCTGTGTACGCTTCAATGTAATCGGGTATCGTGTAACGCATGTCTAAATCTGGATTGACGAGTTTTTGGGAGTCCAGTTTAATAATGATGGTCTGCATGGTATTTTCTCCTTTCGAATATCAAAAGAATTGTTTATATTTTTGTTTGAAACACGCTCTAACGAACTGTAGAAAAATAACTGACGCATCTTGACTTGTCTATTTCTCTACAATTCCTAATTAGAAGTATAACAAAGAAGCCGAATGTTGTAAATGAATAAAAAATGCACATCTGTTACTTGACAATATCCTATTTAATAGGGTATTATGTAATCGAAAGAGAGGAACAAATGACAAGAACATTTATACAGACAAAAGAGTTTTCTAAAAATTGGGATAAATTGGGATTTGGCGATAAAGATTTGAGGATTTTGGAACTGGAATTATTAAATAATTCTAGCATGTTTCCAGTAATAAAAGGAACAGGCGGGTTGCGGAAGATGCGTTTTTCCTTTGAAAATGAAGGCAAGAGCGGCGGTGTCAGAGTATGCTATGTTGATTTTGTTATTGAAGAGACAATATATTGGATAACAGTATATGCCAAGAGTGAAAAAGATAATTTATCATATGCTGAGCGGAATGAAATTAAAAAAATGATAGAGCTTTTAAAAGAAAGTTTGTAGGAGGTGATGGTATGGGAAGCGTGTATGAGAGTATTATGGCTGGTCTGAACGAAGCAGTGGAAGATGCAAAGAGTAAAGAAAGCAAGCTGACGCGAAGCAGAGTGACAGTTATTCCGGTAAAAGAATATCAGGCAGAGGAGGTTAAGCGAATTAGAAAATCCACGGGAATGTCCCAGAAAACGTTTGCAAGCTATATAGGTGTTTCAGACAAAACAATTGAAGCATGGGAAGCAGGAACAAATCATCCATCTGGAGCGGCGAGCAGGATTCTTAGCATGATGGAGATGAATAAAAATTTGATTGAAGAATTTCCTTTTGTAAAAGCAATAGAAAATTAAACAAATTCTCCCGAAACTGATAGGATACAGTTTTGGGAGAATTTTTGTGTTGTTTCAATATTTTACAGATGAAAAACTTTTTTCAGGGTATCATCTTCAGTGAGCAGTTTCTTTGCCAGCTCGCGGTACTGCTCCTCGTGGAGGTAGGTGTGGCGGAACGGCTTGATGGAGGGTGCGAGGTCAATCGCCTTGATGTAGTCCTCCACGTCGAGATGGAGGGTCGCGGTATAGTCCCAGAATCCGGTTTCGGTGAAAACAGTGTTCACCCGCTGCCAGCGGTGGTCGTGTACGCGGCTCATGAGATAGGTGGCGATACCGACTTGAATACCATGAAGCTGCGGTGTTTCCAGTATTTTATCCAACGCATGGGAAATCAGATGCTCGCTTCCGCTTGTGGGCGCGCTGCTGCCGGCAATCTCGTTTGCGATGCCGCTCATGGCGAGGGAGTCGAGCAGTTCCTTTAAGAACAGGTTGTCCTGAATGCTTTCAAACGGTGTGCGCACAAAGCTGTTTACCGCTTTTTTGGCAACCATAAGGGCAAAGTCGTTGACCTGTGAGACGCCGTGTGCCTCCTCAAACTTCCAGTCATAGAGCGCGGTGATTTTGGACACCATGTCCCCGATGCCCGAGTACAGAAATTTCTGCGGTGCACTTTTGATGACCGTGGTATCTGCGATAATGCCGAATGCCAGACGCGCGGGAACGGAATTTCTGCGGCCGTTTACGATCAGGGAAGCGCTGGCGCTGGAAAATCCGTCGCTGGATGCCGAGGTGGGGACACTGATAAACGGCAGCTTGCGCAGGAAACCGATGTATTTTGCAGCGTCAATGACCTTGCCCCCGCCAAGCCCGATGACAGCCTGTGTGGCGTTTGGCAGTCCGAATGCCAGATTGATGATGTCATCCATGTTGACGGTGTCCAGCTCGCAGTATTCGAGCACTTCGATCTGGGCGTCCCTCAGCGATTCGAGGACTTTATACCCGAACATGTCGATTAAACCGTTTCCGAAATAAATCACAACCTTTTGGAAGCTGTGCCCGCTCAGGTACATGCCAATCTGGTCTAATGCGTCGGGCTCTACTTTCAGGATGGTTGGAATTGCGATGTGGCTTGCATTAAATTTGCTCATAATCATCTTACCTTTCAATATTAATACTATTTATTATAGAAGGTTTACGGGCATTTGTCAAAAGAGGGTGAAGTAATCTTGTATAAATAGAAAAATTCCCCCCTTTTTTCCATTAATTCATCAAATTTTCCTCTTTCTACTATTTTACCGGTATCCATCACAATAATTTCATTATATTTTTGCATAAGTGCGTTATGATATCTATGCGTAATATTGATAATCGTCATATCCTCATCCAACAGTCTTTTTTCAATTTCAAAAGCAGTAGCATTGTCAAGTCCCGACGTAATTTCATCAAGAAATGTCATTGTCTTATTTCTTAAAAAAAGCCTTGCCAAAGCAATTCTCTGCAATTCACCGCCTGAAAAATTTTTCCCGTTCTCCTGAATTGTTTCCTCTATTCCCTCTGGAAGCTTTTGAATAGTATCATAGATGCCTGCTTTCCGCAGTGCTTCAATGACCTCGGCTTTTGAATAATTCTGATATAAGGCGACATTGTTGAAAATTGTGTCGTTGAATATGTAGGTTTGTTGATGGCAGACCGGACTGACATGCATGATACTTTCCTTGTTAAGTCCTGACAGCTCCTGTCCATTAACTAGAACCCGGCCTGTATAATCCGCCCCATACTCTGTAAGTAATTGAATAATACTTGATTTTCCGCTTCCGCTTTTACCAACAATAGCATACTTCTTACCTTTCTCAAAGGTCAATGTCAGATTGTCCAGCGAAAAGCTTTCGCTGATTTTTTGATGGACAGTGTCCAGACAGATTTCCCATATATTTTCATCAATAGTCTTTTTATTTTCGTTTTCACTTTCCTGTTCCAACAAAGCTGTAAATTCCGCTTTTACCTTCTCCATTGCCTTTAACTGAATCATTCCATTGGCAATTGTCTTACAGGGTGTTAAAACGAAATTCATCATATTCGTGATTGCTACTACTTCGCCAACCGTGATTCTTCCTGCCATAACAAAGAACATACAGCTCGCCAAAACAATCAGAAAAGCCCCATTGTTTACAAAAGAGGCTAACGCCTGTGCCCAATATAGCGTTTGAGAGGCATATTCATTTTTTCTGCATACGAAATCGCTTAGCTTTTCCTGCTTTCCTAAAATCTGTTTTCCTGCATCGAAGGTTCTTATGACCGTATGACCTCCTAAATCGCTTTTTATCCCGTCCAGATAAACCTCAAGGGCTTCTGTATACTCTTTTGTTGAGGAGGCGATTTTCTTTTTCAATATGTTCGGAATCCCAAACTGTACAATACTGACTGCGGCTACAATCAATAGAATAAACGGTTCTGCCCAAAGTAAGTAGATGACAGCGACAACCAGAAAGACAAATTGCATAATCATGCCATATACATTGTTGACTCCGCTATCCAATATGATTTTTATATCTGTGGTAAATTTTGAAAGATAATATGCCAGCCCCTTTTTTTCAAACTGACTGGCAGAAATATAAAACAGCTGATGCATCAATTGATTGCGCAGATCTTTCTCAATATTCCGCACCACTATTGCCTGACTCTTCTTGCTTGCCCACTCAAAGATCAAGACTCCTATGCTGAAAACAATGGCGATAAGGCATTTTTCCAACAGCTCCCTATAATTTGTAGAATCAATCAAAAGCTGCATCATATAGGAACGTAAGGGAGCCATGACACCAACAATAACCACCGGAATCAGGCTGAGCAAAAACTTGTATCTGTTCTTTTTATAAATATTTTTTATCATTGTCCTTCTCCTTTGATTTATCAACTCAATTGTACCACACCCAATACACTGTACTCCACCAAATTTTAAAGATACGACGAAATGAAGAGAATATCCTTATGGTTATTTTTTACAATGATGCAAGTTGTATATTTTGTTGAAAAATGCCTTTGAAAATTTGTTAAAAATAGTGATATAATAAAACCTAGCAAACGAAATATAAGGAG